>JAFGCA010000571.1 GCA_016932895.1 Sedimentisphaerales bacterium | reverse complement strand
TGTTGATGCGGGAGACGATCTCGCCGGATCGGGTGCTGGTGAAGAAATGGAGGGACATCTTCTGCAGGTGGCGATAGAGCTCGTTGCGGAGATCGAACATGATGCTTTGCCCGGCACGGGCGGTGAGAGACTGCTGGATGACGCCGATCAGGCCGCTGGCCACGGCGAGTCCGACCATGGCGCCGGCGAGGAGGGCGAGGAGGCGGTAATCGGAATTGGGAATGGCGCGGTCGAGGATGAGGCCCACGCAGAAGGGAGGGAGGACGCTGAGGGCGGAAGCCAAAGCGATACAGAGGAGGATGGCCAGCCATTGTCGGCGGTAGGGAAGGAAATAGCTGAAGGCGCGCCGGATCAGATCGCGGGTGATCTGGGGGGCGGGCCCTTCCAGTTCGGGCCGGGAGAAGTGCCGGTGAAGACCGAAGGTACGGGGGAGACCGCCGACGGTGCCCATGGCTCCTCGCCATACGCCGCGCATCAGGAAGCCCTCCGCCGGGGGGTATGGTAGATGTCTTGGCTCATGAAGCAGAGAGTACGGGCGCCCGGCGATCGGCTCAAGCCCATAGTAGAGGAGCGGTCAGACTTGTCAGGCCGGGAAGAGCAGTGGAGCGCGAAGGTCGTGCATTTCGGCGTCGATCTTTCGCGTGAAATCGGCTCCCCTGCTGCGTTGGCGCGTGGCTCATGTATACGAATACTACTCGCCCCGCGCCGCCTTGCAGGCCAAAGTCCGTCTTGTAGCTCTCGGTTGGCAGCCTGGTGACAAACCGAGGCGACGGACTCCTGGAGCCGATTTGACGCGAAATATCGCCGCTGATCGAAATGCACGACCTGGCTGCCTTGCCCCTCGCCGGCGCGGCCCGCCTTCGCCGGGAGGCCACGGCGAGCCACGCCGGACGCGGGGCTGCTGGTGGTACTTGTTGGTTTGTCTTTTTTGGGTGAAGTTGCGCCAAATGGGTGAAGGGCAAGTTTTACGGATGTCCTTGGCAGCAGAGGGGCTATATCCTCTTCTCGCGCTCAACTGCTCCATACAAAATCAGGATCCCGATCTCCACTGACGAGGCAGGGATCGTCGTAACTCGCTGGAAATGAAACCAACTAACATATGTCAGTAGGGGGACAGAAAGAGAGGACCGTCGGGAGGGAGAGAACAGGGTTTTGGCTCAGTCCAAGTTGGGGAGGGCGAAGGTGTCCTTGGTGTCGGCGATCCATTGGGCGAGGCGGTCGTGAAGACGCTTGCGCTGGGTGGCGAACATGGTGTCGTGGGCCAGGTTGGCGAGTTCGTAGGGATCCTCGTTCAGATTGAACATGAGCCAGGGCTGATGTTCGAGAGCGATATATTTCCAGTTGTCGGAGGTGACGACGCCGCGCCAGGGGCGGTCGATGCTGCAATGGTGGCGGGTGGCAATGACGGACTGCAGATAGGCGGAATCCGGGGCCTTGGGAGGAGAGCCATCGCGAAGATAGACGTGCGAAAAGTCCTGACCTGCCATGTCGGCAGGCTTTTCGATGCCGCAGAGTCCGAGGGTAGTGGGGGCGATATCCACATGGTTGATCAGGTGCGAGACGCGACCCTGGCGGTGTTCGTAGCGGGTGGGAAGGCCGCCGATGATGAACGGGATGCGGATGGATTCCTCCCAGGGGGACGTCTTGCGGAACTGACCATGCGAGCCGTGCATGTCGCCATGGTCGGAGAAGAAAATAATGTAGGTGTCGTGGTCGAGCCCGGCTTCTGCCAGGGCATCGCGAATACGACCGACGTTCCAGTCGATATTCTCGATTTGAGCACAGGCGCCGGCGAATTCACGGCGGGCGCGTTGCTCGATGCGGGGGATGGAGGGGACGTTGGGACGAAGTTGCAGGCGTGCGGGGTTGTGCCGGGCCATGAATTCGGCCGGGGCGACGTAGGGGTCGTGCGGCGGCTGGACGGAGAGGACAGCGAAGAAGGGGCGATAGATACCGGGCTGTTTTTCCTCGCCCTTGGTGCGAATGAAGTCGATGAGGATGTCGGTGAGGGCGTCGGTTTCGAAGCCGGGCAGGCGATAGTGGGAGACTTGCTTTCCGGCCCGGTCATGACCGTGGAGCCAGGAATCCCACTGGCAGTTGTTGTTGTCATAGCCGAGCCAGGTGCCGAAGCCGCCGCGGCGTTCTGGAGGGACGTAGTGCATGGCGGCGCGGCCGTCGCGTTCGTGCCAGCCATCGACATGCCATTTGCCGAAGTAGACGGTTTCATAGCCACTCTTGTTGAAGGCATGGGCGATGGTGGGCATGTCGGGCGGCATGCGGTACTCATGGCCGGGGACGCATTCGTGGGGATAGCGGCCGGTCAGCAGGGAACCGCGGAAGGGACAGCACAAGGGAAATCCGCAGACGGCGCGTTCGAAGTTGACGCCTTCGTCGGCGAGACGGTCGATATGCGGGGTGTCGAGGTTGGGGTCGCCGTTACAGCTCAGGGCCTGACCCCGATGCTGATCGCCGAAGATCCACAGTATATTCTTCTTGGCTGTCGTCATGTGCGGGGCATCCAAGGAACACTGGAGAAACCATACAGGAAGGCATGGGAGATGACAAGGGAAGAGAGTGTCGATGGGAGGAGAGGAAAACAGGGCTAATTCTGTGGGCATGACAGGAGGCGATGACGGCTGGCAATGAGGGAAGAGATCGGATAGGATGCCGCGGTCATGAAATCGGCGAAGAAGTCGAAAGCGAAGAAACAGGAACCGGAATCGGGTT
>JAFGCA010000570.1 GCA_016932895.1 Sedimentisphaerales bacterium | reverse complement strand
GGCGGGGGGGGCGTAGGATGACGGGTTGGGCCGGCGGCGGCGGTGCGAATCGCACAGATAGTCCCGCCGCGGTCATCCGGAAGAATGACGCTCCCGCTGGTCGCTGCGGGCGGAGGGGCAGCGAGGGGCGGCGGCAATTGATGGGGGCGGAGGCGAGCAGGAGGCGGCGTGATGATTCAGTGCGAACAATGCGAATATTTTCATCGGGACGAGGCGACGGGGCGTGTACACCTGAGCTGCAACCCATTTTCGACGATCAAGGAGGAGGCGTGCCTGGCGAAGTGGCAGTTGCTGCGGCTGGACGGGTTGTTGGCGGCGCACCAGGCGACGCTGCGATGGTATCAGAAGCTGGCGCCGATGCAGGAGAAGATGTTCAAGATGATGGAGCGGGAGATCGACGAGATGGATGAGACGGAGGGGTGGAAGTATGGGTATGACGAGGGGGAAGAAGAGGAAAAAGAGAAGTAACCGCGGATTGCGCGGATTTCGCGGATTTGTTTTGTCAAATCTGTGGAATCTGTGTCAAGAGATTCCGGATGCCCGGTCAGGCCGGGCACGACAAGGACTTGTGAAGAGCAGAAAGGTTTGACGGATGATCGACGAATCGATTTTCAAGGCGTACGACATTCGTGGGGTGTATCCGGAGCAGGTGAACGAGGAGGCGGCGTGGAAGATCGGTCACGCGTCGGCGCAGTTTTTGCGGTCGCTTCTGCACGGGTATGAGCGAGGGGAAGTGAACATGCAGTCGGTGGTGGTGGGGCGGGACATGCGCACGCACAGCGAATCCCTGGCGACGGCGTTGAAGGAGGGGATGATGGGGTCAGGCGCGAACGTGATCGATATCGGGGTGATCGACACGCCGCAGATTTATTTTGCGATCAATCATCTGGGGACGTGCGGGGGCGTGCAGGTAACGGCGAGCCACAATCCGGCGCATTACAACGGGTTCAAGATCAGCGGGCTGGGCGCCCGGCCGATCGGGGGGCAGACGGGATTGCAGGAGATCAAGCACATCGCGACGACGCTGCGGCATACGAAGGCGGCAGGGTCGGGAACGGTGAAAGTGAAGGATCTGACGGATCCGTACCGGCAGCACGTGCTGAGCTTTCTGGCGGCGAATCTGCGGCGGCTCAAGATCGTGGTGGATGCGTCGAACGGGATGGCGGGCAAGTGGGTTCCGCTGTTGTTTGGCGGGCTGGGGATTGAGATGACAGTGTTGAACGAGGAATGCACGGGGGTGTTCAAGCATGAGCCGAACCCGCTGGTGGAGTCGAACCTGGCGGAGCTGAAGGCGGCGGTGCTGGCGCAGGGAGCGGACGTGGGGGTGTGCTTCGACGGGGACGCGGACCGGCTGGTGATCGTGGACGAGAAGGGCGAGACGGTGGGGTGCGACTTGATGACGGGGCTGTTCGCGGGGTACTTTCTGGCGAAGAGTCCTGGGGCGACGGTGATCTACGATCTGCGGTCGAGCCGGGCGGTGAAAGAGGAGATCGTGCGGCACGGCGGGCAGCCGCGGCGGGAGCGCGTGGGGCACGCGTTCATGAAGAAGACGCTCAAGGACACCAAGGGCGTGTTCGGGGGCGAATTGAGCGGGCACTTCTATTACCGGGACAATTTCTATGCGGACAGCGGGATGATTACGCTGGTGCATCTGCTCAATGTACTGTCGGCAAGCAGTAAGCCGTTGAGCGAGATGATCGAGCCGTTGAAGCGGTATGCGTGCAGTGGAGAGATGAATTTCGAGGTGGAAAACAAGGAAAAGATGATGGCCCAGCTCGAAGAGAAATACGCGGCCGGCAAGATCGATCATCTCGACGGGGTAACGGTGGAGTTTGAGGACTGGTGGTTCAACTGCCGGGCGAGCAATACGGAGCCGCTGCTGCGATTGAATGTGGAAGCCAATACGGAAGATTTGCTCAAGGAAAGAATTGGAGAGCTTGAGAGTGTGCTGGGCAAGCCGGTGGCACACTGATGTAGCCGAACACGTATCGCATACGAAGAAATGTCAAAGTCCTCGCTTATTGGCGGGGACTTTTTTTGCGCCTCCGGGCGACCTGTGGCCAGACAGAACGAGAACGTCGGATACGTCAGTTGGCGGGGTTATCGTCGTGGACGGGGCCGACGTTCCGGTTGATGTCGAGGGTGAGGTCGTCGATGGAGCCGGTGTAGTAGAGACGGCCGAGGGCGCGGGTGGCGATGGTTCCGGAGACGTCGGCGTCGAGGTTCATGATCTGGCGACGGTTGCCGTTTTCGTAGCCGATCATGATACGGCGGATGGTGCGTTCAGCGGAGAGGTTGGAATCGAGGCAGCCATCCTGGGCGTAGACGTTGCCGATATAGCCGACGCCGGGATAGGTGGTGGCGAGGGAGGCGTCGCGGATGGCGCCGGTGACGTTGATTTCCTTGAGCAGGAAGATGACGCTGGCGGAGCCGGAGAAGTCGCTGCCGGTGAAGGAGTCGCTTTCGGGGAGTGGGGTTGCGTTGCGGTCGTAGCCGACGCGGATGTCCATGATGCGTCCTGCGCCGAGTGTGGCGGCGCAGTGGCCTGCACTGGAGAGTTCGTTGAGCTTGCCGGCGAAGGTGTTGCGGAAATAGAGAGAGGTGTTTTCGTCGATGTTTCCGTCGGCGTGGAGGCGATCGAATCGGCGATAGACGGAAAAGCCAACGCCTGTGATGTTACCACGTGGGCTGTCGGGGCCAGGGGCGGCGTCGGAGAGGACGAGGAAGTCGCCGATGCTACTGGAGCTGTGGATGGCGGAAACGCTGGTGTCAGTAAGGTTTCCGTCGGAGAGTTCGACGTAGTCGATGGCGCGATTGGCGGCGAGGAAGGAATCGACGACGTCGCCCTGGTCGAAGATCGCGCGTCGAATTCGGCCGTTGTCGGTGCGGAAGTCGAGGGCGGAGGCATCGAAGGCAAGATCGGCATCGGCGAGGTTGCGCACGCGGAAGTCGAGCAACATGAGGCCGTAAAAGACGGATTCGACGACGCGGCCGTCAATGATGACGGTGCGGTAGATGTTGCGATGGCCTGGAGAGAAGAACCGGATGCCGTCTACGTCGCCGGCGACGTAGAGTTCGGTGAGACGGGCGGCGTCAAAGGAGAGATTCTGAGCATCCGGCTCGCCGAGGGCGGCGACGTGGAATTCCTGGAAACTGTGGTTGGGGGCGTCCAGGGATCGCAGGCGGCCCAGGCGGCAGAATTTGACGGCGCCGCGGGAACCGGCAGGAGCCTCGAAGGCCTGGAGGTCGGCTTCGAGATCGAGGAGCTGGAGGGAGCCATCGAGCGAGAATGCATCGAGCGAGAGATCGCCGGGATTGTCACGGTTGACGAAGGACACCTCGGTGTCGGGGCGCGTGCCGGTGAGGTCAAGTTCATGCAGGGCGATGAGTGTTCCGTCGGGGCGTTGGTCGACCTGGAGAGATGCCTGGCCTGGGCCGGTAAGGACGAAATCGAGGCGATCGCCGGCGACAGTGGTAAAGGTGCGCGGGGTGTCGGCGGCGGTAAGCGTGTAGGTGGCGGAGAAGTCGGCATCGACGCCGACGAGGAGTTCGTAGTCGCCGGCGGTGCGGTCAATGGAATCGAGCTGGAGGAGGTAATCGCCGGCAGGTTGATCTTCGAGGGTGACGTTGAGGATGTCACCGGCGACGATGTCGAAGGTGTTGGGGTCGCCGGGGCCTGCGAGCGTGATGGAGGCGCGGGTCAAGGCGGGAATTTCGAGGAGCGTGCCAGGGATCAGACCTGATTGGCCGGGTTCGAGGGCGAGGAGGCGGTCGTCAAAGGCGAGGTCCTCGGGCGCGAGTTCGGGAGAATCGGCATTGCGGGCGAGGGTGTAGAGCGTACCGGCGGGATCGATGGCAAGGGCGACGAGGCAGGGATCCGCCAGAGGAGTAGATGCGGCGAGGTCGTCGCCGGTGATGCCGGTGAAGAAGTTGGTGAAGGCGTCGTCGGCTCGCGTCGAGCCCTCCAGCGAGTCCCTGTGGGGCATCCAGGCGATAAGCTGGCCATCGGGATCGAAGGTGAATTGGAGGGGTTCGAGCGTGTCGTCGGGAGGATCGGGCACAGAGAGATCGACGGGGCGGGATTCGGTCCGGATGCTATCGAGCTGGCCGTCGCCGAGGCGAAGGATGCGAGGGCGATTTCCGACGGTGGCGAGGAGATACGGAGCGTAGGCGATGGTTTCGTTGGGATCGCCGGGCAGGAGGACTTCGCGTCGCAGGGCAAGGGAGTCGAGGCGGGTGTCGAGGAGATTTTCGTAATCGACGCGGACGAGGTTCTTGTCATCCTGCTGAGCGACGATGAGTTGCCGGTCGGGATTGAAGAGCAGGTCGCCGCTGGAGACGTCGCCGGTGGCAAAGCCGGAGCCCCAGATCTGGATGTCGGCGCCGTTAGGTTGTATCTGGACGAGGAAGGCGGCGTTTCCGGAGACGAGCGAGAGCAGGAGCGCGTCGGCCATGGGTTCGAGGGTGAGATCGGAAGGGGTAAAGACGACGTCGCTGACCATGAGGTTGGAGCTGAAGATGGAGAAATCGTAGAACGGGTCGACGTCGCCGGCGGGAGTGATGCGGTAGACCTTGCCGCCCTGGAAGGTGGCGACGAAGAGGTCGTTGCCGTAGGCGAAGGAGCCGAAGGCGAGGGAGATGACGCCGTCGGCGAAGTTTTCGACGAAGAGTTCGGCGGCGCCGTCGGCGGCGACTCGCCAGAGGTCGGAGGAGAAGCCGCCGGCCTGGCTGGAGCCGTTCTGGTCGATATTTTCGCTCAGGACGTAGAGGTAGGGGCCAAAGGGGCCGTCAAAAGTGGGGGGGAAGGCCATATCGGTGACGTCGAAGAGGCCTGTGACTTCCAGGCCATTGCGGAAGGCGGGCTGACCTTCGCCGTCGACGAAGGCGGTGATGAAGGGAGCGATTTGGCCCTGGGGCGAGACGGCATAGATCTGGCCGTCGAAATCGTCGCCGAGGCTTGGGCCGAAGGTGCCCATGAAGAGTAGGCCGCCAAAGAGGGCCGAGGGGCTGTCGTCGATGGCGAGGGCGGAGGGGTTGAGGTCCTGCTGGGAATCGTTGGGCTCGAAGAGACGGGTGAAGGTGAAGTTGT
>JAFGCA010000569.1 GCA_016932895.1 Sedimentisphaerales bacterium | reverse complement strand
GCTGTCATGAACCGCCGTGGTACGGAACCGTACGCCCGGTGGTGTGAGAGGCCGGAGGGGGCAACCCCTCCCGCCTACTCGATGCCCTCGTCGGGTCCGAGATTTCGGCCTTTGAGGAGATTTGTCGCGGTCCGACCCGGCGCGGGAGTGATGCAATCGGGCTTGACTGGCCGGTAGCCGGTCTGTTATCATAAGACTATCGGACCTTGGCTGTAAGGCCCGCTTGGTGATGATGTCAAAGTGTGAGGAGCAGCGCGGCATAGGACAGGTCGAAATGAGGCGATTATCCGGAGTGAGGCGCGTTTTCTTCTGATGGTTCAAGAGCCGGTCGGAGGGTTTCATGTCAGGCGGCGGGTTTGTGTCGGAGAGGGGAGCGTTTTTAGCCGATAAACTATCGCCAGAGGCTCGGTACGCGTGTGCGAATTCTCAGGCAGACAGCCAGAACGCGAGTGATGAATGACGGGCAGCACGCAACATACCATACGCACAATCAGGAGGGGCATCGCCTCGGGGCGCGCGCCCTCCTGCTTCCGAGTGATTCCTGTTTATGTTAGAGGGCTGTCATGTGTAGAAAATGGCTTACTTGATTCCTCGGGGGGTGTGTATTGCAGACCAGCGGAGGTCAATTGAGGTACGTCGCTGAGCGACTGATGGTAAGGAGTACGCATCATGAGAGTACGAGCAGTGTGGTTGACAGTCATATGGTTGACAGGGTTCATGGGAGCCAGTTCCAGCTACGCACAGGGCGACCCCGTGAACCTGCTGGTGAACGGGGGTTTCGAGGACGGCGTTGTCAATCCGTGGGGTGTATATGGCAGCGCCACGGGGGAAGTGGTTGAGGAAGATCCGATTGAGGGCAAGAATTGCCTGCATGTCACGGTCTCGGCCGCCGGGGCCAATATTTGGGATAGCGGCCTGACGCAACGACTGCCCAGCTTCGAGAAAGGCAAGAAATACACGTTCTCCGCCTTTGTCAAGTGTGACCAAGACACCTGGCGGATTTCTTTCAAGCCGGAATTGCCTGTTGATCCTTACACGGCATATGGCGAGCAGACCTTCACCGTTACGGACGAATGGACAGAATACAGCACAACGACTCCGGTCTTCGCCGACAATGTGGATCCTGCGGGCATCGCCATTCACATCGCGGCCAGAGCGGGCGAGTTCTGGCTGGACGGCGCGAGATTTTACGAGGGGGATTATGTTGCGCCTTCCTTCAAGCCGATCGTCACGGCGGAGAACCCGAGCCCGGCCGACGGCGCCGACGACGTAGCTCAGGATGTCGTGTTGAGTTGGGAGCCGAGCGTTCTGGCGGTCGCACACGACGTGTATCTCGGCACAGTCTTTGACGATGTCAACAATGCCGACACGACCGACGCCCTGGGCGTGCTGGTCAGTCCGGGCCAGGCCGCGGCCGCGTATGCTCCCGACGATCTCCTGGACTTCGGTCAGACGTACTACTGGCGGGTCGACGAAGTGAACGCGCCGCCGGATTCGACCGTTTTCCCGGGCGTTGTCTGGAGCTTCACGGTCGAGCCGTATTCCTATCCGGTCACCAACATCACCGCCACGGCCAGCTCCGAGGCGATCAACATGCAGGCGTCCAAGACGGTCGACGGCTCCGGACTGAACGCCGACGACGAGCACTCCACCAATCCGACCGCGATGTGGCTCAGCGACATCGGCGCCGGTGACACTGCCTGGATCCAGTATGAGTTCGACCAGGTGTACGCCCTCGATAAGCTGTGGGTATGGAACTCGAACCAGGCCATTGAATACTTCCAGGGCTTCGGGGCCAAGGACGTCACGATCCAGTACTCCCTCGACGGCATCGAGTGGTTGACGCTGGGCGATTTCGAGTTCGAGAGGGGCACCAGCCAGGACGACTATACGCACAACCCGCCCATCGATTTCGGTGGCGTGGAAGCCCAGTACGTCAGGCTGACGATCACGGGAAGTCACGGCGGGCTGCCGATATTCGGTCTGAGCGAAGTGCGGTTCTTCTACGTTCCGACCCAGGCGCGCGCGCCGGAGCCGTCGATGGGCGCCGACGGCGTGGCTCTGGATGCTGTGCTGAACTGGCGTCCGGGCCGCGGAGCGGCTTCGCACGAGGTGTACATCAGCACCGACCGGGCGGTCGTAGAGGACGGTACGGCTCTCGCTGGCACGACCGAGGCTCACAGCTTCGACCTGAGCAACGCGGGCGTGGCCTACGGGCAGAACGTCTACTGGAAAGTCAATGAACTGGATGAGAGCGGTGCGTTGATTGCCGAGGGCGAGGTGTGGAGGTTCTCGACCGCGGCGTCCTTTGCGGTGGACGATTTCGAGAGTTACACGAACGATTCTCCGGACCGCATCTTCCAGACGTGGCTGGACGGCTTGGGCTATTCCGAGCCGGTCGACACGCCGGGCAACGACACCGGCGCCATCGTGGGCCATGACATCTGGAGCGATACCAGCCCGTACTTTGGCGGCGACATCGCCGAGACAGATAACGCTCACGATAGCGGCCAGGCCATGCCGCTGTACTATGACAATTCGGCCACGCCGTTCTATTCCGAGACCGAGCGGACCTGGGCGATGCCCCAGGACTGGAGCGCCAACGGCGTGACGGACCTGAGCCTGTGGTTCCGGGGCAATCCGGTCGCGTTCGAGCAAACCGGGCCCGACAGCATCACGATGAGCGCCCACGGCGTGGACATCGAGGGCGAGGCGGATGAATTCCGCTTTGCCTACAAGCAGCTCAGCGGCAACGGCAGCATCATCGCGCGGGTAGACAGCATCGGCAATACGGACGGCTGGGCCAAGGCCGGCGTGATGATTCGCGAGTCGTTGGACCCGGGCTCCAAGCACGTGATGATGGTCATGACGCCGGACAACGGTGTCTCGTTCCAGCGTCGTCTGTTCTCCAATGGGAGCACTACAAGCGATACCCAGGCCGGCATTCAGACGCCTCACTGGGTGAAGCTGAGCCGCACGGGTAACACGTTCGCAGTCGAGCATTCGGCGGACGGAGTGACGTGGGAAAGTATTGACGGTGCGGAGTCGCTGGAGTTGAGCATGATCAACAACACCTACATCGGCTTGGCGCTGACCAGCCACAACCCGGGTGCGGCGACGGTGGCGGAGTTCTCCGGCATCCAGACGGGCGGCGGCGTCAGCGGGGCCTGGCAGGTGGCGGAGATCGGCACGGACCACCCGGCCAACGACCGCGATGACATGTACGTCGTAGTCGAGGACAGCGTGGGCCGCTCGAAGGTGGTGGTCCATCCCGACGCCAACGCCGTGCTGACGACCGACTGGACGGAGTGGAAGATTCCGCTGAGCGATTTCAGCGACGCCGGGGTGAACCTGGCGGCGGTCAAGAAGATGTACATCGGCGTGGGCAGTCGCACTGCTCCCAGCCAGAGCGGCAGCGGCGTGCTTTATATCGATGACATCCGTGTCGGCACTGAGCCTGTACAGCGCCAAGTCGTGAACTTGCTGATCAACGGCGGTTTTGAAGACGGCGTTCTGGATCCGTGGTACCTGGCCGATAACGCCGGTGTCGGTGCGACGGCCGAAGTGGTTCAGGAACTGGTCGGTGCGGTCGTTCCCGAGGACCCGGTCGAGGGCAACTCATGCCTGCATGTTGTGATTCCGGGCACAGGGGCGAATTTCTGGAATATCCATTTCTCGCAGCCCGGATTCGTCTTTGAGGCGGGCAAGCGATACACGCTCTCGGGCTTCTTCAAGTGCAAGGAAGGAACGCTGGACGTCAATTTCAAACCGGAACTGGCCGTTGATCCCTGGTCGGGCTATGGTGAGCAAGTGATCACGATCGGGGAGGAATGGGCTGAGTACAGCGTGACGACGCCAGTCTTCGACCAGGATACGCCGGCGACAATCACGTTCCACGTCGGTTTTGCGGCCGCCGAGTTCTGGGCGGACGACGTGCGCTTCTACGAAGGTGGATATGTCTCGTCCGACGGCACCGCTCCGGAAGCCCAGAATCTGCTGGCCAACAGCGGCTTCGAAAGCGGTACGGTTGGTCCGTGGAACCTGGTCGACAACACCGGTGGCGGCGCCACGGCGGACGTGGTTCAAACGTTGACCGGCGCGGCGGTCCCTGATGGTCCGATCGAGGGCGACTCCTGCTTGCATGTTGTCGTCCCCACGGCCGGAGCGAATTTCTGGGACGTCTACCTGACGCAGGGAGGATACGTTTTTGAAGCCGGCAAGAAGTACACTCTCGCGGCTTTCGTCAAGTGCAGCGCCGGGACGCTGGACATCAATTTCAAGCCGGAACTGGCGGCCGATCCCTGGTCGGGTTATGGGGAGCAGGTCATCACCATGACCGAGGAATGGGTCGAACACAGCGTGACAACGCCCGTGTTTGCCGAGGACACCAGCCCGGGGAGCATTACCTTCCACGTCGGTTTTGCCGCCGGTGACTTCTGGATCGATAACGTGCAGTTCTACGAAGGCGACTACATCGCCACGGAGTAGGTTCGTAAGCCGCATCGGTTGGGCGCCGTCGTCACGTGGCTCGATCACGTGAGCCTGTGAGGATGATCGTGCAACCATGGTGACTGGGACCGATGGTTTCGCAGGATTTCGGGGCTCATGCCTTTCCGGCATGGGCCCCGCTTCTTTCGGCCGCTTCGGGGGGGGCGCCGCGATGGTAGACAGGCGGGCCGAGCGGGGGGCAGACGCGTGCGGCGTGGTGATGTTCCTCTGCCCGGACAGTTATGGGACGATGGCCGGGGCGCGGTGCCGAGCGAGAGCGGCGGCTCGAAGAGGGGGCTTTCTGTGGGCAGAACAACGGCGTGGTGGAGGCGAATCTGTAACCCCGCGACTTCGGCCGCGTCTGATAGATAGCACCGCCGTGGTCTTTGCGCCGGGGGCCGAATTCGGTTGACCGCACAGGCCGATTCTGCGATGATACAGGCTCCCTCAGGGCCGGTCTCGGGCTGCAGGGGCAGTTTGGGGTCAAAACGAATCGATGAGAGGAAAACCGTGTACTTGAGAGCTATGAGCATAAACATCGATGATTCTGTGCTGGTTCGGCAGTCGCAGAGCGGCGACTCCGTCGCCACCGAGAGGCTGATCCTCAAGTACCAAAACCGCATTTACAACGTGATCCTGAAAATGTGCGGAAACTCGGACGATGCGGCGGAACTTACGCAAGAGACGTTTGTCAAAGTGATAGAAGGCATCGATAAGTTCAAAGGCAGAAGCAGTTTCTACACCTGGCTTTTCCGGATAGCGGTGAACCTGACTTTGAACCATTGCCAGCGAAACGCGCGCCGGGTAATGCGCTCGCTGGATGCCGAGGAGCAGGACCCGGACGGTACGAACCGGCAGGCGCTCAAGAATTTTCTGAGCGATGACGGCGCCACCGATCCGGCGGTGGTGGCGCAAAGCCGCGAGTTGTGTGCGGCGGCGATGAAATCGTTGCTCCAGTTGGACGAGCCCCAGCGGGCCGTCGTGGTGTTGTGTGATATTGAGGGCATGAGCTACGCGGAGATTGCCGACGTTCTGAACGTTGAGCTCGGCACCGTCCGCAGCCGGCTCAGCCGCGCGAGGGGCAGATTGAGAGAAATTTTGGAGGCAATGCTGAAATGAAGGCGAATCCGAACATCGATGAGCTGCTGTGCAGTTTCATTGACGGAGAGCTCCCCCTTCGACAGCAGACCGAAGTCCGGCGGTTGGCCGCCCGCGATCCCGAGGTGGGCCAGCGGCTGCGCCAGTTGAAGAATTGCAAGACGCTGGTCAGTGCGATGCCTCGCGCCGAGGCCCCGGGCGAAATGCTGGAGCAAATTCACGTCTCCCTGGAGAGAAGGACCCTTCTGGCCGAAGCGCCGGCCCCGCCGCGCGTCTCGGCCGGGACGTGGCATCTCATGCTGCGCAAATCCCTGGCGGCCGCGGCGATGATTGCCTTGCTGGCCGTGTTGGGGGTGGTCGTCTATAACATCCTGGCGCCCGTTCCCGAGACGGCGGGGACGATTGCCGCTCTGCCCGGTGACGGGCAAGCCGGGCCCGTGACACCGGAGGCCAAAGTGGTGCTCGCCGATGCCGGTTTTGCCGGCCGGCTCGATCTGCGGACCGCCGCGTTCATCCAGGCCGATTCGTTTATCCGAACGGCCGTGCAGAGCCATGGTATGGCCGGGTCGGTCGAATCGGATGCCGACGGCAGCACGCGGATCTACCGGCTCGCCGGCAGTCGGGAGAGCGTCAGGGGTTTGGTGGCGGCACTGGGCAGCATCTGGGAGAAATTTGACGCGACGACACTGCACGTCGAGAGTCCCCGGCAGTACGCTGAAGCGGTGACGATCCCGGCCGTGACACTGGAGCAGGCCGTCAGCGTCGTTGCCCAGGACAATACCGAGGCGTCGCTCGAAACGGCCCGCGACTACGAGGTCCGAAATCGCATCGCGCGAGAGATGCCCGGTAACGAAATCCTGGCGCTGGTCAACGACGGTGTAAGCAGTGTGGGTATAGAAAAACCACAACTGACCGTGTCACCTGAGAAGAAGCTCGTGCCGTTGGAAGGAGACGCCCCGGCGAGCTTGACGATAATCCTCCGCAGTTCGAAGTGATGGGACGTCACGCAGTTCGTGAAGCGTATCTCGTGAAGTGAATGTTTGCTCCGAGATACGCTTTGCGGCCGACGCTTCACGCCATCGGCATTTTGATTCTTCTACGCAGGGGAGCAAAGGAATGCTCGAAATCGGGAGTTGTTGCCTGGTTGTCGTGGACGTGCAGGGCAAGCTCGCCCAGTTCATGTCCAACAAGGAAGCGCTGTTCCGGAACATCCGTATTCTCATCCAGGCGGCCGGTGTCCTCGACATCCCGATCCTGTGGTGTCAGCAAGTCCCCGAAGCGCTGGGCCCGACGGTTCCGGAAATCGCGGAGCTTCTGACGGACCGCGAACCCATCGACAAAGCCAGCTTCAGTTGTTGCGGCGTCGAGGAATTCAACGTCACGCTGGAGGCCTCGAATCGCGCGCAGGTCCTGCTCTGCGGCATCGAAACGCATGTGTGCATCTACCAGACGGCCGTCGATCTCACGAGCAGGGGGCTCGACGTTACGGTCGTGGCCGACGCCGTGTCCTCGCGGACCACCGAGAACAAGCAGATCGCGCTCCAGCGTCTGGCCGCCGAAGGCGCCGCCGTTGCCTGCACGGAAATGGTCCTCTTCGAGCTGCTCAAAACCGCTGGCCACCCCCAATTCCGACAGATCGCTAAACTCGTCAATTAATACGGATTAGGAAGAGTTCTTGCGCGTTTGAGCGGTTGTCATCCTGAGCCGCAGGCGAAGGATCTGGGCTGCGAACGTAGTTTATCTGAAGGTCGCAGCCCAGATCCTTCACTTCGCTGCGCTACGTTCAGGATGACATGCCGCGCAAGAATTCATCAGAATTCGTATAACGGGCTGACTCGCCTCTGTTTTGCCCGTTCGGCCGGCGCGGATCTTGCCCGAAAATCACGCGGCAAAAAAATGGAAAAATTCTGATTTTGTGGTTGACGGATTCGACGCATGTCGAATATATTCTATGTGATTAGAATATGGAGGTTGGCACTATGCGAACATGGCGAAAAAGCCGGGCTGGCAGGCTGGAGAAGCCGGTGGTCGAGTTGACCGAGGCCGAATGGGAGATCATGAGGGTGGTTTGGGAGAAGCAGCCCTGTGCCGCGGGCACCGTCCAGGAGGAGCTGGCGAAGACCCGCAGCCGCGCCTACAGCACCGTAAAAACCCTGATGGACCGGATGGTCGACAAAGGGTGGCTCAAGATCGAGAGGATCCGCAACCTGCAATTGTTCCGCGCGTGTGTCAGCAAGGTGGACGCCCGGCGGGGGGAGTTCCGCAAAATGCTTCAGCGGGCCTTCGATGGGGCGCTCACACCGATGGTGCAGTTTCTGATCGAGCACGAGGGCGTCTCGAAAGAAGAGGCGTCGCAGCTCCGCGAGTTGGTCGACAGGGCGGAGGGCAAGCGGCAGCGGTAGACAAATCAACGCCAAGGCGAGGGAACCGGGAAATGAACCAAGCCATCGAGAGTTGCATGGCGGGCCTGAACGAGATGGGACGGGGCTTCTGCAATTACGCGGGCGCCATGCTCGTTCAGTCCGGCCTGTTAGTTGTCCTGCTGTTGATCGTCGATGTGGTGATTCGCAAGCGCGTCCGAGCCACCGTTCGGTACTGGCTGTGGATACTTGTGTTTGCCAAGCTGCTCCTGCCGCCGACGTTGTCCCTGCCGACGGGGATCGGTTCCTGGGGTCCAGAGGCCGTCTCAATGCAGATTCCTGCTCTGGAGCGCGTTTCGACGCACACGGTCCGGCCTGAGCCCGCTCCATCTCCCACGCCAGAGGCGGCGACGACGACGTTTGCTTCGACTCCAACGATCCAACCGCTTGATGTCAGGCCGGAGACGACCGTGCTGGCTCCACCCGTGGCGGCAGCTTCCACCCAGCTTACCTGGCAGGCCGGTTGCCTGCTGCTTTGGACTGTGGGAGTGCTCGTGTTCGGCGTGCTGGTGATGCAACGCGTGTTCTTCGTCCGGTGGCTGATGGCTCAAAGTGGGCTCGCCGATCCCGGCCTGCTCGATGCGTTGGAATCGTGTCGCCGGCGGCTCGGAGTTCGACGGGACATCGCTGTCCGCGTCTCGCCGGAGGCGTTCAGTCCCGCCGTCTGCGGGTTGTTCAGACCGACGATCCTGGTGCCGGCCGCCGTGTTGGAGAAGCTGTCCGTGGACGATCTGCGTGCGGTCCTGATCCACGAGGTCGCCCATATCAAACGAGGCGATCTGTGGCTGCACTCGGCCCAGACGCTTCTGCAGATCGTTTATTTTTACAACCCGTTCGTGTGGCTGGCCAACGCGCGGGTGCGCGGCATTCGCGAGCGGGCCGTCGATGAAACCGTGCTGGTGGCTCTCGGCGCGGAGGCCGGGAGCTACAGCCGGACCCTGATCGATATTGCGGAGATGACGTTTTTCCGACCCAATCCGGCCCTGCGTCTGATTGGCGTCGCCGAATCGAAAAAGTCATTAGAAGCGAGGATCAAACACATGATCACGCGACCGATACCCAAGAGTGCGAGAGTCGGAGCCGTCGGCTTCCTCAGCATTGCCATGGTGGCGGCCCTTCTACTGCCGATGGCGGCGGCGCGCGGGCCGACTGAGGCACCGCAGCTTGAGGCAAACCTGCCCCATGGAGTCGTTGTTGAACTGGTGGCCGTCTGCAACTGGGCGGAAGGCGGACCCGTTTGCTGGAAGCCGGACGGGTCCGGGCTGGAAGGCAAGCTGGAAATTCGTGATGCGAACCGGTCGCTGGGAGCGGACGACTACGGTTTCGTTCTGCGCGTGCAGGACCTCAACGACGTCGGGTTGTGCTGGGGTCGGATTGCAGGCGCCGATGGGTGGCGAGGCTGCCGTGAGATCGTTGACACCCATGGCAGTCGACTGCAGAACCATGCGGCGGCCGTCGCCTTGATAGAGGACGCCCGAGCCGAGACGTCGATCCGCGTGGGAATTGCGACTGGACCCTGGAGCACGATCGCCACGCACGAGGAAGGACAAATGGATGTCGACCAGAAAGGGCGGGTTTTGTGGTCCCCGGTCTTTGATACCGCGTACGGGATCTCAGTTGTCGCCTCCAGGCAATGGGACCGCGATCTCCAGCAAAGGGTCGTGGCGTTTGACAGGAACGGGGTCATGCACGCGGATTACCATGGCGCCGTGTCCTCCAGCGATATCTACCAGTTGACCGCTCGATTTCGCAATCTCGCGCGTGACCAGATCGCGCGTTTCGAGTACCAGGTCCGGCGGTACGATTGGATTGAGTTCGAGAATATCTCGCTTCGTCCGGGCGAGAGAACTGATGTTCAGGTCCGGCGCGTGACAGCCTCCGGCGCGGGACTCCCGCCCCACCTGCCGGCTCCCGAAGACCTGGAGGCGCGCGCGGTGTCGGGGACGCGGCTGATGGATTTGTGCCGGGCGATGCGGATTTACGCCGACGATCACGACGATCGATTTCCCGACCGGATGACGGATGCCGTCAACTGTTATCCGATCAATTTGTCCTGGTTACAGGAGCATGTCACATACCTCGGCAAGGGCCGGACCATGTCTGCTCGGCCTGATGCGGTATTGGCCTATGACAAGACCATGCTGGCGAAGGGCCAGGGGACACTCGTCTTGTTTGGCGACGGCCACGTTGACTTCGTGACCATCGGAGAGCTTGAGAAGTCCGGCATCAAACCGGCTCCAGGCGGGTCGCGGGACGCCCGCGCCGAGTCGGCCAGGCGACTGTCGGACTTGGGTAAGGCGCTGTTGATCTATGCCAACGATCACGACGACAGGTTCCCCGAGCAGTTGTCGGATATGCCTGGCGATCTGCCCCTGCCCGTGTCCTGGGCGCCGGAGCATGTGGCGTATCTGGGCAAGGGCGTGTCGCCGATGGATCA
This sequence comes from Sedimentisphaerales bacterium, assembly GCA_016932895.1. Next base: position 9,079 of record JAFGCA010000569.1, on the reverse strand, counting down.
CCCCGCTTGCGTGCTGGCGTATGACAAGACGCTGATTGAGGAGGGGCAGGGCACCAACGTCTTGTACCTCGATTCTCACGTGATCTTCGAGACGCCCGAGGAGCTTGAGCGACTCGGAATTCGGCCTGCAATTCAGAATCTCAAACGTCTGGCGTTGGCCGCTCTGATATATGCCTCCGAGCACGACGACACGTTGGCCGAGTCGCTGGATGAGCTGCAGCCCTATCTCCCGCGTGACAAAGCGATGCTGGCATGGGTGCGTGAAAACGCCGAATATGTGGCAGGGGGCGTCAAGATGAGCGCGGAGGATGCCGGGAAACCTCTGGCTTATGAGCGGCCGGGGCCGGCTTCTTACTTCATCGCCGTTGCCTTCATGGACGGGCACGTGGAGCGCGTAAAGGGCCCGAGGCTCAAAGAGCTTGGCATCCAGACCCGGCGGTAACGCGACAGACGCTCCGACACGGCACAACGGTTTCTTACGACCCGGCCACGCGCATCGTCGGTTTATGCATACCTTACGGCGCTTTGATTTGCCAAAAATCCACAGACACCTGTAACCAAACCCAACGCTTGACCACCTACCTGGAAACGGAAGAGTCGCAGCCTGTCAGCGGCTGGCTGCGCGCGGTATGGCCCGGGGTGACGGGTCGAGAGAGTCGTGGAAGAGAAGGATGCAGGATGATGTGTCGGGAGCGCAAAAAGATGCGTCAGAAGGTTGGGAGCATTTGGGTATTGGCCACAGTCTTGTTCTTCGTCGGAGACGCGGCACTGGCCCGCGCCGCGAGGGGAGGCAGGTTCGGTGCCAACAGGGGGGCTTCCGTAGCATCTGACGACGCTGCGGCAGAGATCGACGCCGGTTTTGTCGTCTTCAAGGGCCGTTACTTGCCGCCGCCCTACACCGTGCAACGGACCGACAAGGGGGTGTGCGTCAACGGGCTGAAGGTGCTAACCACAGGGGTGGCGCGGTTCCGGCGAGGGCCGTTTCGCCCCGGATCTCCCGGCCCCGGGCCCCGCGGTCGAGAAGCGGCGACGGTCGAGCGGCATCTGGCCGAAGAGGGCATGGTGATTTGCACCGGAGTCGGCGATGCGGAAATGGTTACGCCCGGCCGGACGATTACGATCCTCGAGACTCTCCTGGGGGAGGACCCGCCGGAAAGCAAGGTGAAGGCCCTGATGGCGATAGGCGGCGTGCAGGTGGCTTCGGGCCAGTGGGCCGTGGTGGTCAGGAATTTTGCGGCGACACCGGAACTACTCGAGCGGGTGGCAACGCTGAAGCAGCGCTACGCGGAACTCGATGCGCAATGCGAGCCGGCGCGCGGAGCCCCGGAAATGCTTTTTTCCGGTGTCACTATTGCCGGCTTTGCCCTGGCCGTCTGGGCGTTCGGCACCTTGCTTTGCTGTCGGCCTCCCATCGGGCATCTTCGACACAGTGCCGATTTCTCGGGCGATTCCTCCAGCCAGGTTTGGCGGCTCGTCGCAGTCGTGGTGGTGTTGAGCCTGTACGATCTGGTCTGCACGCTCCTGGGTCGGGCGGCGGCCGGAATATGGGAACTCAACCCGGTCGCCAACTCCCTGATGGCGAACTTTTCCCATGTGGTAGTATTCAAGCTGGCGCTGACGGTCGGGGCGGCCGCCTTGTTTCTGATCGCGCGGCGCTGTCGACTGGCCCAGGTCGGCTCCTGGTGGGTCGGCGTGGTCTACACCGTCCTGATTCTCCGCTGGACCACCTGCAATTCCCTGCTCATCGCTTGATGTCTCGCCGTGTCGTGCCGACGTTCGCTTGACGCGGCAGGGTGGCAGCGTCAAGGCCGCAGGCCTTGGCGATGGGTTCGCTCGCCCGGGAAGGCTTCTTGACGCGGACGCGCCCAGATCGTACAATCAAAGGGTGCTGTGGGGAGACGAGAGTGAAGCCGGAGTTGGTCGTGTTTCCAGCGAAGGTTCACTACGGCCCATTGTTGTTGAGGGTGAAACCATGCAACGGATTCGATGCGGTTCAGCGCTGTTGATTGTGGTTGTGGGATTGTGGGCCTCGGTGGCGGCGGGGCGGTTCTCACTGCCGGAGTACGTGCCGGCTGAGCGGCTCATTGAAAACGCCGCGGCCTACATCAAGGAAGAGCCCAACGACCCCAGCGGGTACTATATCCTCGCGCGGATTCACTACCTGGCCTTCGCCAACAAGGCCTTCCTCGTGGGCACCTTCGACGAGCAACGAGCGTCTTCTCTGCTTTACTATTGGTGGTGGGAGGATTACCTGAGCGGGGCACGGCGAGCGGAGGCGACGAGGATTGCCCTGGCGGAGTTCGGGCTGGAATCGACCGCGGACCTGACGAACGACAACCGATCCGCGTTTTATGAGCGTCGCTGGGCCCTTGAGGAGGAGCTGCGGGCGCAGGGCTGGCAGCCGAAGCAACCGGGCCAGGAGCAGCTCCTCGGGCACGCGGCCTCAGCGCAGTGGAACTTCTATCAGGCGATCGCGCGCGATCCCAACAACGCGCTGTACTACCTGGGCCAGGCCAGCCTGGGCGAGCAGTACGTGGAGTATTTCGATGACACAAGCCCGGTTCTGATGCCGGCGCTGCTTCGGACCATCGCCCTGGACAGTGTCAAGCAGACCTATTTGGCGGCCTACGAACTGGCGATTCAGGACGACCTGCAGCGCGAATACCGGCCCCTGGGCGGGCTGCGCGAGATCGTCAGTTACGAAGCGGGCAACGCCTATATCCGACTGTGGGAGGCGGAGGCCGAGATCCCGGCCGACGTGGCCGAGAGGATTGCCGGCATGAAAGACGCTCTGGCGATCCTGGACAAGCTGCCGCTGGGGCCCATTACGCCGGTTGTCTTCAGTTTGCAGGGCGCCGAATCGCTCGCCGATCTGCTGGCTCCGGCCCGCGTGGTTTCCTTCGATCTGGACGGCGACGGCGCCGTTGAGCGGCGGTCCTGGGTCAAGCCCACCACGGGCTTCCTGGCGTGGGACAGCGGTCGTGACGGCCGCATCACCTCGGGCCGCGAGCTGTTCGGTTCGGTGACGTGGTGGCTGCTGTTCCCCAACGGCTACCGGGCTCTGGATATGCTCGACGACAACCGCGACGGGGCTCTGGCTGGAACCGAGCTCAAGGGCCTGTCCGTCTGGTTCGACCGCAACTCCAACGGTACGTCCGACACAGGTGAAGTGGTCTCGACGGAGAGTCTCGGTATCGCGGCGATATCGACCCGGCCGACCGGCACCGACGGGAAATCACCGATGCATGCCGCCGGCATTCGGCTCAAAGACGGAAGGACTCTTCCCAGCTACGACTGGATCGCGCCGGCGACGAAGGCGGGCCCGCGTGGGAAGTGACACCGGGCCTTGCAGGCAGAAGGGGACTTCGTGAGTGACTACGCGGATTTCTTCTTTTCCGCGGCAGGCGCGGCAGATGTGCTTTCGGTCTTCTTCTCTTTCTTGTCGGAGCTTTTCGTGGAGGATCCGCCCTTGTCCTTCTGGGCGGCTTTCTTGTAGCTGTCGCTGCGATAATCGGTTTCGTAGAAGCCGGACCCTTTGAAGATGATCCCGGCCCCGGTCCCAATCAGCCGCTTCAAGGACAGCTTGCTGCACTCAGGGCATTTGCGCAGCGCGTTGGCGGTGATGCTCTGAAACTGCTCGAACTCGTGCCCGCATTGTTGGCATTCGTATTCGTAGGTCGGCATAGCTGTTACTCCGTGCCCCCCTCGCGCTCGCAAGTGTCCCTCTCGGCGTCCTGAGCCTCCTCGGGGACCTCTTCGGCTGGAGGTGCTGGTTGTTCCTGTGTTTCGGCCTTCTCCTTGGCCTCAATTCGATTGACCACGACCTTGCTGGGCCGAATAACCCGGCCGTTCAGTTGATAGCCCTTCTGAAATTCCTCCAGGATGGCATGATCGGGTTTGTCGGGCTCCTCGCGCCGCAGCATCGCCTCGTGTCGGGCCGGGTCGAACGTCTCATCCAACGCCTGGATTTGCTCCACGCCGTGCGAGGCCAAAACGCCGTTCATCTGGTCGTAGATGATCTGAACGCCCTTGAGGACGACTTCCACACTCTCGGCCGCGTGCGATTTCTGCAACGTGTGCTCGAAGTTGTCCAGCACGGGCAGCAGCGTTCGTATGATGTTTTCCTTTTCGTACGTCACGCTGTCGCTGATCTGTTTGGACGAGCGCTTCTGGAAATTGGCGTAGTCGGCCAGGACGCGCTGGAGCTTCTCGAACAGCTCGTCTCGCTCCTTTTGCAGACCGGCCGATCGTTCTTCGAGCTGCTCCAACTCCTTGCGCAGCGCCTTGGCGTCTCTGTCTTTGGGTTTCTTTTTATCCGTCATCAGTGGTTACCGAAATGTCGCTTCAATTTCTCGAAGAAGCCTTGTGATTTCGGGGAGACCCGCTTGTTTTCGGTCTGGGCGAATTGCCGCAGCAGCTCTTCCTGTTTGGCGTTCAGATTGGCGGGTGTTTCGACGGTGACCTGCACGAGCTGGTCGCCGCGGCGTCCGGTGCGTATGTCGGGCAGTCCCTGGCTGCGGATGCGAAAGAGGCTGCCGTACTGGGTTCCGGCCGGGATTTTCAACTGTTGTTTGCCGTTGAGGCTGGGCACGTCGATCGTTGCGCCGAGCGTCGCCTGCGTGAAGCTGATGGGCACGACGGCGATGAGGTTGTTTCCATCGCGTTCGAGGAATTCGTGCGGCTTGACGCGGACGTAGCAATAGAGGTCCCCGTTGGGGCCTCCACTGCGGCCCGGCTCGCCTTCGCCCCCGACGCGGATGCCCTGGCCCTCGTGGACGCCGGCGGGCACTTTGATCTTGACCGTGCGTTTCTTGGGTACGCGTCCGCTGCCCTTGCACTTGCGGCACGGGTCGGTGACCACCTTGCCTTCCCCGCGACATTGAGGGCACGCCGAAACCATCTGGAAAAAGCCGCCCCCTTTGGCGACCTGTCCGGTGCCTCCACAAAGCGAGCATCGGGTCGGCTGACTGCCCTTGGCGGCGCCGCTGCCACTACAGTCGGGGCAGCGGTCCTGGCGGGTGAATTCAATCGTCTTCTCGGCGCCGTGGGCGATTTCCTGGAGCGTCAGCTCGACGCTGGTTTCGAGATCGTAGCCCCGGGCCGGACCGCCGCGTCGACCCCCGCCGCCGCGTCGACCTCCGCCGAAGATCCCGCTGAAGAAATCGTCGAACCCGAACATGCTGAAGATGTCCTCGACGTTCATACGCGAGAAATCGTGCATGCCGGCGCCGCGCAACCCCTCATGACCGAACTGGTCGTACTGCTTGCGCTTCTCGGCGTCGCTGAGAACCTCGTAGGCCTCGGCGCACTCCTTGAATTTGTTCTCGGCTTCCTTGTCGCCGGGATTCTTGTCGGGGTGAAACTTGATCGCCAGGCGCCGGTATGCGCGCTTGATGTCGTCGGCCGAGGCGTTCTTCCCGACCCCCAATACTTCGTAGTAATCCCGTTTGGCCATAAGCTGCTATCCGGGCGGCGTGGCCCATTGGCCTTGCATCGGCAAATGGGCCACGGCCCGGGACCTTACCTATCGCACGGAGCCGGCAATGGGCTCCTCGTCTTCATCCTTCAACTCGGTGACGAGAACGTTGGTGGTCAGCATCAAGCCGGCGACCGAAGCGGCCATCTCCAGCGCGGTGCGAGCCACCTTGGCCGGGTCGATAATGCCGGCCTTCATCATGTCCACAAATTCACCGGTATTGGCGTTGTAGCCGATGTTCTTCTGTTTTTCCAGCTTTTCCAGCAGTTGGGCGACGACCACGTCGCCTTCTTCGCCGGCGTTGTCCACGATCTGACGCGTCGGTGTCTTCAACGCGTGGGCCACGATATCGAAGCCGATCTTCTCCTCGCCGCGTGCCTTGCCGCGGGCCTTCTCGACTTCCCTGATGGCCCGCAGGAAGATGACGCCGCCCCCGGGGATGACGCCTTCGGCGGTGGCTGCCCGCGTGGCGTGCAGGGCGTCGTCCAGCAGGTCCTTGCGCTCTTTCATCTCCGTTTCGGTCGCCGCGCCGGCGTTGATGATGGCGACGCCGCCGGTCAGCTTGGCCAGACGTTCCTGGAGCTTCTCGCGGTCGTAGTCGCTGGTGGTCTTCTCGATCTGGGCGCGAATCTGATCGCAGCGGGCCTGGATGTCCTTCTTCTTGCCGGCCCCTTCGATGATCGTCGTGTCATCCTTGTTGATGACGATCTTCTTGGCCTGGCCCAACTGCGCCAGCTCGATGCTCTCGAGCTTGATGCCGAGGTCTTCGGTGATGACCTGGCCGCCGGTGAGGATGGCGATGTCCTGGAGCATGGCTTTGCGCCGGTCGCCAAAGCCCGGGGCCTTGACCGCACAAACCTTCAGGATGCCCTGGAGCCGGTTGATGACCAGAGCCGCCAGGGCCTCGCCCTCGACGTCTTCGGCGATGACCAGCAAGGGCCGGCCGACCTGCGCGATCTTCTCCAGCAACGGAATGAACTCGCGGACGTTGGAGATCTTCTTTTCGTGCAGCAGAATGTAGGCGTCTTCGAGAACGGTCTCCAGCGTTTCGGGATTGGTCACGAAGTAGGGGGAAAGGAATCCGCGGTCGAACTGCATGCCCTCGACGACGTTGAGCTCGTTGGCCATGCCCCGGCCTTCTTCGACCTCGATGACGCCTTCCTTGCCGACGGCGTCGATGGCCTCGGCGAGGATCTCGCCCACGGCCGCGTCGTTGTTGGCGCTAATGGTCGCCACCTTGGCGATGTCGTCGTGGCCCTTGACCGGAACGCTCACGTCCGAAATGAAATTCGTGGCCACTTCGCTGGCCTTGCTGATTCCCCGGTACAGCGCCATGGGATTGGCCCCGGCGGTGACGTGCTTGAGGCCTTCCAGGTAAATCGCCTCGGCCAGGACGATGGACGTCGTGGTCCCGTCGCCGACGACGTCGGAGGTCTTGCTGGCGACCTCGTTGACCATCTTGGCGCCCATGTTCTTGAACGGCTCGGGCAGCTCGATTTCCTTGCTGACCGAGACGCCGTCCTTCGTCACCTTCGGAGAGCCCCAGCTCTTGTGCAGCACGACGTTGCGCCCGGTGGGGCCGAGAGTGACTTTGACGGCGGCCGCCAGTTGCTTCAACCCTTCCCGCAGCTCCGTCCGTGCGGTATCGTCAAACATCAATTGCTTTGCCATTTTCTTGGTCCTCTAAAAGATCATCTCTCCCGGTGGCCCGGGTCCCTTCGTTTGCCTTCCGTGCTACTTCTCGACGATGCCCAGAAGGTCACTCTCTCGGGTGATGACGTACTTTTCGCCGTCGATCTCGATCTCGTTGCCCATGTACTTGCCGTAGATGACCTCGTCGTTTTTCTTGACGGACATGGGGGTCCGCTTGCCGTCGTCCTGGACTTTGCCCGGGCCGACCCAAACGACCTTGCCGATCTGCGGTTTTTCCCTGGCGGCATCCGGCAGGAAGATCCCGCCGGTCGTCTTTTCCTGGGCTTCCAGCGGCTTGATCACTACTCTGTCATCCAAGGGTTTCAGTTTCATATCCTATGACTCCTTCTCCAACAAGTGGTTGTGATTATGGCATACCTGTCATTGATTCCGTTCGAGCACGATCACACTATCTATCGAATCCGGCGCCTGCGCGGGCACCGACACGGTCACCGTGTCGGTTTCGCAGGTTACCGGCAGCTTGGTTCGTTTCTTGTCGGCCAGCAAGTACGCTTTGCGTACGTCGGCTCCGGCCAGGGCGACCTCCAGCGTACCGTCGGCGGGCCAGTCGAAGACGTGCAGGTAGAGCTTGTCGCCCTTGGCAGTGCAGCGTCCCCACGCCGGTCGTTCGATCGGGCTGGCTGAGGTTCCGTAGATGCTCTCGGCGTTGACCGCCATCCATCGGCCCATCGCGTTGAGGCGTTGGACGCTGGCGGACGGGATCAACCCTTCGGGGGTCGGCCCGACGTTGAGCAGGAAGTTGCCCCCTTTGCTGGCGATATCGGCCAGCTTGCGGATCAGGTCCTCGGAGGACTTCCAGTTCTCGTCGTAGGCCTTGTAGCCCCACGTGTCGTTCATGGTCATGCAGGTTTCCCAGTCCACACCGGGAAGGCCGGTGGCGGGAATCTGCTGCTCTGGCGTGCCGAAGTCGCCGGCGTATTCATCGCTCTTGCTGAGCCCTTCCATGCCTTTGCGGCCCTTGCCGACGCGGTTGTTGACGAGGATCGCCGGCTGGAGACCCCGGATGTAGCTGTACATGTCCTTGCCCTTGGGCTCGGTCCAGTCCTTGATCCACTCCCCGTCAAACCAGAGCACGCCGATGGGCCCGTAGTTGGTCAGCAGTTCGGCCAGTTGGGGCTTGAGGTACTCCGCGACGTAGCGGTCGAAGTTCGGGTTCGACCGTTTGGTGTCGTTGTAGTTGGGGTAGAAGGGGGCCTGGGCATCCGGGTGGTGCCAGTCCATGATCGAATGGTAGAAGCACAGCTTGACCTTGTGCTTCTTGCACGCGGCGGCCAGCTCGGCGAGGATGTCACGCTGGAACGGCGAGGCGTCCATGATGTCCCAATCGCTCACCTGCGAATCCCAGAGGCAGAAGCCGTCGTGGTGCTTGCTGGTGATGACGATGTACTTCATGCCCGCGTTTTTGGCCAGCCGCACCCACTGGTCGGCGTCGAATCCCACGGGATTGAACGCCGCGGCGTACTTCTCGTACTCTTCGACCGGGATCTTTGCACTATTCATGATCCATTCGCCGATGCCGTTGATCCGCCGGCCCTTGTACGTTCCCGCCGGGACCGAGTACAGACCCCAGTGGATGAACATGCCGAAGCGGGCGTCACGCCACCATTCCATGCGTTCGTCTTTGGTCAGCGGCTTCTTTTCCTTCGAGGGGAATTGAAGGTCCTCGCCGCAGCCGCCGACGAGAAGCCCGAGCACCAGAGCGATCATTGCTGTGGTGATGACTGTCCGTTGGTTCCATTCTCTTGCGGTCATCATTGGCTCCATTCCTGGGAAACGCAGTCTCCTGGCAAACCGGCCTTAGGCCGGGATTTGCGATTGCCGGACGTTTCGTGCGGCTACATCATGCCGCCCATGCCGCCCATACCGCCCATGCCACCCATGCCGTCCATG
>JAFGCA010000568.1 GCA_016932895.1 Sedimentisphaerales bacterium | reverse complement strand
GAGAATGTGCAGCGTCCGAGCCAGGATTCGTGTCTCGGGTTTCTGCTCCTCGGGCCGGCACGGATCGCCCGACGCGCTGCGCGACGGCCGGTTCGCCAGGGTGTAGCAGATTCGCGCCAAATTGCCGTGGACGACCGGATTATCGCCGTAGGTCTGAAAGTCTCCCGTCGCGAAGAACATGATCCGGTCGAATCGCTCGAAGGCGGCCGGATCATTCTGATTGGCGCCGGGGTAACCGTCCTTTCGCTCGGCATCCCAGATGATGAAGATCTCCCCGTCTTTATTGAGACCGCCCAGATCCGCCTCCAACTGCTCCGTGATGACGCGCAGCTTCTGCATGATCTCGGCGTTGGCCAGGGCCATGCGATGCGAATCGATGCTCACCTGGAAGATGATCCCGGCGAAGGACAGTACCAGCGCCAGAATCCCCAGGGCCACGACCATCTCGATGAGAGTAAACGCCTTTCGCATGCTGCTACTCTGCTTCAAATCTGAGGACCCTTTGATAGACCGCCACAAACGGATTTCGCCCCCCGGACACGGGCGGCGGAACCACCCACACAGCCGCAGGGTCCGGCTCTTCCCAGGGCCGGTCGAGCTTGACCACATCCGCCGGATCGGCATAGCGTTCCAGAACGCGATAGATGTGTCCCGTCTCGTCGCAGACGAGCGTGCTGCCGTCGTTGATAAAGGTATTCTCGTCCACACCGTCCGTCGGGACGGCGTCGACGATCTTGAGCTCATCGGCGCCCTGCGCGGCGGCGTCCTGCTCGACCTCGACCCGCACCGGACGGGGCAGGTCGGATTCTTCGAGCGACGGGTCGGAATCCGCCGGGCGCACCCAGTATCTCCCATGGGCCCCCGCCTGGCGGCTGACAAACACCGTGACCTCCACCCGCCGGCTCGTGGCGGATACGCGTTTGCACAGCGCGGCCCACGAGTACTGGCTCCCGGCGGTATCCACGGTCGAGGGATACAGATACTCCCCCGCCGCCACGGAGGCAGCCGGCTCGTACGGCACGAATGCGGTCGTTTTCAGATTGGGGTCGCTCAGATTGAGGCCGAACAACTGCATCTTGGCGAACGCCTCATCGGCCGCAACGCCCGCGATCGTCCGCTCGGTGGAGACTGTCGCAAAAAAGATGCCGGTCATGAACGTCCCGGCGATGAACAACAGCCCGACCGCCAGCGTGCCGACCGCCATCAACGTCTCCGTCAGGGAAAATCCAGATTGTCGCGACATCCGTTCCATGCTCCTGCGTCACCTTGACGAGATCAGCTTGCCCGTGTAGGGGCTCACGAAAATGGTTTCCTCCCCCGCCAGGCGTTTGAGGTAGCGCGACCAGACGCTGGGCGTATCCCTCTCAAACACCTCGACCAGGCGCTCTCGGCTGTACACCACGAAACTCTTGACGCTCGGCTCCTTCTCCAGGCCCCAGGCCGGGTGGTCGTCCTGTACGCACAGGCCCACGCCGCGGGTGCAAATGTTCTCCGGTGAGTTGAAGACCTGATCCCGAGACACCCGGCCGGAATCTCCGCTTCCGTTGTCCGGGTCGGGCACACCGTCGCGATTGCGAACCTGCACGTCGTGCACGATCAGCTTGCCCGCGGGCGAAAACACGATGGAGAACGTCAGCACATCATTCAACTCTTCCGGCGTGTCAAAGTCTGCATCGCTCGTGGCAGCATCTTCGGCCATCTCGCCAAGCGCCATGACCCCCATCGTCTCCGGCAGTCTGATGGGCTGGAGCCCCTCGATCGCTCGAAAACCCGACCCCAATCCCGTCCCCGCCTTGTCATGCATGATGAAGATCATGTACTGCGGCGCCTCCATGAGACGGTCGAGCGGTCGACCCGCGTCCTTCGCGATGCACTGCTTCTGGAAACGCACGCCCACGTACCGCTGCTGGCTGGCCGCCATGGCCCGGGCCGAGCTCAGCGCCGCTTCGACCATGCTCTTGGCTCCCCCTTCCGAATGAAAGGAGTTCATCATCGAACGCACCGCCGGCAGCGCGAAGCCCACCAACAGGGCGATCGTGGCGACGACCAGAGTCATCTCAATGAGTGTCAAACCGGTTGTCCTGCGGGCACTGCCACGCATTTGTGATTCTCTCTACAGGTCCTGGTTGCTGATATCGTCGCCCGTGTCAAACAATCGGTCCGGGCCGGCCGAAATCAATTCCGGAAAGTTGTCCCCCGGGACATAGATGTAGTCGAGCGCGGTACCCCACACATCGTGCATCTGCCCTCTCTGGTCGGAATCGCCCTTGACCAGAATGGTATTGATCTTCGTAAGAACCTCACGCGAAGCCGGCACCGACCGCAGCGCCTCGTACATCAACTCCGCGTGCACGGCCGCAAAATTGGGATCGCGTACCGGTTGCGCGGGAAACTCTCCCTTGTACTCGTGGTATTCCTGCAAAGCCGTTTCCAACAAAGCAAAGGCGTTGGCCAGCGCGTTTTCCTTCGACTGGTTCTCCACGCGCAGCGTCAGCGTGATCGCGAACGTGGCCAGCACCGCAATGATGCTCACCACGACCAGTATCTCCACGAGCGTCAGAGCCCTGTTGTGTCTCAAATCAGTCATACGTACCACGTAGTAAGAGGCCGCGGGATGCCCGCCTACCGCTTGAAGTTGCAGATATCGTCCTCGGTTCCGTAGAGGCCGTCTGCGCCCGCTGAAATCAGAATGTAGGAGTCCGGCTTGTAGGGGACCTCCAGGGCGGCCGTCGACGCGCGGGGATCTTCGATGTAATTGTAGAACCGGCTCACGTGCCCGGTCAGCCGATTCCAAAGGCCGCCGGAAGGAGCCGTCCCGCGCCGGGCCACGTCTGCCGGTTCCTTCAGATGGAACACGAGGGAGTCATTGTCGGTATACTGATAAATCTGCGCGATGACCTTCTCGGAGGCATGGGCCCGATAGTACAGGATGGGATTCCCCGCCTTCTCGCGGCTTCCGTCGCGTAGAGTGACATCTCTTCCCTTGCCAAAAACGTCGCAGATGACGAACGTATCGGCAGACGAATCGAACGGACCGAGGTCGCCGACGAAAAGGCCGTCGTGATTGCCGGTACGGCCGAGCTGAAAGGCGTTGGCCGTGTCCAGATCGATGTAGCGTCCCTTTCTCTTTTCCAAATCCGTGTCGCTGGTTCGGTCGTACAGGGGGTACGTCCCTTCTGCATGCAGCGTCCCATCGATCTCGTACGGCCACCGGTTGTACCCGTCGGCGCGAAATCCGGAATCCGGGTGGAATCCCAGCAGGTCCCAGCCCAGCAGCGCTTCGGCCAGCTTCTGGGCGCCGGAGGAATTCTCCACGTCGCGCGTGTCATCGAGCCACGAGAAGGGATCGGAGGGGGGATAGTCGCCGTAATCGTTCTTGAAGGCGGCCAGGCCAAGCTGGATCGCGGTCAACTGGGCCCGCTGCTTCACCTCCTTGGCCATCTTCTTCACCGTGCTGGCCGCCGGGATGAGCATGCCCGCCAGCAGCGCGATAATCCCCACGACAACCAGGATCTCGATCACTGTCAAACCTGACCTTTTGCGATTCACGATGAACCTCTTTCAATACGACGATTCCATTCGATTACTCTTCTTGCACCAGACTGCTATGGAGCCAGTTCGCGCCAAAGACCGCGAAATCAAAGCCGTTGACCGTGGCGTCGGCTCCCTCTTCCTCATCGAGGAGATTGTAGGGGCTGTCGGCCGCCACATCGGCCAGCCACATGACGCCCATCCACGTCAAGTCGTTGGCGTCCACGAAGCAGTCGCCGTTGAAGTCGCCGGGCAAGAGACCGCCGCCGCCGCAGAGCAACGTCAATTCCACCCGGTCCCAGTCCGTGTAGTAGCGTTCCCAAAACATGCCGTCGGCGTTCATTCGCAGTCCCAACGACACCTCGTGCGTACCGGCGGTGCGATACTTCTCCGCCACCGGGCAACGCTGGTCGGTCAGCTCGGCTGCGCCTTCGACCACCTGCCCATCCGACGTCCAGACCGCGTCACCGTCGATCAGGACCACGGCGCTGCAAACATTCGGGGCCCACGCCGACCAGTCGCTGTCCAGCTTCACATCGAAAATGATCTCATCCACGCTCGAAAGATCCAGTTCCTGGGAAACGCTCACCATGTCGCCGGCTTTGAACGTCGCCCGCAGAGAATGGAGCGTCAGATTGTAGAGCCCGTCCGTCGCCCAATCCGTATACACATAGCCGGCGAACTTGTCGGTCGAGACGTCCGCGCTCCAGCCGTTCGGGTCCGTTTCATTGACGTCCGCGATATACCCGTCGTCTTCAAAACTCCCGTTCACGATCTCGCCAACGGCGAAACCAATCGGACCGGCCACTACGAGCAACAGTGCTACAAACGCAACTTGTAGTACACACCTCATCATACTCCCCTCCTGCCATGTCTTCGTCGGGATGTCATTGTCTTCCAGCCTCGACTCGACGCCGCGAATCTGCTAAGCGAACATCAGTTTACTGGAGTCACCTCCGTATACTTCCATTCGTAGTTGCAGATATCATCCGCCGTGCCATACTCGTTATCGTGCCCCGCCGAAATCAGGATAAACCTGTCGGCCATGTAGGGACGCCAGGGGCTTTCGATCTTGTGGCTGCGGGTGTTCTGGTAGAACATCTGGTAGTCGGCGAGTCTGTGACTCTTGCTCTCCGAACCTGCACCGCCTTTGACCCACGGCTTACCCAGCTCGAGCAGTTGCTGATTGTCCCAGTAGTTGTAGATGTTGCCCGCCGCGTCCTGCGGGTTCGGAGGCACAAACTCTTGCCCATTGATGTCCTGCAAATGCAGGGAGTTCGCCGTGTTGGCCTTGTAATAGAGAATCGGCATCCCCGCCTTCTCATTTTGACGTTGCTTGGCGAAGACGTCGCACAACACGAAATTGGCCGTGTTGAACTGCCCCAGGCCCGGACTGTCAGGCGGGTACAGGTCCTCCAGGCGATAGGCGTTGGCACTTTCCAGCGGCAGGAAGGGGCCGCGCCGCGCCGACAGTTCCGTAGGATCGTAGAGCATCTGGTCGTTCGCTCCCAGCCCGTCTCTTCGGAATACTGAGTTCGTGTGGAAGCCCAGCAAATCCCATCCCATCATGGCCTCGCACAGCTTCATGGCACCGGGATAAGGATTGTTTTGCGGATCGAGAGCACCGGATTCCGGATACCCCTCGAACTCGCTGTTGAAAAGCTCCAGAGCCGCCTCGATACTGTGGAACTGGGCATTCTGTTTGACCTTCATGGCGTAGATCTTCACCCTGTTCAGCGCCGGGACCAGCAGGCCGATCAGGATGACGATGATACTCATGACAGTCAGCAGCTCCACGATGGTAAAAGCTGACCTCTGTCCGCCTTGTTTCATGACTGGTTTCATTTTTGCTCTCCTTCTACAGATATACGATACCGAGATTTTCCAAGGGTCGAATTACCCTGCCGCACTTAAGCTGGTGATGACCTGAATCATCGGCAGGAACACCGCCAGCACAATGACCATCACAATGCCGCCGAGCACGATAATCATGATCGGCTCGAGCATGGACATCAGCGAACCGACGAGAACTTCCACCTGCTCGTCGTAGTTGTCCGCCACGCGTATCAACATCTTGTCCAGGTCACCGGTCTCCTCGCCGACCGCCACCATGTTGCTCACGAGCAGGTCCACCGTTTTGGACTGGCGCAGCGGACCGGCGAAGGTGTCGCCCTGGCGGATGGAGTTGTGCACCTTGGCCAGCGTGCTGGCGTAGACCTCGTTGCCGGCGGTCTCCTGCGTCACCGTTAACGCGTCCAGAATGGGCACACCGGCGCTGATCAGCGTCCCCAGCGTTCGGGTCCACCGTGCGATGGAGGTCTTGCTGATGAGCTGGCCCATAACCGGCAAGCGCAGATTGACCGTATCGAGCACGTGTCGCCCGGGACGGAACTGCCTCACCATTCGAATCAAAAAGACCAGCCCAAAGGGCACACCCAGCAGCACCGCCCAGCCGTAGCGATAGGCGATCCACTGGCTGATTCCCAGCACCGTCTGGGTGAACTTATTGAGATCTCCGCCCACCATCTCCTCGAGGACCTCCTTAAACTGAGGGATGACGAACGTCATCAGGCCCAGCAGGATCAGGAAGGCCGCCGTCAACACCACGACCGGATAGACCATGGCACTCTTGACGCGGCCCTTGAGCTTCTCCGATCTCTCTTTGAAGTCCGCGATACGGGCCAGAATCAGGTCCAGCACACCGCCGGCCTCACCGGCCGCCACCATGTTGACGAAAAGGCGGTCGAAGGCGCGAGGATACTTGCCAAAAGCCTCAGAGAGGGTAGAACCCCCCTCAATGTCGTCGCCGACGTACCCAATGATGCGCTTGAAACTCCCGGACCTCTGCTGCTCCTGAAGAATCCGCAACGACCTCAGGATCGGCAGACCCGCGTCCTGAAGCGTCGAGAGCTGGCGGGCGAACTGGGTGACAATCTTGACTTTGACCTTGGCGCCGGCGCCGCGTCGCCGCCTCGGCTTGGCCGCCACCTTGCCGCCCGCCTTGGTCGCGGCCTTCGACCGCACCTTCGTGGGGAAATACCCCATGTTGCGAATCTTACTGATGGCCTCCTTCTCGCTGAGAGCCTCGATCTCGTCCTTGATCTCGACACCCTGCGAATCCAGGGCGATGTAGTGAAAAACCGGCATCGTAACTACCTCACTTTGGGCCCGTGCGCGCCGCCGCGGCACTCACAGAGACTATCCTTCCGTAATCGTTTCCTTCACAACTTCGTCAATCGTTGTGATTCCGTCGTAGATAACAGCCAGACCGTTGTCGCGCAAGCTTCTCATCCCCTTCTTCTGGGCCGCCACGCGCAACACGTTCGTTGAGGCTCGATTCATAATCAAATCGCGTATCTCGTCGTCAAAGATCATGATCTCGAAGATCCCGACCCGACCCCGGTAGCCGGTCCCGTTGCACCGGTTGCAGCCTTTGCCGTAATAGAACTTCTTGCCTTTGAGGTCCTCTTCGGTCAGCCCCAGTTCCTTCAACTGTGCCTCGTCCGGGTCGTAGGCGGTCTTGCAGTGGGTGCAGATCCGCCGCGCCAGCCGCTGGGCACAGATCCCCTCGATCGTTGCCGTGATCAAAAACGGCTCGACCCCCAGGTCCAGCAGACGAGCCACGGAACTGGGGGCGTCGTTGGTGTGCAGCGTGGTAAACACCAGGTGGCCGGTCAGCGACGCCTGGGCGGCGATCTCGGCCGTCTCCAAGTCACGAACCTCACCCACCAGCACGACATCCGGGTCCTGACGCAGAATCGACCGCAGGCATCGGGCAAACGTCAACCCGATCTCCGGTTTCATCTGGACCTGGACCAAACCATCGAGGTCGTATTCGACGGGGTCCTCGGTCGTGATGATCTTGCGGTCGATGGTATTGAGCTCGCTCAGCGCCGAGTACAGCGTGGTGGTCTTCCCACATCCCGTCGGGCCCGTCACGATCACAATTCCGTTTGGCTTGCGAATGAGCTGGCCCATCACTTTGATATCGTCCGGCCGCAGTCCCAGCTTCGCCAGATCGAAGCTCACCTGGCTGCGATCGAGCACACGAAGCACGACGCTCTCCCCGAACATCGTCGGCAGAACGCTCACACGCAAATCGACCGGGTTGCCCTGAACGGTAAGGGAGATACGTCCGTCCTGCGGCAGCCGCCGTTCCGCAATGTCCAGGTCGGCCATAACCTTGATACGCGAGCTCAAAGCCGCCGCAATGTACTTCGGGGGCGGGATCATCTCGTACAGAACGCCGTCGATTCGATAGCGCATCTTGTACTCGTCTTCAAACGGCTCGAAGTGAATATCCGAGGCCTTGTCCCGGATCGCCTGCAGGAGGACCAGGTTCAGCAGCTTCTTCACCGGATTCGACTCGGACAGCTCCTTCAGCTCGTCCAGGTCGATACTCTGGTTTCTCCCATCGAACTCGGCCAGGAACGCATCCGACTGAATCTCATCGATCAGCTCGGTGATGTTCTCGTCCTCGGCCTCGTAATTCTTCTTGAGAGCCGCCTCCAGGGCGTCGCGGTCGGTCATCTTGGCCGTTACGTTGAAGCCCATCAGCGTGCGCAGGTCATCCGTGGCCCGGAAGTTCTCCACGTTATCCAGCGCCACCGTGAGCTCGTTCTTTTCCTTGTCGTATTCGATAGGCACGATGTGGTAGGTCTTGGCCATTTGCGCCGGCACCTTCTCCACCACATCCGGCGGAACATCCATGCCGTCGATGCTCACGTACTCCATGCCGCGCTTGGCCGCCAGCGCCACCTGAAGCTGCGTCTCGTCCACCAGCCCCAGTTCCATGAGGATTTCACCGATGCGAACATCACCGCCCCGCTGCTTCTGGATACTCAGACATTCGTGGACCTTGTCCCGGCTAAGCACCCCCATCTTCATCAGGATTCTGCCCAGCGGACGACCCCGCAATTGCTCAATGGGAGGGAGCTTTTCTGATGTCTTCATCTTGCCCATATGCCGAAATCCTCAAAGACCCTATAACTTTCTACGTCCGTATTATATCAAAGTAAACAGTTATTTTACAAAAAATTAGCTATTGGACACTTAGTTAATGGGACAGGATTAGGGGTCGCAGGAAACGACATTTTGCTCGAAAATGGCATTGCAGATCGCATGCCGCCCCGGCCGGGATCTCCGAAGAAGCTCGTCCCGACACACCCCCCCCCGGGCGGAGACTTAGGTCTTGAGGATGGGCCCGAGATCTTCCAACTCTTTGGCCGCCTGCCCTGCTTTCTTCTTCGCCTTTCCCCTGGCTCCGGCGATCTTGGCCATCGCCTTTTCCTGGAGAGCCCCCGGCTGACGACCCTTGTCAAGCATCTCTTCCAGGGTGATCTTGCCGGTATCGTAGAGCTCCCAAAGGTGCTCGTCGAGCAGTTGCATGCCGAGTTTCTTACCGGTCTGGATGCTCGAATCAATCCGGTAGGTCTTGTTTTCGCGAATCAGGTTGGCGATCGCCGGCGTTACAACCATAAACTCGTAGGCCGCGACCCGGCCGCGACCGGTGGCCAACGGGCATAACGCCTGGCTCAGCACCGCGATGAGGTTGCCGCTGAGCTGGATTCGAATCTGTTCCTGCTGATCCGTCGGGAACACGTCGATGATACGGTTCACCGTGCCGGAGGCACTGGTGGTGTGGACCGTACTGAAAACAAGGTGGCCGGTTTCGGCGGCACGCACCGCAGACTCGATCGTCTCAAGGTCACGAAGCTCACCGACGAGAATGATATCTGGGTCCTGACGGAGGACACGCCTGAGTGCCTCGCCAAAACTGGGCACATCGACCCCCACTTCACGCTGGTTCATGATGGATTTCTTGTGGGGGTGGTAGTACTCGATGGGGTCTTCCACGGTAACGATATGGCGATCGAAGTTCTCGTTGATGTAATTGAGCATGCAGGCCAGCGTGGTCGTCTTGCCGCTTCCGGTAGGGCCGGTCACGAGGAACATGCCACGCGGCCGTCGGCACAGGGCGGCCGTGATCTTGGGCAGGCCGATTTCCTCAAAGGTCATGATCTTGTTGGGAATCAAACGCAGGACGATGGAAATATTGCCCTTTTGCTTGAACACCGCAACACGAAAACGCCCCTGGTCGCCGAAGGCGAAGCCATAGTCGGTTCCACCTTCCTCCTGAAGCTCCTGCTGGCAGCGTTCCGGCGTGATGCTCTTCATCAGAGCCGCCGTGTCGTCGGGCTCGAGCACCTTCGTTTCTAACGATCTCAAACGTCCGTCCATGCGCAAGACAGGCGGGCGGCCAACTACGATGTGGATATCCGAAGCGCCTTGCGAGACGCACGCCTGCAGTATCCTGTCCATGTTCAGTGTTGCCATTTACCAATCCTCTGCCAAAACCTGGCGTTACTCTTCCACGACACCCTCCGTCTGCGCGATGCGCGAGACCTCCTCAGGCGTCGTAATGCCCTTGAAAATCTTCAATCTTCCGTCTTCGGCCAGCGTTCTCATGCCGGCGTTCTTCGCGGCCACCCGCAACTCGCCGGTCGGAGCACGCTTGAAAGCCAGCTCCCGTATTTCGGAGTTTAGTTCGATCATTTCGAAAATGCCAAGCCGGCCCTTGTACCCGGTATTCTGACACGCGCTGCAGCCGGCCCCTTTGTACACCGAGCGTTTCTTCAACTCTTCCTTGGAAATGCCCAGCAGCTTGAGGTGATGCGGGTTGGGGTTCTCGTCCACCACCTTGCACTTCTTGCAGATAACGCGTATAAGTCTTTGTGCCATAATGGCTTGAATCGAACTTGCCACCAGGAAGGGCTTAACGCCCATATCGATCAGACGCGTGATGGCGCCGCAGGCATCGTTGGTGTGAAGCGTGCTGAACACCAGGTGTCCGGTAAGAGCGGCCTGGATAGCAATGTCGGCCACCTCGCTGTCACGAATTTCACCGACGAGGATGATGTTCGGCGCCTGCCGCAGCATGGCGCGTAGAATCTTGTCGAAGGTCAGGCCGATCTCTTCCCTGATCTGACACTGGTTCATGCCGGCGAAGTTGTACTCCACCGGGTCCTCGGCCGTGATAATCTTCTTGTCCGGCTTGTTCAACTCCTGCAGGGCGGCGTACAAGGTCGTCGTCTTGCCGCTACCGGTCGGACCTGTCACCAGAAAGATGCCGTTGGGCCTCTTGATGATGCGCTGGAACACCTGATAGTTGTCGTGCTCGAAACCAAGCGACTCGATACCGATATTCACGGCATCGGGGCGCAGAATACGCAGCACGACGCTGGGGCCGTGGTTGCCCGGCAGCGAGGAGACACGAAAGTCAATGTCCTGGCCGGCAATCTCGCGCTTGATACGTCCGTCCTGGGGCAGCCGCTTCTCGGCAATGTCCATTCCGGAGAGGATCTTGAAACGCGTGACCAGCGGCGCTTGCATGTTCTTGGGGATGTTGTCTTTCTCCAGGCAAACGCCGTCAATGCGGTACCGGATGCGAACGCGATCCTCCATGGGCTCGATATGAATATCGCTGGCGCGCATGTGATAGGCCGTATCGATGATCAGGTTCACCAGCCGAATGATCGGCCCTTCGTCCCCATCGTCGCCCTCCTGAGCCCGCATCGCCGCGGCCTGAAGTTCGCTTCCCACTTCCGCCAATTCCTGCGCCGTCGCATCAATACTGTGCCGGAGCCGGTCATCCTCCTCCGACCCGCCCTGCTCGTTCAGAACTTCGTCGATGTAGGAGCGAATCTTCGTCGGATTCGCCAGATAGCACTCGAGCTCGGAGTTCAGCCGCAACCGAACCGAGTCCATCATGTCCAGATCCATCGGGTCGCTGATGATGAGCTTGACCCGCCCATTGGTCACGCTCAGCGGCAGGATGGTATAGCGCTTGATCAGGTCTTCCGGAATGATCTTGGTGGCATCGGCCGGGACCGTAATCTGGTCCAGATCGACGTACTTCAGGCCGAACTGCTTGGCGATCGCCTTGGTCAGCGTTTCCCGGTCGATTAGACCCTGATCGACCAAGACTTCGCCAACTCGCTTGTTGCTCGACTTGGACGTCTTGATGGCTTCAATCAGGGCCTCTTTCTTAACGAGGCCGGCCTTATAAAGGATTTCCCCTAAGTGCCTGCGCTTTTTGGTCATACAAACCTCACCTGTCGATACCACCGGTCTTGACCTATTATATCACTTTCGACCGGGCAAGTCAAACCTCCAACCGTAGGCGAAGCATGTTTAGCGCCGTCTGCGCCGCCCGCAGCCGGACGGAGTTTCGGTCCTGAGGGAAAACGTACCTGGGTGTGTCAATATGTTCTTGATCACTCACAGCAATATATACAAGCCCCACGGGTTTTTGTTCGCTCCCGCCGGCCGGTCCGGCGATGCCGGTGATCGCCACGGCCAGATCCGCGTGGGCTTTGCGTCGCGCCCCTTGGGCCATGGCCGCAGCCACCGGCTCACTGACGGCGCCCTGCGTTTCTATGAGTTCCCAGGGCACTCCCAACTCGCGCGTCTTGATCTCGTTGCTGTAGGCGATCCAGCCCCCGGCAAAGTACCGGCTCGCCCCCGGCACGTCCGTGATGAGCTTGGCCAGCAGCCCGCCCGTGCACGACTCGGCCACCGCGAGCGTCCGGCCTGACTGCGCCAGGCGCTGCCCGACCACTTCCGCGAGAGTCTCGTCGCCGGCCCCGAAGACCAGCGGGCCCAGAATCTCACGCAGGGCGGCATCCTCAGCCACCGCCATCTCTTCGGCCTCGCCCCGGTCAGGAGCGGTGGCAACGATTTCGAGGGTGATCACGCCGGCGCCGGCGGTACAGTTGACCAGCGGATTCCTCCCGCGACGCATCGCCTGGCCCACCATCTCGGCAATGTTCGATTCGCCGGCCCCGTAACACCGGAGCCTGCGAACCACGATGCTCTGCCCGGAGACCATCGCTTTCAGGCGGGGCACCACGGCGGTCTCGAGCATGTGCCGCATTTCCCTCGGGACGCCGGGAAGGGCCAAGAGCAGCCGTCCGTCTTTTTCCGCCATAAGGCCCGGCGCAGTCCCCATCTCGTTTTCGATGGCCGTTGCGCCCGTCGGAAGGCAGGCCTGAATCTGGTTCTTTTCCGCCATCGCCCGGCCGCGACGCTCGAAGAACTCTCGCAACCTGGCGAGCAAATCTTCCTGGAGCACCAGGTCGACACCGAGGTACGCCGCGAAGGCCTGCCGGGTCAGATCGTCGTCGGTCGGTCCGAGCCCCCCGGTCGTGATAATCATGTCGGCGTCCTCGCCGGCCAACTGGAGGGCGCGCTGGATCGCCGGTCCCTCGTCCGCGACCGTATAAGAACTGACCACGGGCACGCCGATGATTCTCAACTGTCGGGCAATATAAGCGGCATTCGTGTCAACCGTGCGGCCGCTCAAGACCTCGTTGCCAATACTGATGACACTGGCCTTCTTGGGATGATGATTCATCTTCTACTCACAGCTTGCGGTAACGGCAAACGCAACCGTCTGCCCCCCCGAGATATGATCCTGCACCAGCCGCAACCATTGCGCCAAGCGTGGCGGCTTACATTTCGATCATCGCCTTGACCGCGCCGTCGCGATACCCTGCGACCAGGTCGAAGGCGTCCTTGGCGCGGTTTAGCTCGAAGCGATGGGTCACCATGAAGTCCACGTTCACCTTGCCCGCCGCGATCCAATCGATTGCCTCCTGCGTACAGCCATTCTGCCGACGCACGTTGACGATCGTGATCTCCTTGCGGCGGATCTTGTCGATCGAGAAGGCCACGCGATCCTCGCGCGGGATGCCGATGAGCATGAGCGTTCCGCCGGGCTTGAGCAGTTCCACGGCCTGGTCCATCGTCTCCTGCTGCCCCGCACATTCATAGACCACGTCCATGCCGAGCGGCTGCTGCGCCAGGATCGCGGCGACAACGTCTTCCTCGAGCGGATTGCCTACCCGGGTGGCCCCGCCCGTCCGCGCGACGGCGACCCGCTCGGGGATCTTCTCGGTCATATAGCAGCAGCGCACCCCCTGAGCCTGGGCACAGACCATGGTGCTCAGCCCGATAGGGCCGGCCCCCAGGACCGCCACATCGGCTCCTTCGCGAACGCCGGACCGCTTGACCGCGTACACCGCGATGGCCAGCGGCTCGCACAAGACCCCCTGCTCGATCGTGATCGCGCCGTGCGTGGGAAAGCAACACTCCTCGGGCATCACCAGCAACTCGCTCAAGCAGCCGTCGCCCTGCCCCGGCGTGCCCAGGAAACGCAGATTGAAACAGGTGTTCTCGCGCCCCTGTCTGCACTGGTCGCACCGATGGCACGACACCGCCGGCTCGACGACGATCTGGTCGCCGGTTTTCACCCGCTTGACCGCGTCGCCGACGGCAACGACGGTGGCCGCACATTCGTGCCCCACAATGTAGGGAAACTGAACGACCTGGGACCCGATCCGGCCCGTCTCGTAGTAGTGCACGTCCGATCCGCAGACGCCCACTTTCTCGATCTTCAGCAATACATCCGTGTCCTTCTCGATCCGGGGATCGGGGACATCCCGGACCTCCATCTGGCCGATACCTGTCAATACGGCGGCTTTCATAGGCTGCGAAACTCCTCTCGTTGATTCCTAACTGAACTTCTGCAAAATGGAGATTAGGCTTACTTTAGGGAGGAAAAATCTTCTTGTCGATTTTTCCTCCCGAGAACGTAAGTGCTTTGGGTACTGGTATGCAAGCCCCGTCTTCAAGGAAATCAAACCAACGATTTCCTTGAAGAATATAAGCCTAATCTCCATTTTGCAGGACTCCTCTTCTTCATTCTATACGTTGAATCGAAAATTGATGACGTCGCCGTCCTGGACGACGTATTCCTTGCCCTCGAGCCTCGTCTTGCCCGCCGCCTTCACCGCTTTCTCATCGCCCAACTCCTTCAGATCGGTAAAGGCCATGGTCTCGGCGCGGATGAACCCCCGCTTGATGTCGGTGTGCACCTTGCCGGCGGCGTCCACCGCGATCGTGCCCTTGTGGATGGGCCAAGCCCGCACCTCATCCTTACCCACCGTCAGAAAGCTGATGAGCCCGAGAGCCGAGTAGCAAACCTGCACGAACTTCTGAGCGGCGGACTCCTCGATCCCCAAATCCGCCTTGAACGCATCACGGCTTTCCTCGTCCAACTGCGCCAGCTCGTTTTCGAGCTTCGCACACATCGCCACTACGGGAACGGAGCCGTCGAGCACCTCGCCAAGATCGGGCGGACTGCCAAGGTCGTCCTCGCCCACGTTCACCACCACCGCCATGGGCTTCTGCGTGAGAAAGCCCAACGACTTGATCATGGCCTGCTCCTGGTCCGTCTCAATGGCCGAGCTGATCGGCCGCTCGGCCTCGATGGCCTCCTGGAGCCTCTTCTGCAAGGCCAGCTCCGCCTTGTCCTTGGCCTGGGTCTTCGTGGGTCGGTGCACCTGCTTTTCGAGCCTTTCGATCCGCGTCGTCACCAGCTCTAAGTCGGCCAGCAGCAGCTCCGTCTGGAGATCGGCCAGATCCCGTTTGGCATCGACGCCGCCGGCAGCCGGCACGGCGGAGTTCTCGAAGGCCCGGATCGTCAGGACCAGCATATCCGTCGTGCGTATCTGGTTGATCAGGCGCCTGGCGGCCGCCCGGCCATGGTCGTCGCTGAAATTGAAGCCGGGCAAATCGAGCACATCAATCGTCGCCCGGGTGGTCTTCTTGGGTTCATAAAGGTCCGTCAGCCAATCCAAACGCTCGTCGGGCACCGGCACAATCGCCTCCTCAATCGCCGTGGCGCCCATCGGCGGTATGGCCTTGCCGCTGATCGCCGAGAAGATCGTGCTCTTGCCTGACTGCATGAGGCCGAGCAATGCTGCCTGCATTTCTTATTCTCCAGAGATTTTAGCATTCATGGTATACACATCACCTCCGGCGGCATCATAGGCCACCACGGCGGGGAAATCAACCACCTCCAGGCGACGGATCGCTTCGGTGCCGAGGTCCTCGTAGGCGACCACCTCGGCAGCGACGATGTGACGGCTCAGCAGCGCCCCGGCGCCTCCGAGGGTGGCCAGATGCACCGCTCCGTGCTCCTGCAGGGCCCGGCGGACGGCATCGCCTCGATAGCCTTTGCCGATCATCGCCCGCAGACCGTGGGCGATCAACGTCGGGCTAAACGGGTCCATGCGCGACGAAGTCGTCGGCCCGGCCGCACCGATCACCGCGCCCGCCCGCGCCGGAGTCGGCCCGACGAAGTAGACAATCGCGCCTTCGAGATCGATCGGCAACGCCTCACCCCGCGCCAGGGCCTCACACAGACGCTTGTGGGCCATGTCGCGCGCCGTATAAACGGTCCCGCTCACCGAAACCTCATCTCCCGCCCTCAACCGGCGGATATCCGCTTCATCCAGCGGCGCTCGTAATTCTGTCATCCTGTCTGACTCCCGGACGTGTAGGCATATCGCCGCGCAACGGATCGGCAGACGGCGAAACCCACATCATAGCCAGGCGAACTTCGTTTGCAAAGCCCGGAATCGCCCTCGGCTCCGGCAGTGTGCCGAAAACTCGTGCGGCACCCGCAGGCCGCCCCCTCGGGTGGCAGCCTCAAGGCCGCCGGCCTTGGCGATGGCTCGAAGCTGGCCTCGCGAGGCAGAGTATTTTGGCAAGTATACTCCAAAGACCCGTCATTCGGGAAAAGTGGAAGATTTGTTCCTATTCTGACAGAAAGCGCTTGAATCCTGTATCGGACGCTAACCCGCGTTGGTATAATGCGCGGCGATGGCCAAGTACCCCATATTTCTGGAATTGAGCGAGCGCCGGGTGGTACTGGTGGGCGGAGGCAGCGTAGCTGTGCGCAAGGCCGAGGCGCTCCTGGAGGCCGGCGCGCGCCTGGTCGTCGTGACCCCGCAGGCCAGCGACACGCTCACGAGCCTTTGCACGCGAACCGGCGCGGAACTGATTCGCTCCAGGTATGCCAAAGAGTACATCGGCCAGGCAGTGCTGGTCATCGCGGCCACGAACGACGCGAAGACAAACGAGCAGGTCTACCGGGACTGCCAGGCGCTGGAGATTCTGTGCAACGTCGTGGACTGCCCGGAGCTGTGCGACTTCTTCGTTCCGGCCGTGGTCAAAAGGGGAGACCTGCAAATTGCCATCGGAACCGCCGGCTATTGTCCCGCTTACGCCGGTCACCTCCGCAAACAGATCGAGGCCGCCTTCGGGGAAGAACACGGCCGGTTCCTGTCGGAATTGGAGGCGGTTCGCAAGCAGATCATTGAGACGCTGTCGAGTCCGGCCGACCGCAAGAGCCTGCTGGGCCGGTTCGTGAACAACGAATCCTTCGAGTACTTCAAAACGAACGGCCCGAACGCATGGCGCGAACGGGCCGGGAATCTCGTGCGAGACGAAGCGGCGAAAAGCGAGGGCTAAGCCTCGATCTTGTCAATCGTCACCTGCAAGTACTTCTGCCGGTGTCCGATTCGGCTGCGGCTGTTCTTGCGACGGCGGAAATGCGTCACGTAGAGCTTCT
>JAFGCA010000567.1 GCA_016932895.1 Sedimentisphaerales bacterium | reverse complement strand
TTGACGTACAAATCACCCGTGTTGTCGGCCGCGCCGCGGAAGTGCACGACCAGTGTTGTCACGCCTTCTGCCGTCCAGTTCTGTCCCGGCGTGAAGGTGCGATCCGCCTCGGAAACAGCGGGGGCCACCGTGTTGTCGTAGTAGATCGGCAGGGCCTGGGCGCCGCCGTGGACGTTGGCGGTCTCCATAATGGTGCCCTCGTAGTACGGGCTCTCCACGCTCCAGATATCGTGGCCGACCATCGCGCCCGTCATGTTGCCTGGAGTGTCCACCGGCTGGGTGAAGCCGATGCCGTCAATCCACTTCTCGAAGGCGCGGGAGCCAACCTCGTTGCTGTAACTCTCGAAGTCGTCCACCGTCAGGAAGTCGGGCACCGAGAACATCCAGATATTGCCGGTATGGACGGTTTCATCGGCCTCGACCTCATCGATCCGCCAGAAGTAGTCGCCACCGCCGAACTCGACCAGGCCGGCCAATGAGAAGCCGGTGCCCGGCTGATTGCCCTGGAACTCGGGCGCATCTTCGTCGGCCGCGGCCACGGCATCTCTGTCGGCGCCGAAGTAGACGTCATGCGAGGCCGCCGTATCGCCGGCCTGCCAGTTCAGCGACGTCGCGTCTCGAATGTCCACGATCGCGGCGCGATCCGGATGGGGAGTCCAGGCAAGCAGTGGATCGCCGCGGAGAAGTTGCTGGATCTCCTCCTCGGCCAGCAGGTCGTCGTAAATGCGAATGTCGTCCATCAGTCCATGGTAGAACCGTTGATTGTTCGTCCAGGCGCCAAAGTTCAAGGGTCCCAAATACGGCGTACCCGCCGGTGCAGCGGTGGACTCCAGTACGCCGTTGACGTACAGTTGATTTCCAGTGCCCGCAGCGTCGATCAGGGCGGCCAAATGGTACCACTCGCCGGAGCGCAGGACCGTTGTTGAGGTCACGGCCCCGCCGCCGTTGATATCCACGCCGTACAGGCTGGTGTTGGCTCTCAGGTGGACGTGGACGGAGCCCGCATTCCACTGATCGTTATGCAGGACGGCATAGTAGCCGGTCGTGTACGGTATGTCTCGCGGCTTGAGCCACATGGCCAGCGAGAGCGTGCTCTCTGCCACAGCATCGTCCATATCAATGCACGTCGAGATCCCGTCGAAGTCCAGGGCGCCGCCGTGGGCCCCGTCTACCCATTGAGCTCGGCCCAGGATGCTCCCGTGATGCCCATGGCCGGACCAGTCGACCGCAGTGGCTCCGTTGCCTTCATCCAGCGTGTACCAGAGAACGAGATTCGGGTCGTCGGCGACCGGAATCTCAGGCAAGGTGCGGAAGCTCCAGACTTCGCCCTTGAGGGTCCCGCTCATGCTGAACTCATCGACCCGCCAGTAATACGTTGTGTCCAATTCAAGAGGGCCGGGATCGTAGGCCGCATCGGCTGTCATGAAACCGCCCGCGACGGCATCGTTGACCTCGTCGAAGCTCGCGCCAAAGTAAACGGTGTGGAACAAGGCTCCCAAACCCGGTTCCCACGTCAGATCACCCTCCGTATCCACGAACGCGATCCCGTTGGTGGGAGCAGGGCTCCAGGCCGCCGCCGGCCGAATCCAGAAGCTCCACACGTGGCCTTTCCAGGGGCTGTTGGGATCGCTGTCGTCAACCTCGTCCACGCGCCAATAGTAGGTCTGGCCCGGGGTCAAATCTGGCGGAAGGAACGTGAGCTCCGTCTGGTTGCCCATGAACGTCTCGTCCTCCGGTGTGGCCTGATCGACTGCGTCGAAACTCTCGCCGAAGTAGACGTTGTGGGAGAGACCCGGTCCTTCCCATCTCAACGTGGGGCTGGTGGTCTCGATCATGGCCCCGTCGGCCGGGTTGGACTTGATCGCGATGGTGTCCTCATCCAGATATACGTCGTCGATCCATGCGTGATAATGAACGTTTGCCCCCTCGTAACTGTCTCCGCTGAACTCTATCGTGTACTCGCCCGTTACGTTCGGCACGAATCTGGCGGAAACGAATTCTGCTTCACCGTCAGTCCAATCGCTCTCATAATTGTCCAACAACAGAATCGTCTCCGGACCGGAGAGAGTCACGAGGACACGAGGATTGCCGCTTTCGCCCCACAGGTAGAACGTGAGCAGATAGCGGGTCCCAGCCTTCAGGTTCAGACCGCTCTGCGAGAGCACGTCGATTCCATTGTGCTCGAAACTGGCATCCAGACTCTCAGCAAACTCGCCGTCCGGCATGATGCCGGCTCCTCCGTCCGTCACGTGCCAGATTCGGTCAGTACGGTCCCAACCGTCGACATCCTCGGCCCCCCACGCGCCTGCAGCGAACCAAAGGGTACCCAACTCGGTCCCCCGACTGTTGCCTGGCCCACTCTGCGGGCTTTCGAAGCTGCCGTTCACGATCAGATTCGCGTCCGCAGGTCCAGCGATCAGACTGACGCTCAATACCATCAGCCAGACACATTGAGATTTCTTAAACATGGTTGTCCTCCTTAGAACCGCGATTGCGGGGATTGAGAATATGTGATTGCCTCTCAAACCTCTACAGCTGGCCGCCTTCGACCGATACAAACGATGATTTGCACTTACGTCGTGGAAGCGTTTCACAGACGCCGAACATGCCGCTTCTTCTTCGGCCGTTGTGAGACGTCTCCTTAGCCGCTGCCGGCAGAATTCATCGACCACGCAAGATGTAGATGTGGACCTCCGTTGCGCTCTTTCGCCGCACAACTTCCTGCGTGGTCGCCGCTTCCCCGAAACCCGGCAGGGAAGCATCAAACGAGCCGCGCCCTGCCCGACCTCCCAGGCTACCCTCGTCGGCTTGATCGATCCGAACGCGTGGCGGAAAACCAGCGCCTTGGGCACAGGAATCGGCGGTCCGATAACCCCATTCTGCCAACATTCCTCCCGCAAGTCAAGCGCCCGGGCAAATTCATCACCGGCGGCTCCTGGCAGGACAAGGGCGGACCCTGCGCCATCCAGGAAACCGGTAACGCTTTCGTCGACGGAATCGACGGCAGCCTGACCGGCGTCATATGCCTGCCCGTGCAATTCCCCCGATGCCTTCTGTGCTCTCTTCACCCTACCAGACGTGGGCCGAGACGGTGCAGTTCTTCCCGGAGGGTCCCCGGCCGATAGCCAATCGCTCTGGCCTTGGTGCTGTCGAGCGACACATCCCGGGCCCGGGGAGCAGGCATCGGTACGTCTGCCTGACGGCATGACACGATTCGCGCCTGCCTCAAGTCGAGTACTTCGGCGGCAAGCCTCCCCAAATCCCATCTGCTGATGCTTTCGAGACCGCCGAGGTGGAGAGTGCCGCCGGCACATTTCTGTAACGCAAGAACCAGTCCTCTCGCCGCTGCCTCCGTGCTAACCGGAGTGCGTCCTTCGTCGACAAACAGCCTTACCTCCCGGCCCGTCTTCATTGCCTGGATCATCCGCACGAAGGGGCCGTTGGCGGCAGGGCTGCCCACGCCGAACATCAGGGGCAAACGACATGCGACAACCGTCGGGTGGCGATCGCGCATGGCAATCTCTGCGCGCACCTTTTGCTCGCCGTAGAGGGAGATGGGATTTTCGGGCGACTCCTCGTTGTACGGCGGATGTTCGCCATCGAATACAAGATCCGACGACGTGAACGCACAGGGGGTGCCCGATTGCGCGCAGAGCCCCGCGATGTTCGCCGATGCAGTCACGTTGACCGATTCAGACTCGTCCGGATGTTCCTGGCAGTAGTTGGGATCGGACAGCGCCGCGGCATGGATGACGGCATCAGGTCGAACGCTGGCGAACAACTGCTTCAGCGCGGAATAATCCGTCACGTCCACGCTTCGCGTTTGCACGCCGGGACACGATAACGAATGTCGATGCGCCGTTCCGACCGTCGCCCAGGATTCCCTGGTCGTCTGGCAAATCGCCCAACCCAGGAGTCCGCTGGCACCGGTCACCAGCAGTACAGGTTTCGCCCTATCATTGGCCATAAGAGACTATCTCATCGTACCGCGTTCCCCAAACCCTGCGGCCATAGACTGCTTCGCTTCGCACGCAATGACACCGAGCGCTGGTATCTGCCATTGCGGCGGTGAATCCCATACCTTTGTCAAACCTGTCTCTGTCCATCTGCACTTCTACTGTGGGCACGACGCGGCGGAAATGCAATGAAAAAGACGGCCGGGCGACGGCGGTGTGAGAGGACAAATCCTGGCGCGCCTATGTGGTGGTTCGCTCGGCTTTCCAGTATGTGGCCTAGAGAGAGGCCGCCATGACGGCCAACGCAAGCCATAGTACGAAGAACGCGACCTGTGTCGACTGCACTATCTTACTCACAGCCTTGGGATATACCGGCTCGCCTCCGAACCAGATGGTCGGTAGCGGCTCTTTCACCCTACTACCGATAGGATGCTCCTTGAAGATGTCAACCGCTTCCAGGCCGAGTGTGTTGACCACCCCGTCGTTGATCATCTTGCACCGGTATTCCCAGAACCGGACCCAGTACAGTGACGCGCGGTAATACAACCACCAGCAGACGGAGCAAACGATGCCGAACGCGCCTATCGCGAGGGAACACATTGGGCGCTCCGTGATTGTGGCCGCATAGCAGGCGAGCAACACGGCTTGCGAGCCTGTAAAGATGACGTTGCGTAAGATCTGAATGTTGAATTCGTGATTCCTGAACTTCAGTGCGATGTCCAAATACGCCAGGAGATCGCTGCTTGAGGGTTTCATTCGTGCATCGACTCCCATTGGATAGCTCTACTGTGAGCAAGTGCGCAATTGTCCGACGTCTTTATCTTTGACACCAAGGTTCATCATGAAGATCGTCCGGCAAGTACGGTCGCCGCGTGCCATCGCGATCCCGGGATCCCAGTGCATCTGGCCCCTGACATTTTATCGTTGCGAACTGCGTAGCCAGACAGCCGGCGGCCAGCGGTGGGAACTGCAGACCCGACAGGAGATACGCGAAGATGCCAAACCACGTGTCGCCAGCGCCTGTTGCATACGACACACGGGCTTCCTCTGTTATGAGTGGTGTGGGAATATGCTTGCTGGGAGGGGAGTCGCTATCTGGGCTCCGCCACGCGACCCAGGACCCTTGTTCTCCGTCCGTCAACCCAACGAAGTCAATTCCCTGCTTACAGAGCCCACGTGCTATTCTCTCCGCGTCCGCGTCTTCTGCGACGGGCGGGCACGGCGGCGGATTCTTCGGAGTGGCCAACGTGTCAAGTACAAATTGGGCCTCTCTTATGGAGGCGTGAGCACAGCGAACGGCGTGCTGTTTAAGCAGCAACGGAAGGCTATCGCTGAGCCTCCATCCAACAGGTCCTCCTTGAGGGGACACATCGCGCGTGAGACCCTGCAGATCGAGACCAATAGTCACCTCCGAATATGTTTCTTTCAAGAAGGGGACCATGTCAATCGCGATATCTAAGAAATCATGAGGGGTCAGCGGGAGCAAGAGGACAATGTCGTACCGCCCGCTCGCAAGTCTTTTGACAACCTCGGGGCATTCCTTCTTGATTTCCTGTGCAGAGATCGGCTTCTCCGGAATGCTCAACACTTTTTGCTGGCGATCCATCCGCTCTGTCGTCGGATAGCGGTTCTCGAAGCGAAGTGTATTCTGTCGTGGCAAGAAATATCTTCTGATAGACCGCTTGAAGAACTCCCCCTCAATTCTATACCCGTGGTCATCCCCAAGAGTGGCCACAAGGTCAATAGAAACCTGACATCGCATCTGGTCGGCCATGTACGCCATGGCGCGCGTGCCGTACAACGTGCTGCCGCCAGCACGCGGTTCATCGTTAACACGTGGTTCACCGGACTGGTCGATGATCGTATCCAGGCACGTGTGCCCAATGGCAAGAACGTGCCCCGATGTGCGTAGCTTCCCTGAACCCGGGCGAGTCCTACTCCGCTCCAGTTCGTCTTTTGCAGTCTCGACGACTTTCTCAATATCTCTTTCCCAAAAGTCTTTCCGAAACTGGATCGGAATCTCCTGGTCCGGCAGCGATTCGTCCGCAATGTAGACAATCACGGTCTTCCCGGTACCCCAGAACGCTCCGAGTTCGGCCAAACACCATGGAGCGCGCACTGATCTATTGGTGGCAATAAAGATGCAGACATCACTGTCTTCGATCAGGCCCCTCAATTGGTCGCTCAGAGGTTTGTTGCCGGCTCGCATGCAGTCAGTAACTTCAACGCACTCAAGACTGGCCTGGCGCAGAAGCGCGGTCAGTCTCACGAGTTCTTCCTTGTCCTCCGAAGTGTAGCTGATGAATATCTGCATCGTAGCGCTCCTCATTCGCTTGCGGCAAATCAGCGGCGTCCGGCGCATGTGCCGGAACATCTCTCCGCGTCCACAGTTGTCTCATTCAAAGGTGCGCACCTACTATAGGCGGTGGCGGCGGAACTGACAAGACAAAAAACAAGCGGGAGACAGGTAATTGCGCAGTTTTGGCGGTTCCATTCCTGTTGTTCGTGGTCCTTGGAATTGATCATTGGCGTTTCTTCGCACGGTTGTCGTACTTGGCGGTTGAGAGTCCGTGGTTCGTGGCTCTTGGCTTGGAGGGGATTCTGGTCTTGGGTTGGGTGCGCACAGGGCGTGGCGACTTCTCCAGGGGTCCCTGGATTCCCACCTCTTCAGGAGTGGGGGGATGTGGTGTAAGGCTTTGTGCAGAAGGTGTTTGCGGTGCGCCGGGGACGGGGGTATGCCGGATTGGGCCGGGGAGGTTTTCTTCTTGACGGAAAGGGTGATTTGGTTTATTATATACAGAACCTGCGTAGTGCGGTGTTGGGGCCGATGGTCGGCCGAGCGTGCCTTCGGCAAGCCGGATGTGGCGTCGCCCCCCGTGGTTGAGAGACGAGATTCGAGCGATGGCTGGAGATAAGATGGGTAAATCGGCAAGGGCAGTCGCTATGGGGCAGGGGGGCTGTGCGACGTGGTCCCGGCCGGGGCCGATCCTCCTGGTTTGTGCGTATCGGTCGCCTCGCGGATCTCGAACCCTTGCGCGCCAAACGAACCCAATTTCCGCCAACGCGTGCCGCTGCGCGGCGGCCTGCCAGCGGGGCGGTTGTGGATCGTCGGGCAGGGCCGGACCCTCATCGCGGAAAACGAACCCAATTTCGGAAACGCTGAAATGAGTGTAAGGCTCTTTAGAAGAAAGGGTTATGCAGAAAAGTCGGGTTTTGGGGCTTGAAAAAACGAACCCAATATGGAAGCGAAGGCAAGGCTGCGGGCTCTTGGGCCGTTCTATTTCGCCGGTGAAGCTGACCTTGGGCTGGCGCCCGGTGGCGATGATTCGCTCAGCGTTGCTCTTTGATTTGTTGTGACGATTTTCTCAACTTTTGGTTTTGTCGTCCTCATTTTGCTCCGGGGCCGGGGTGACTTCGGAGAAGTCGCCGGCTTTGGCGGGGCAGGGCTCGATGGCTTCCATGGCTACGCGGACCGGCTCGACCTGCCAGACCTGCTCGCAGTAGTCGCGAATGGAGCGGTCGGAGGAGAACTTGCTCATGCGGGCGACGTTAAGGATCGATTTGCGCGTCCACGTCTCCTGGTCGCGCCAGAGGGCGCTGACCTGGGCCTGGCAGTCGACGTAGGACTGATAGTCGGCCAGGACCAGGAAGGGGTCGCTTTCGAGAAGGTTGTCCACGAGCGGATGAAAGAGGCTCGCGTCTCCGCCGGCCAGAGCGCCGGAAGCGATGAAATCGAGCACCTCGCGGAGCGTTCCATTCTGCTCGTAGAGGTCGCGCGGGCGGTAGCCGTGGGCCTTGCGGTCGCAGGCCTGCTCGGCGGTGAGGCCGAAGAGGAAGAAGTTGTCTTCTCCCACCCCCTCGCGAATCTCGACGTTGGCGCCGTCGAGGGTGCCGATGGTCAGAGCGCCGTTGAGGGAGAACTTCATGTTGCCGGTACCGGAGGCCTCCTTGCCGGCCATGGAAATCTGCTCGGAGAGGTCGGCGGCCGGGTACACGGGCTGGGCGTTTTTGACGTTGAAGTCCGGGAAGAAGACGACGCGGAGGCGGTCGGCCACAGCCGGATCGTTGTTGACCAGATCGCCCACGGAGTTGATCAGCTTGATGATGAGCTTGGCCATCGCGTAGCCCGGGGCGGCCTTGCCGCCGAAGATGAACGTGCGCGGCGGAATGTCCGTCTGCCGGCCGTGCTTGAGCTGGAGGTACAGCGTGAGGATGTGCAGCACGTTGAGGTGCTGGCGCTTGTACTCGTGGATGCGCTTGGCCTGGATGTCGAAAAGCGAAGTCGGGTCCACGGCGACCCCGGTGCGCTGCTCGACGAGCTCGGCCAGCCTCCGCTTGGCAGTGTACTTGACGTCGCGCCACTTGCCCTGAAAGTCGGTGTCGCCAGCCAGCGGTTCGAGCCCGGTCAGTCGTTCCAGATCGCAGAGCCAGCCTTCGCCGATATGGTCGGTGAGCAGTTGCTCCAGCGGCGGGTTGCTCACGGCGACGAAACGCCGGGGCGTGACGCCGTTGGTAATATTGCAGAACTTGGCCGGCCACATCTCGGCGAAGTCGCGCATCACGTACTTCTGGAGGAGATCCGAGTGCAGGGCGGCCACGCCGTTGATGCGATGGCTGCCCACCGCGGCCAGATGGGCCATGCGCACGGAGCGCTCGCCGCTTTCGTCGATGAGAGACATGCGACTGATGCGCGCCTCGTCGTTAGGGAAGCGGGCCCGTACGTCCTGGAGGAAGCGGTGGTTGATGGCGTAGATGATCTGGAGGTGTCGCGGCAGCAGCCGCCCGAAGAGTCCTACGGGCCACATCTCCAGCGCCTCGGGCAGGAGGGTGTGGTTGGTGTAGGCGCAGGTGTTGTGCGTGACCTCCCAGGCAGCATCCCAGTCCATGCGGTGCTCGTCGATGAGCAGGCGCATCATCTCGGGGATCGCCACGGCCGGGTGGGTGTCGTTGAGCTGGATGGCCCAATGCTTGTGGAACTGGTGTAGCGGCCGGCCCAGAGCCAGGTGCACGCGGATCATGTCCTGCAGCGAGCAGGTGACGAAAAAGAACTGCTGTTCGAGCCGCAGCTCCTTGCCGGCACAATGCTCGTCGTTGGGGTACAGGACCTTGGTGATGTTCTCGGAGAACATCTTGTCCTCGACGGCGCGGTAATAGTCGCCGTGGTTGAACGCGTCAAAGTCGAACGACTCCACGGCCTCGGCCTTCCAGAGGCGCAGGCGGTTGCACGTGCCCACGCGGTAGCCGAGGATGGGGGTGTCGTAGGCGACTCCCTTGACGACGGTTTCGGGCACCCAGCGCACGTGGGTATGGCCCTCGTCGTCGGTCCAGTTCTCGGTGCGTCCGCCGAAGGGCACGTCGAAGGCGACCTCGGGCCGGGCGATTTCCCAGGGATTGCCGAAGCGCAGCCACTTGTCGGTGATCTCGACCTGCCAGCCGTCGCGGATGATCTGGTCGAAGATGCCGAACTCGTAGCGGATGCCGTAGCCGATGGCGGGTATCTCGACCGAGGCGAGCGAATCGAGGTAGCAGGAGGCCAGGCGTCCGAGTCCGCCGTTGCCGAGTCCGGGTTCCTCCTCCTGCTCGAACAGCTCTTCCAGGTCGAGGCCGAGTCCGGCCATGGCCTGGCGGGCCTGGTCCATGATGCCGAGGTTGAGCAGATTGTTGGCCAGATGGGGCCCGGGCAGAAACTCGGCCGAGAGGTAGGCGACGACGCGGGCATCCTGCTCGGTGAAAGTTTCGAGGGTCCGGACGCCCTGTTTGAGGACGCGGTCGCGGACGGTCAGTGCCAGGGCGGTGTAGAGATCGTTGTGCGTGGCGGCCCTGGGGGTGCGGCCGATGCCGCAAAAGAGGTTGTCGAGGAACGACAGCTTGATGTCCTCGACGCGCGAGCCGGTGCGCACGCCGGAAGCCGGGCTGCGCTTGCGCGAGTTGCCAGTGCGGTTCTTTTTGTCGGAGGGCATAGAAGCATCCTTTTCTATCCGTCGTCGATTTCGTGGTTTGGAGGCGTAGTGTAGTCTCTGGCCGCCGCCTCGTCAATCAGTGCTTTCCTCGGCGACCACGATGGATCTCCGACGCGCCGTCGGCCTCAACGCATGGACTGGCGATACCGCCTGGGCGTGATGCCCAGCTTTTTCTTGAACTGTCTATGGAAGTAATACACGTTGGAATAGCCGACGCGCTGGGCGATTTCGTAGCAGCGCAGCGAGGTAAAACGGAGCAGCCGCTGGGCCGCCTCGAAGCGAAGATCCTGCTGGTAGGCCAGCGGCGAGACCCGGAAGGACTTCTTGAACGTGCGAAACAGGTGGCCCTTCGAGCAATGCGACATGTCGGCGAGATCCTCGGCCGTGATGGGCTCGGCATAATGCTCGTCGATGTACCGCTTGACCTGCAAAATGGGATTGTCCTGTTCCAACGCGGCGCCGGGAATCCGCTCGGCGTAGCAATGGGCCACGATCGTGTCGAACACGTTGGCCAGGGCACGGTGGGCGTAGAAGTCGGACATGGAGGAGGGGCTTTGCAGGTAGTCCATGATCTGGATCATGGTCATCACGAGTTCCTGGGTGGTGTCGCGGGACAGACGGGGTTCGCTGTCAAGCCGGCCGGGAACGCCGGTGTAGAGATGCAGGACCTTCTCGAACGGCAGGGTCAGCACCCTTCCCGCCTGCGTTCCGAGGAAGAACGTGATTTCCGAATACACGCTGGAGCGGCGCAGGCTCACGAAATCATGCGGCTCGCGGGGCGAGACGATGGCCAGGGCCCCCGGTTCGGCCCGATATTCTGTCCCACACTTCAAGTAGGATCCGGAAGATCGGGTGTAAAGGACGATGTGATACAGATCGTGCGTGTGCTCGTGAAACGTGCCGGTATCTCCCATGGGCCGGTCCTGATCGACCGCCGCATGTACGAAGACCGGGGAATAAACCTCATTTTCGTGCTGGACGAGCAGCCCCTGCGGTATTTCCTCGCCACGCCGATGGGCTTGCAGATATCGGAGCATATATCACTATGCTGCAACAAAATGTCATTTTTATGCATTTTTTTCGCACACAAAAAGCACGATATTATAACATAGGTTAAGTGTGTGCGTCCAGGGAACACCGGAGACCCGGGGCGCCATAACGTGGGTCTGGTTTCAATTCTGAAGAAGGAGGATGATCATGATTGCAGATAACAGAACCGCATTAACCCTAGTCGCCGTGGCGATGGCACTCATCGGCCTCACGACTGCCTCGGCCTCAGCAGATGTCGTTCTGAGGGTGGATTTCAACTCCAATCAGGATGGTGGTGGTGATTCAACCGCTGCCGGCGATCCAAGCCTCTCTGCGGCCGCCCACAATCAAGAAGGTTGGTCGTCCTACCACGCCAATCATGAGGTGATTGCCGAATTCGCCCCCGCCGATTACGGCGGAATTACGGTAACGCCCGACTGGCCAAACACCACAGATAATCGTGTTCGCCAGTCAATTGACCGCGGCAGCGGCAATGATGGTAACTGGGATGATCTTGCCGGCGATCTTAACCTCGTCACCGACTGGATCGGTATCGACACACGTACCGGAAATGGCGGCAACGGTAACTGGGACGGCGCCACAGGCACACCCACTTACATGACACTCGCACTCGGTGGGCTGGCCGCCGGAAATTATGATTGGACATCATTCCATCACGACACCGAACATTGTCACGGCCCGTTCGCAGTCTGGCTTTCAACAGATGGCGGCGCAACTTTCGAGCAACTCGACGACGGTGTTATGACGGATAGCACCGCTGGTGGGGGGGCCCCTGACTCAGGTGCGGAAACAAGCGGTCCTGATGCAAACACACTTTCTTCAACGTATCACATATCATTTAGAGCGGATGGCGTACATGATGTCGTCTTTCGGTTTGCCCCCTACTCAGATGCAGCTGGTGTCCACCGCCAAATCTGGGGTATGAATGGCTTCGTGTTGAGCGGCGGGGCGCCTCGTCCGTTAGCCAGGTCAGAGAGCCCGGCCGACGGTGATATGCTTGAGACCACGGGGGCGACCCTTAGCTGGCGTGCGGGAGATTTCGCCGCCTCGCACGACGTGTATTTCGGTGATAACTTCGACGACGTCAGTCAAGCCACGCCTGAGGACGATGCGTTCCAGGGCAACCAGAGCGAGGTTGAATTCTCAGTGCAGGACCTGACTCCCGGGGCTACCTATTACTGGCGGGTGGATGAGGTCAATGACCTCGATCCGAACAGCCCCTGGAAGGGCAATGTCTGGAGTTTCTGGGTTCAGCCCGCTTCCGCCTGGAAGCCCTCGCCGACCGACGGCGTGCCGTACGTACTTCCCGATCAGGATTTGAGTTGGAATGCAGGGATGAACGTTCTGTTCCACACGGTCTATTTCGGCGAGGGTTTTGATGAAGTCAAGGACGCCACGACCGGCGGCTTCATGATAGCCGACGCAACCTTTGACCCCGGCGATCTGAAGACGAACACGACCTACTACTGGCGCGTTGACGAGTTCGCCGGGACGGGAACGGTCACAGGCGATGTCTGGAGCTTCACGACGGTGCCCGAGGTGGCGGTGGCCGATCCGACGCTGGTCGGCTGGTGGACGCTGGACGAAGGCGAGGGCACGACCGCAGTGGACTGGTCGGGCCATGGCCACCACGGTGCCATCGCCGGCGAAGCGCAGTGGGACCCGGACGGCATGGACCGCGGCAGTCTGGTGTTGAACGGAGTGGACAACTATATCAGCATCGAAGGGATGCTTGACAGCGGCGTGGTGCTGGCCGAGTACACGATGGCGGTGTGGTTCCGGGCCGACCGAAAGGGTGGCGACAGAGACCTCGTTGCGGCCTACACGGACGGGCCCACATTCGGCGTTCTGGTGGAGTTCAGAGGCAATGGCACGATGCGCTTCCTGCATCGATCCACAACCGGAGGCACCGGTGCCGACCTCTACACCACCGAAACCTACGACGACGGCGCCTGGCACCATGTTGCTATAGTTAAGACGGCCGGTGAACTGATTGGATATATGGACGGTGAAGTGGCCATTTCCGAGGTCACCGATGATGCGTTCGACGGTTCGTTCTACGTGGCCCTGGGAGTCCTCGATCACCTCAGAGGCGCCGACCGCCTCTTCCCGGGCCCGCTCGACGACGCCCGAATCTACGATCGCGCTTTGGATCAGGCTGAGATTCAGCAGATCATGCGGGGCGACCCGACGCTGGCCGGGGATCCGAGCCCAACGCGCGACGCCGTTGTGGACATCCGGGACGCTTCGTTCCTGAGTTGGTCGGCCGGTGACGGCGCGGCCTCTCACAACGTGTATCTCGGCACCGACCGCGACGCAACCGCGGCGGCCGGTCCGGACTCCGCCGAGTACCAGGGCAACCAGCCGGGCACGAGTCTCTCCCTGGCCGGTCTCGTGGAATTCGGTGGCGGCGATTACTACTGGCGGATCGATGAGGTCCAGGCCGACGAAACCGTTGTGGCTGGAAACATCTGGAAGTTCACGGTGCCGGCGTATCTGGCTGTCGATGACTTCGAGAGCTACACCAACGAGGTCGGCTCGCGCGTCTTCGAGAAGTGGATCGACGGCATCGGCTTCACCCTGCCGGATCCGGGCAATCCGGGCAATGGCACCGGGTCCGCGGTCGGCCACGACATCTGGAGTCCGGACAGCCCTTACTACGAGGGCAACCTCATGGAGACCGCCAACGTCCACGGCGGCAATCAGGCCATGCCGGTCTATTACGACAATACGGCAGCCCCCGCCATTTCCGAGGCC
>JAFGCA010000061.1 GCA_016932895.1 Sedimentisphaerales bacterium | reverse complement strand
TTGGTGCCGTTCTCGTTGAAGCAGTGGTTCTCGATGGTCCGGTTGTTCGCGTTGAGCTGATTGCCGTACTGGCGATAGTAGATGAGCATCCACCTCGGGTCGGCCGTGGCGGCCGTTGCGGGGACCAGCACAAACACCAGCAACAAGATCGTGCGCAACGGACCCAGTGGTCGACAACGCGTCGTGGACGTCAAGCTTGCCATGGCAGCTCCTTCCCTCGGGCGCGGGGCCCGTAGACTCGTGGTATGACACCGCCTGCTCTCCCGCCACCGTTCACCAAATCACCGAGCCGACCGACCAGCTCAGAATGAATCAGTTCTTCGGCTTTGGTACCGGGAGTATTCAGACTGCAACTATAACCCTGGCACTTTGCATAAGCTGACCGCACCGAGCGATCACGTCTTCCCGCCCTGGTCAGATTCTCCGCGAACGATTCCGTTGAGCATAGTATAACCAAAAAGCCTCGGAACAAGAGCATGGTTTCTGTCTTTTTGGCATGACCGCCTTATTTTGGTTCCTCCCGTGGCCCCTTCTATGGAAGGTGGACGGGTCTCGTCCTCGCTGTATCCTGTCGTCGCGGTAGCAGACGGAGGCAGCAGAGGTCCTGGAGTGGCTGCACATGACCCGAAGGATGGCCCGGGGTGCCGGGCGGGGCAAAGGCAAGAACGACGTTATCCGGACTCGCACAGCGGGGCGGCTGGCTCAGCTTGTGCTTGGGATGATGTCGGGAACCAGCGGGGACGGAATCGACTTGGCTTGCGTCCGGATCGAGGGAGTAGGCGAGCGGATGCGCCCCCGACTGTTGTGGCACCGACACACCGGCTTCACGCCCAGCCTGCGGCGAAGGCTGCTGGCAGCGATGGCCCCCGCCAAGACCACGACGCAGGAGATTGCCCATTTTCACGCCGATCTGGGCGAAGCCTTTGCCAAGGCGGCCGCTTGGGCAATTGGCCTGGCGAGTCGTGGAGAGAGGCCCTCCCTGATCGGCCTGCCGGGCCAGACCGTCTGCCATCTTCCCGGGCCGGTCGGCCGGACGGTGGAACTCCAACTGGGCGAGCCCGCCAGAGTGGCGGCGCGCACGGGTCTGCCCGTGATCACCGAGTTCAGACAATCGGACGTGGCCGCCGGCGGGCAGGGGGCTCCGCTGGTGCCCTGGACAGATTGGGTGCTCTTTCGCCACCGGCGAGTGTCGCGGGCGATACAGAACATTGGGGGAATCGCCAACGTGACCTGGCTGCCGGCCGGCGGGGACGCCCAGGAGGTAATCGCTTTCGACACAGGTCCCGGAAACATGGTCATCGATGCCTTGGTCCGCCACATCACCGACGGCCGGGAGACGATGGATCGCAACGGGCGGCGGGCGGCAAGAGGATGCGTACTGGGGCATGTGTTAGAAAAGTGGCTTAGGAATCCTTATTTTTGTTCAAAGCCTCCTAAAACCACCGGCCGCGAGGAGTTTGGAGACCTCTTCGTGAGACGCGAATTAAAGCGGTTAAAGGCGGCAAGCACGCGGCCCGAAGACTGGGTGGCGACGGCCACGGCCTTGACCGCCCGCTCGATCGCGGCCGCATATCGCCGGCTCTTGCCCGGCGTGTCCCGGACCCGGCCGACAAGTCGCCCCAAGGCTCGCGGTTATGGGGCTCCGTCGCCGGCCGCCATCGAGCTGATCGTCTGTGGAGGCGGGGCCAGGAACCCGACGCTGATGGCCATGCTTGCGGACGCGCTTCCGGAAGCGGCCGTCCGGGAAATCGGAGATTTCGGGATACCCTCGCAAGCCAAGGAGGCCGTCAGCTTCGCCATGTTGGCGAAGGCATGGGTTGATGGCGTGGCAAGCAACCTCCCCCAAGCGACCGGCGCTTTCCGGCCGGTTGTCATGGGACGCCTGGTGCAGGTCTGAACACACGACCCATAAAAACCGCTGCGAAGACGGTGTGCCGAGGTCGATCACCGAGATATCAGCGGTTAGCCGGTGGACATGTCGTCCGTGACAGCATACGATTAGTTGGATCACCAGAGCATCCGCAGCTGGTCAAATTGTGAGAATAGGTAAGCTGGGACAGCTCGGGACGGGGTCCTTTGAAGGGTAGATCACAAGCTTCTACGCATGAACGATTTACGTGGTTCTCCGGCGTAGGACCCAACGAGGAGGGAGAGAGAGCATCTCGATCGCGCAACACCAAAAAACGCGGAGATTTCTCTCGAAAAAAGGCTTGCAGTCTCGATCGCCCTGAGTAGAATGAGTGTGAGTTGCCTGCAGTTGTGCGGGCTTGGTCGGCGGGAGGGATGGAGAACGCAAAGCTCGTCACATTTCCCTGGACAACAGGCAGTCGCGTCTGATAGGATCGAGCATTGCGTGATCTGCGGAGTGTGCAAGCAGCAAGTTGCGAGCTTGGTCAGTGACTGGAGGAGTCTTGGCCCGGGGAACGGCTTGTATGCTGCGTGAAATCGTTTCTGGTGTTTCGAGAAGGTGGTAGTCGGGTCCGCGGAGTTCTGGTAAAGCTCTGAGGATCGGACGCAATTCAAGAGGAGGCAGGAACTATGAGACTAGCAGTGGTAGGGGCCATCGTCCTGATGCTCGGCAGCATGGCGATGGCACAAACGCCGTTCACGATCGATTATACGATCCAGATGGGCGGCGACAATCATGAACAGGACTTCAAGAATGAGGTGTACAAGGCGTTCACGCCGGGTACAACGACTCCGGGCACCTTCGTCTA
This sequence comes from Sedimentisphaerales bacterium, assembly GCA_016932895.1. The sequence goes on along the minus strand of JAFGCA010000061.1, from coordinate 154 downwards.
TAACCCGCTGGATCCGACGAGTGCCATTCTCACGTGGGACGTGACCGCTGAGGCGTCGGGAAGCGATATCGACGATTGGGTGATCCAGGGTATCGCCAACTTGGTCTTCAACGTCGAGTTGCAGACTGAAGCCGGCGTCCCGGTGGCCCCGGCC
>JAFGCA010000566.1 GCA_016932895.1 Sedimentisphaerales bacterium | reverse complement strand
TCATTGAAGCCCGGAACGCTCGCCGGGCCCGGCTGGCCCGCACCATGTGCTTGAGAACGTCCCCCAGGGACCTGTCGACATATTCTTTGTAGTAGAGGCGCCTCTCGAGGCCGTTGATCGGCAGTGAGAAGCGGACGACGCGGGAACTGGCGGCTGAGGGAATACGCTTCAAATCGTAGCGCACGCCCAAGTCGGACTGCCCGGCCGCAAGGGTCTCCTCGAACGCCTCCTGGTGAAACTCAGGGGCCACGAGCAGCCTGCACCCACCGTGGGCCACCGTCACGAAGTCCGTTCCTATCGGCGCCGGAGAATCCACCACAGAAGCATCCACAGTTTTGCTATCGTCTATCATTTTCTGCAAGCATCAGCGTGCCCCATGGCGTTGCCCAAGGCTCCCATGAATCAGGCACCCTGTTATCGGCCCCATTGTTACGCCGCGCACTATCCAAGACAACATCCATGCCACTTGCATGGGCCCGCCATCATAACACGCCCTCCGGCGCATCACCAGCAGAGATGTGACCAAGCGTTTTTCAGTACTTCTTGTCTGAAGCACCGTCAGCGAATAGAATCAACCCGGTTGTGTGCGGCCTTTCGGAAACAGTCGCACGAGAAAGCACGATCCGGTTGCATGGCGGGTAAAAATGCTCGGCGTATTCGTTCCAGCCATAGTCATCGCCTACCTCGTAGGCGCAATTCCGTTCGGCCCGATCATCGCCAGGCTGCACGGCAAGGACCTGCGGACCATCGGTTCGGGCAATACCGGCGCGACGAACCTGGCGCGGGCCTGTGGGCGCAAGTGGGGCTACCTCTGCTTCGGACTCGATGTGCTCAAGGGGACCCTCCCCGTCGCCGGGGTGAGAGTGGTCGCGGCGACAGTGCTGGAGACCGAAAGCGCTGTTCCGAGTCCGGCCTTTCTGGCCCTCTGGTTGGCCGTTGGCGTCGCCGCCATCCTCGGGCACGTCTTCCCCATCTACCTGAAGTTCAAAGGGGGCAAGGGCGTTTCCACCAGTTTCGGCGTGGGTCTGGGATTGTGGCCCTACTTCACGATCGGAGCCCTGGTCGCCCTGGCGAGTTGGGTGGCGCTCGTACTGATCTGGCGCTACGTCTCGCTGGCGTCCATCGGCGCGTCGATCACGTTCCCCGTCACGCTGCTGGTTGCGATGGCTGTCAAGCCGGCGTGGGAACTGACCAATCTATGGCCCCTCCAGATCGCCGCGATCGCCATCCCCCTTCTGGTCATCGTACGCCACCGGGAGAACATCAAGAGGCTGGCCTCGGGAACCGAGAGCAAAATCCGCAGCAAGAAGAATTGAAGCCCGCGTGCTCTTTCCTCGCGACTTCCTCAGACAGCCGACATCGGAACGAGGCAGAGAAACCGCAGCGTCGAGTCCCCGGTGTTCCGGAAGTTGTGCTCGACATCGCCGGGGACGAATACCACATCCTCAGGTCCGATCGCCCGCTCGCGACCCTCATCCACGACCACGCCGCTGCCCTCCAGCACAAAAACCTCGTGCTCGTGCGGATGCCGGTGAAACGGGGTATGTCCGCCCGGCTCGACTTCAAACATCCGCATGGCGAAGTTCCGTGCGCCGTCCTCTTTGGAGATGAGCCATCGAATTGCAATTCCCCGGGCCCCCTCCACGTCGACCGGTGCCTTGACAATGTTCGCGCTTCTTTCGACCTTCATGGGTTGTCCCCTCATTTGCAGAAAGCTATCCGCTCAGTTTCTTGTCAAGCAACTCAGAAACCACTTTCGGGTTGGCTTGCCCTTTCGTCTTCTGCATGACCTGGCCCAGGAGAAATCCCTTGGCCTTCTTACATTTTTTGCCTCCGGCAGTGACGTCCTCGACCGCTTGCGGATGGGCCGCGAGCACCTCGTCCAGGATGCCCTCGAGCTCGCCGGCGTCGCTCTTCTGGATCAGGTTGAGCTCTTCGGCCAGAACGGCGGGCTTCCTGGCAGTTTGTGTCATAGCTTCCAGGATGGTGCCCCCGGCACTGGCGCTCACCGTGCCGGCGTCGATCATCTTCGCCAGTTCGGCCACGTCCGAGGGCTCAACGCCCAGGCCCGCCAAGTCGCAGCCTCGCTCGTTGGCCAGTTTCAGGCCCGTCTGGGTCAGCAGATTGCAGACGCGTTTCGGGTCACCGCCGGCCTGCACCGCGCCCTCAAAGAAGTCAGCGGTGGCCCGTTCGGCGGTCAACACGCCGGCATCGTAGTCGCTGAGCTGGTATTCCCGGACATACCGAAGCTGTCTTTGCAAAGGCAGCTCACAAAGACGCGATCGAATTTGATCCAATGACTCCGGCGTCGTGGTCACGGGCACCAGATCGGGGTCGGGAAAATACCGATAGTCATGGGCCTCTTCCTTTTCCCGCTGGAGCACGGTCACCTCGTCGTCGTCGTTCCAACCCCGCGTGGACTTGTTGCCCATCTCCAGGGTCCGGCCCGTTTCCAAGAACTCGTCCAACTGCCTTTCGATCTCATAGGCCACGCTACGTTCGAGGGCGCGGAAGCTGTTGAGGTTCTTGACCTCGACGATGGGCGTTCTGAATTCGCCGTCCGGTCGCGTCACGACGAGATTGATGTTGGGCTCGAACCGCATGTGGCCCTTCTGCATGTCCCCTTCGGAAACGCCAAGATAGCGCACGATGCGCTGCAACTCGACGGCCAGGGCCCGCACCTCCTCGGGGCCGTTCATGTCGGGCTCGGTAACGATCTCCAGCAGTGGCGTCCCGGCGCGATTCAGATCCACCTGGGAAAAGCTGCCCGTCGTGTGCAGGTTCTTGCCCGCGTCCTCCTCCAGATGCACCCGGAGAATGCGAATTCTCTTGGTCCGTCCGTCGTCCAGCACAATCTCGATGTATCCGTTGCTGCCCAACGGCAGATCGTACTGGCTGATCTGATAGTTCTTGGGCAGATCGGGATAGTAGTAACTCTTGCGGTCCCATTTGGTGAAGGAAGCGATTTCGCAGTGGAGAGCCGAGGCGGCCAGCATTGCATATTCAACGGCTTGCCCGTTCATCACCGGCAGCACGCCGGGCATCCCGAGGCACACCGGGCACACCCGGCTGTTGGCCTCGGCCCCGAAGCTCAGCGCACAGCCGCAGAACATCTTGGTCTGCGTACAAAGCTGTACGTGAATTTCCAAGCCAACAATCACCTTGTACGACAAATCACTCATTCTCTCACTCAGTCGGCGACCGTGGGTTTCCTCTCGTGCCAATTCGTCTGCGCTTCATACATGCGGGCGATTCGCAAGAGCCTGTCTTCCGTGAATGCGGGCGTGAGAATCTGCAGACCGATGGGCAGACCCGCCTCGTCAAACCCACAAGGAATGCTGATGCCCGGAACGCCCGCCAGATTGGCCGCGATGGTATAGACATCCGACAGATACATCTTCAGCGGATCGTCGATCTTCTCTCCGATCTTGAAGGCCGTCGTCGGTGAAACCGGCATCATGATGCAATCGCATGCGTCGAAGGCTCGAACGAAATCACCCCGAATCAGATTGCGCACTTTCAGAGCTTTCAGGTAATAAGCGTCGTAATAGCCGCTGGACAGCGCGTAGGTCCCCAGCATGATACGCCGCTTGACTTCCTTGCCGAAGGCTTCTGCGCGCGATTTGGTGTAGACTTCGACATAGTCGTTCGGGGCCGGCGTTCGGTGCCCGTAGTGGACGCCGTCGTAGCGGGCCAGATTGCTGGAAGCCTCGGCGGTCGCAATGAGATAGTAGGCCGCGATGGCATAGTCCAGGTGCGGCATCTCCACTTCGACGATCTCCGCGCCGGCGGCGGAATAAACACCGATCGCATCCGCGATAGCACTGCGCGTGGGCCGATCCGCGCCGGCGTTAAAGGCCGGGACCACACCGATCCTGAGCCCACCGACCGCCTCTTCCAACCGGGCCAGGTAATCAGGCACGGGTGCCACGTTCTCATCCACGCTGGTGCTGTCGGCTGGATCGTGACCGGAAATCACGTTCATCATCAGCGCTGCGTCCGTCACACTTCGGGTAAGGGGCCCGATTTGATCCAGACTCGAACCGTAGGCGACCAACCCATACCGTGAGACCCGTCCGTACGTAGGTTTGAGGCCGACGACTCCGCAGAAGCTGGCCGGCTGGCGGATCGAGCCGCCCGTGTCCGAGCCCAGCGCCGCAAAACAAAGGTGTGCCGCGGTCGCTGCCGCCGATCCACCGCTGCTGCCGCCCGGCACCCGGGTGGTATCCCAGGGATTCACAGTCCGGCCCAGAGCGGAAGTCTCGGTGCTCGAGCCCATGGCGAACTCATCCATATTGGTCTTGCCGACGATGACCGCGTCGGCCTCGACGAGCTTTCGCACGACGGTCGCATCGTACGGAGCATGAAAGTTCTCCAGGATGCGCGATCCACAGGTGGTAGCCCCGCTGCAAGTGCACATGTTGTCCTTGACCGCTACGGGAACGCCCGCCAGGGCCCCTACCGGCTCCCCGGCTGCAATCCGGCGGTCAACATCTTGAGCCCGCTTCAGGGCTTCCTCACCAAACGTGCTGATAAAGGCTCCCACAGTGGGATCGAGTCGCTCAATGCGGTCGAGCACAAGCCGCGTAGCTTCGACGCTGGTGCTCTGCCCGGCGACGATCTGCTCTCGCAACGCAACGGCGGTTAGATCTTCCAGAGACATCAGATGCTACTTGCTTTCTTTGCTCCTGCGGTGGCTGAGAAACCACTCGTAGAGCTTTGGATTATCGTAGGTGGCCGTCCACGAATCGTGGTTCGCTTCCGGGTACACGGTGAATTCCACGTTGCCGCCGGCCGCCTTGACGGCCTCGACCATCTCCTCGGATCGCGCGATCGGGACCGTGCCGTCCTTGGCCCCGTGAAAAACCCAAATGGGTACGTTGCGAAGCCGCCTGGCCATCCGTTTCTCTCCCCCGCCGCAGATCGGCGCGATCGCGGCAAAACGCTCGGGACAGCTCGACGCCAGAGCCCATGTCCCATACCCCCCCATGCTCAGACCGGTCAGATAGACCCGAGACTCATCCACCCGGTACTTCTCGACGATCTCGTCGAGCAGCGCGATCAGCGTACCCATCTGATCCGGACCGGACCACCAACTACCGGTCGGACACTGCGGAGAAACGATAATGAAGGGCATCGATTTGCCCCGTTCGACCAGTTTCGGCGGACCATGGACCTTAACCCGTTCGAGGTCGGCGCCTCGCTCGCCCGCACCGTGGAGGAACAACATCAATGGCCACTGCCGGTCGTTCTGTCCGTACCCGTCGGGTAAATAAAGCAAATACTCGATCTCCATAATGGCAGGCCGCTTCAATTTCATCTTGCGCTGGCCCGAGACGACGGGCTTACCCGCGCGGTCGGTCCTATGGCTCAGCAACCATTCGTAGACTTTCGGATCGTCGTACGTAGCCGTCCAGGAATCATGGTTGGCCTCGGGATAAACGGTCAGCTTTGCGTCCCCTCCCGTCCGCTTGACCGCTTCCACCATCGACTTCGATAAATCCAGCGGAACGACCGAATCCCTGGCCCCGTGAAAGGCCCAAACAGGGACCTTCCGGAGCCGATCCGCCAAGAACCACTGGCCTCCGCCGCAGATGGGCACGATCGCGGCAAATCGCTCCGGCTTCCCGCACGCCAGGGCCCAGGTGCCGAATCCGCCCATGCTCAGACCGGTCAGGTAGACCCGACTCGGATCTACTTCGTACTTCGATTCGATCTCATCCAGTAATGCCATCAGCGTATCAAGCCGCTCGGGCCACCAGACGCCGGTTGGGCACTGCGGCGAGACCACGATGAAAGGGAACTCCTTGCCCTGCTCGATCAGCTTGGGCGGTCCATGCTTCTTGACAAGATTCAGATCACTGCCCCGTTCACCCGCTCCGTGCAAGAACAGCATCAAGGGCCATTTCTGCTCCTTTTCACCGTAGCCTTTCGGCAGCGAGAGCAGATAATCGCAGGCGACGGATTTGATGATTTGTTTGTTCAACGTCTCGGCGCTTTGGTCGGCTCCCACAACGACATTGCCTCCCCGATAAAGTAGTCCCAACGCCAGGATCAGGCAGAACAAGTTTACCATTCTCACGATCGGCACCTCCCAATGACCATCGCTATCCCCCAAAGTGTCCGCATCCATCACGCCCCGGAGTTGTCGTCCAGTATCTTGGGAACCTTGAAGAACGGGCCGTCGCGCTGCGGGGCATTGGCCAGCGCTCGCTCTGTGCCCAGCGAATCGCGAACCTCGTCCTTCCGGAAGACGTTGCGGACAGGCAAACAGTGCGCCAACGGCTCCACGTCGGTCGTCTCCAACTCGCCCAATTTATCGACGTACCCCAAGATCGCCCCCAGCTGACCGGTGAATTCCTGAATTTCCCCGTCCGTCAACTCCAGCCGGGCCAGCTTCGCCACCTTACGAACCTGCTCGCCGTCGATCTTCTCCGGCATCTGAGCCCCCAGTCAAAAAAAAAGCGAGGCATTCGTTCCGCCCCGCTTCGCTCGTACACAACCACCAAGAAACCGCGATCCTCAGCTTGCCGCTTGCTTCTCGGGCTTATAATCCCGTTTGGGGGGCTTTTGCACCAGCCCGTTGCGAATCGCCTTGGCCGAGACTCTCAGACGGCAGACCTTGCCGTCCACGATGGCCCGGACCTTTTGGATATTCGGCTTGAACTTCCGCTTGCTGACGCCGGTAACCTTCTTGCCGACGCCGCCATGCCGCTTGGCCTTACCGCGACGGGAGATGCTCCGTCCGGAAATCGTTCTCTTACCGGTAAAATGGCACACTCTTGACATAAACCACTCCTGCATCAACTCTGCAAAGGTTCTCGGTCCTACGGTTTCAAGACGCGCCGCAAGCGCGAAAACCAGCATTTTACTGCATCAGCCTCATTTTGCAAGACTTACTTTAACATCGAAACCACAAATTTGCAGATATGCCCCAGATCGCGGCCGAATGTCGGGGCGCCAGTCGTGCCCGAGATCAGGAAAACGCCCCCTCCCGCTGCCGGACCGGCCCAATGCTGCTTTGTGAATCTGCCGATATTACCTATAATGAGGCATGTCGCAGAGCAAAAAACCGCCCGATGACCGGCGACCCGCTGAGTTTGGGGAAATACGATGAATATCCTGGGACTTTCGGCTTTCTACCACGACAGTGCCGCCGTTTTGGTTCAAAATGGCGAGATCGTCGCCGCCGCCCAGGAAGAGCGATTCACGCGGAGGAAACACGACAGCCGCTTTCCGTCGCACGCGGTGGAGTATTGTCTTGGTGAGGGGGGCCTTTCGGGCGAACAGCTCGATCTGGTGGTCTTCTATGAGAAGCCGCTGGTCAAATTCGAGCGGCTGCTGGAGACATACATCGGTTATGCCCCGTTCGGGTTTCGCCAGTTCCTGGCAGGCCTGCCTCTCTGGCTGCGCCGCAAGCTCCACCTGCCGCGAGAGATGGACAAGGCCCTCGGGCACAAGTACAAGGGCCGATACGTCTTCACCGAGCATCATGAATCGCACGCTGCCAGTGCTTTTTTCCCTTCTCCGTTTGAAAAAGCCGCCATTCTCACCATGGACGGCGTCGGAGAATGGGCCACGGCCAGCTTCGGCACCGGCTGCGGCAATAAGATCGAACTGACGCACGAACTCCATTTCCCCCACTCTCTGGGGCTGCTCTACTCGGCCTTCACCTATTTCACCGGCTTTCGCGTCAACTCGGGCGAGTACAAGATGATGGGGCTTGCCCCCTACGGCGAGCCGAAATACCGAGACGTGATCCTCGAGAAACTCGTTGATGTCAAGGAAGACGGGTCCTTTCGGCTGAACATGGCCTATTTTGCCTACTGCAATAAGATGGTGATGACCGGCTCGCGATTCGAGAAGCTCTTCGACGGACCTCCGCGCCGGCCCGAATCGCCGCTGACAGAGCGGGAAATGGACATGGCGGCCTCCATCCAGGCGGTCACGGAGGAAATCATGCTCCGCGCGGCCCGGCACGTATACGCACAAACGGGTATGAAAGACCTCGTGCTGGCCGGCGGTGTGGCGCTGAATTGCGTGGCCAACGGCCGAATTCTCCGGGAAACAGCCTTTGACAACATCTGGATTCAGCCGGCCGCCGGCGACGCCGGGGGCGCGCTCGGAGCGGCCCTGTTCGTGTGGCACCAGCTCTTGGACAACGAACGCAAAACCACCAACCGGGACAGGCAGCACGCCTCGCTGCTGGGCCCGGCCTACAGCAACGAGCAGATTTGTGAATTCCTCCAGTCGGCCGATGCCAGATACCACAGCCACGCAGATGAGGCGGAGCTGGTTGCGACGGTGGCGCAGCTCATCGACGAGGGCAAGGTGATCGGCTGGTTCCAGGGACGCATGGAGTTCGGACCACGGGCGCTGGGAAATCGCAGTATTCTCGGCGACGCCCGCAGCGAAGAGATGCAGTCGCTGATGAACCGCAAGATCAAGTTCCGCGAATCCTTCCGGCCCTTCGCCCCGTGCGTGCTGCGCGAGAACGTCGCGGAGTACTTCGAGACCCGTCCCGAGCAGGACAGCCCGTATATGCTGCTCGTGGCCTCCGTTCGGGAGGACAAACGCCTGGCCGCTTGCGAAAACCCCGGGGCACTGAAGGGGCTGGACAAACTCAAGACCAGGAGAAGCGTCCTGCCCGCGGTCACCCACGTGGACTTCTCGGCCCGAATTCAGACCGTCGATAGAGAGCGGCATCCCAAACTCTGGCGACTCATGACCGCCTTCAAAAACAAGACGGGCTGCCCCGTCATCATCAACACCAGCTTCAACGTCCGGGGTGAACCGATCGTTTGCTCGCCCGAGCACGCGTACCGTTGCTTCATGGCCACTAATATGGATGTCCTGGTCATGGAGAACCAGGTCCTGTACAAGGAAGAACAGCCGCAGGCAGAGCAACACGAGATAGACGACTACAAAGCCCGGTTCGAATTGGACTGACGTCCAGGAAAGGATTGCAGCGAATGCCGCTGATGGAAGTCGATTGGCATCCAAGTGCCAGGCAGTTGCGTATCTTCGGTCTCAGCGCGCCGGTGGCGTCAGCCATTCTCGCGGCCGTGCTGGTCTTTCTGTGGGGGGCCACCGCCGTTTGGGCGATTGCCCTTCTCGCCGCCGGGGCGGGAATCCTGCTGTGCAGCTTAATCTGGCCAAGTGCGGCGAGAATTGTCTACCTCGTTCTGACGCTCACCGCACTGCCGATCGGATATGCGATCAGCTTCGTGCTGCTGGCCGCGTTTTACTTCCTGTTGCTAACGCCCCTGGGACTGGTCTTTCGCCTGATTCGCCGAGATGCGTTGCACCGCAATCTGGACCGCTCGTGCAGCAGCTACTGGATACCGCGCCGGCCGCCGGCGACTATGGACCGCTATTTTCACCAATTTTAGACGGGCGCCGCAAAATGACACGAAATGGCACCAAAGAAAAAACGCCCCAATTCGAGGAATTGGCGCAGGGCAAACGTTCCTCGCTTCTCGTGGAGTTCTTCTATTTCCTCAAGCACAACAAGAAGTGGTGGCTTCTGCCCATCATTATCGTCTTGCTGCTGCTGTGCCTGCTGGTTTTGTTGGGAGGCTCCGGAGCGGCAGTGTTCATTTATCCCCTCTTCTGACGAATAGGAATGTGAGCCCTGATGCTGCGTTTAGTTCGCAAACTTCTGCGCGGAAGATCGACCCAACCGGTAGAGACCGTGCCGGCACCTGCGGTTGATGCAGGCAGAATCTGCGGAGACGCTTTTTTCTGCGTGCTGTTCTACCTGTACCTGTGGCAGGTGGTGGATCTGCGGCTGATCGCACACGGGGCAGGGATTATCACCAATTTCCCCGTTTTCTACACGGGCTGGAGCTATTTCGAGCAATTCCTGCGCTACCCCGGGGGAATCGTCGAGTATGCCGGCGCATTCTTGTCGCAATTCTTCTATATCGGCTGGGCCGGCGCTGCCGTGGCAACGGTGCAGGCCTGGCTCACGTGCGCCGCGACGGACTTCATCCTGAAACGATTTGGCTTGCCAAACCTGCGCTGGTTACGTTTTGTGCCGGTCTTGATTCTCTTGGGCCTGTACACGTCCTACAGCTTCCACTTTGTCACCGCCACGGCCTTAACCGTAAGCTTGCTGTTTGTGTGTCTATACCTGGTTCTGGCGAAGCCGGTTCCGTCCCGGGAGGCAACCGGCACTGGGCGAAGGCTGGCCATGTTCGCCGTTCTGTCACTGACCCTCTACACCGCCGCCGGCGGCGCGTATCTCGTCTTTGCAGTCATCGTCATCCTCCACGAAGTTGTGCTGCGTCGGAGCCAGGTCGCGCTGGCCTACCTGCTGTGCGGCGCGGTGCTTCCCTACATCGAAGGTGTGCTGGCCTTTGGTCAGCGGCCGGCGAAAGCCTACGGCGCCCTGCTGCCCTACCCCTGGGAGAAATTCGCACTGCAGGGGGCGGAAGAAGGCCTGTCCCTGGCTTGCGCGCTGTATCTCTTCCTGCCGGCTGTACTTCTGCTCGGAGTCCTCGGCCCCGTCGCGACCAGAATGCCGGGCAAGCGCATACGTACGCTGCTGGAAAAGATGCGACACCGCAGAAGTCTTCCCGCTGCTGCACGTCGAGGATTGTCCACGCTGATGTGGGTCGTCGCCGGTGCCGTCGTGGCTTTCGCGACACAGGACCGCGAACGAAGACTCCTCTTGACGGTCGACTACTGCTCGCATCACCGCATGTGGCCGCAAGTGCTCGAGACAGCCGGACGCTATCCCACCACCCACGAAGCGGTGACGCATGCAGTCGATCGCGCGCTCTATCATACGGACCGACTGCCCTACGACGCCTTCGCCTATCCCCAGCAGCCCGACGTCCTGCTGATGACGGGTGAAGATCGCGTCATGCGTTACTGGCACAAGTTCGACACGCTCATCGATCTGGGACTGCTGAATCTGGCGGAGAAGAATCTGACGGAATCCATCGCTATCTTCGGAGAGCAGCCTTTGCTTCTCCAACGCCTGGCCCTGATCAACCTGGCCAAGGATAGAATCGGAGCGGCGCGTATCTACCTGCACACCTTGACGAAGACCTTATTCCACGACGATTGGGCCCGTGACACGCTGGCTCGTCTCTACTCCGATCCCAACCTCGCTACGGACCCTCGTATCAGACACCTGCGTTCCGTACGCCTGGACAAGGATTCCACAACCGCCTTTTACGCGCGCGAGAGCTTGCTCCAGGCCCTGCTCGAAACCAATCCGCATAACCGCATGGCGTTCGAATACCTGATGACCTCGTACCTGTTGCATCGGCAGTTGAATCAATTCATCGGCACCATCGAGCGCCTGAACGATTTCGAGTACACGGAGGTCCCCCGCATCTACCAGGAAGCCCTCCTGATATACATGTACGGTACGAGACAGCCCGTTCGTCTGCCGGGTCGTTCCCTCGACCCCGAGCGGAGCCGACAGATCGAAGACTTCAGTCGGATATACAAGAGCCACCATCAAGATAAGGACGCGGCCTTTGCCGAACTGGCCGAGCGTTACGGCGACAGTTATTTCTTCTACCACATTTACGGATTCTCACCGAGGCAGAAATGAGTAGACACCTCCGGCATCTGTTCCTGCTGTCGGCCGTCCTGCTGCTTGTCCTGGCCGCCTTCGGCGGTGTGTCGCAGAACGAGCCTTCGGCCTTTCCAGGCGGCGCATGTGTCGCCGTGGGCCGTGCGGCCACGATCTCTCCCGATTATCGTGACGTCGTGATCCCGCCCAACATTGCACCGTTGAATTTCCAGATTCGAGAAGCGGGTTCCCGCTATTACGTCCGCATTCGCTCCGAGAAGGGCCGGTCGATTGAGATATCCAGTCGGTCCGGCGAGATTCGAATCCCCGAACGCCCCTGGCGGACTCTGCTCGAGATGAACCGAGGCCGCGAGCTTCACGTGGACGTCTTCGTACTACCTGACCGGGCGGCTGATGACCCGAGGCAAGTGCGACCCGCGTGGCGTCGGTTCGAGTCCTTCAGCAATACCGTCGCCGTAGACAACATCGACCGATACCTGGTCTACCGACGAATCCACCCCGCTCATAGCACCTGGCGAGAGATGGGCATCTACCAACGCGACTTGTCCACCTTCGACGAATCCGTCGTTTTGCACAATCGCAACATCGCCGGGGGATGCCTCAACTGTCACACGCTTTGCGCGAATCGATCGGACACAATGTTGATTAGCAGTCGCAGTTCGAAATACGGCAGTGCCGCCCTACTGAACGAGGACGGCCGGATCCGCAAAGTGGGGACGAAGTTCGGATACACGTCCTGGCATCCCAGCGGCAAGCTGATCACGTACTCCGTGAACAAGGTGGCGCTTTTTCTGCATTCGGCGAACCGCGAAGTGCGCGACGTAATCGATCTCGATTCTTTGCTGGCCTACTACGTTCTCGATGCCAGGCAAATCCGCACGGCCGAACCACTGGCGCGCAAAGACCGCCTCGAAACGTATCCCACCTGGTCTCCCGACGGCCGGTATCTTTATTTTTGCAGCGCCCCTCTGACCTGGAAAGAACGCAACATCATCCCTGCCTCCTACGACGAGATCCACTATGATCTGGTTCGAATCGCGTACGACCTCGACCGGGACCAGTGGGGCCGCCCCGAAACAGTCCTCGATGCAAAACAGACGGGCAAGAGCATACTCCTGCCCCGGGTCAGCCCGGACGGACGCTGGCTGCTGTTTTGCACGTGCGACTACGGGTGCTTTCCCGTCTATCAGAAGAGCAGCGACCTGCACATACTCGATCTCCAGTCAGCCGCGGACACGGGAAACAAGCCGTACCGCCGTCTGGGCATCAACAGCGACGAGAGCGAAAGCTGGCATAGCTGGTCCAGCAACAGTCGCTGGATCGCGTTCAGCAGTAAGCGAGGGACGGGTCTTTTCACGAGAACCTACCTCAGCTATATTGACGAAAACGGTCGTGCGTGCAAGCCAATCCTGCTGCCCCAGAAGACCCCCTCGCACTATGACGGGTGCCTGTGGACCTACAGCGTCCCGGAGCTTGTCAGCGCACCGGTTCGGGCAACGGGAGAAAAACTCGCCCGGGTCCTGCGCGATCCTGAAGCGATAGAGGTCGCGATGCCCATTACGATGGCGACTCCCCGAGCCACGCCGTCCTCGACCCCTGAGGAATCGTACCCGATCGCACACCAGTGACGTGAGCGCAGGCAACGTCGACACCCCAGCACACCAGAGATCGTCATCGGCTCGCTCCGGGGCCCAACAGGGTCTCGGCCACCTTGCGAATCCGCGGTGAATTCGGATCGAGTTGCAACGCCCTGGCAATCTCCTCGGCCCCTTCGCGCCGTTGCCCCATCTTGATCGACAGCATACCCAGATTGCAGTGAAGCAGCGGATGATCCGGCGCTACTGCCAGCCCCGCCCGGCAAACCTCGGCAGCCTCCGCAAACGCGCCCTTTCGAAAGAGCAGTTCGCCCAGGTTCAGATAGGCCGAAGTCGAATTCGGCGCGAATCGAATCGCCTGCCGGTATTGCGGTATCGCCGCGTCGGGCTTACCTTGCTTCTGATAGCACCAGCCGAGATGATAATAGACCGCACCAGACGTCGGTTTGATCGCGAGCGCTTTACGGCACTCGGCAATGGCACCATCAAGCTCGCCTTGCGCCAGGAGCACCGAGGCCAGGGCGTCATGACCCATGTGAGAATGCGGCAGCCATCCCTGGACGATCCGGTACTGCGCCGCGGCCGCATCGTACTCTTTCAGGTCCTCGGCAAGGAGCTTTCCATAGTCCCAGCGAAGACGCCAGTCACCCGGGGCTCTCTCAATGGCTGCCTGAAACTGACCGCCGATGCTTCGCAGCGATTCACCGGTCAACCCTTCTTTGAGTGTGCTCAAGCGTTGCTCCAACACCGCGACGCGTTCTTCATGATAGAGCTGATTGGTGAACGGCGGCCTGGACAGGAACGAGTGAACAACGGTCTCCAGTGTCTCGTGACGACTCCAGTCACTCTGCACCAAGCGCTGCGCGCATTGCTCCACCGTCGGCACTTCGGCCTCTGCCCCGACACTCCCGGCCCGATCTCGCAAGACGGATTCAACCTGCTGGGCGACGGTCCTGGCCACAAGGTAGTTGCCTTGAAAAGTCAGGTGCACGTGTTCGTGGAACGATTCTTCTCCCGGCCCAGCGCCGCCGCCGGCCTCCGACAGAGCTGCAACGACATCCGCACAACGAACGCCAAATGAACGCTCGCCGTCGGCTACGGCCCGAATCACCGCATTGATACGCGTATCGGCCCGGAACCGAAGAGCATCGAGGTCCCGGGCCTGGATATACCGAGCGCCGGCGGCATCATACTCACTCAACCGCTCGTGGCAGCGTCCCAGGCGAAACTGAAGATCGGCATGGGAATCATCGATCGCATCGGCCGACAGATAACTTTGGATGGCTTGATCGTAGCGACCCTCTGATTCGAAAGCCGCGCCCTGACCATAGGCTTCCTGCCACCGCTCTTTCTGCGGCTCCGTCAGGTCCCGCCTGTGCAACGAGGCGAACGGCGGGCTGTCCCTGAGATTGCTCCCGACCGTGCACAGAATCGTCTCGGCCCCCGCGCCGGCGGCTATGTGACAAATATCCTCGAGGTTGCGCCGAAAGTGGTTATAGACCACTTCGAGCCGCGGGTCGTCGGCCCGCACCTGCTGTCCCACAAACATCTCCATGCCACGCCAGTAGTCGGGTGCTTTTCCCGCAGGCCCCCGGCCCGCGACGGCGCGCGAGAGAAATTGCCCGGCCCTGGTCCGGCGCAGGGCGATGCCCCAGCGGATCAGCCGCAGATTCGACAGAACCGGTGACAGCACCGTACCCGGGCCATACGGACCGACGACTTCGTTGTTGCCCAGGTACACCACAAAGAGATCCGGATCGTAGCGGGCGCAGTCCCTGGCCACCTCCAGAACCACATGCGAGTTGATCGCCGCCATCGCCGTCGTGATGACCTCGAAATCCCGGTCGTGAAACTGATCTTCCAGCATCAACTTGAGAAAACGCCCGAAGCAGAATGCGTGATTCGGCACGCCCTGGGCGGCGGAAGCGCCCAGCACAAAGATACGATAGGTGTCAGCCGGCTTCTCCGCGGGAAAGGCAAACGGCTCAAACTCTCGTGCCAGGACCGGAGGGAAAAAACGCCATGCGAACTTCACGTTGTCGCCCCGATAAGGGGCGCCGCTCACCTCACATGGCACCGTCAGGTGCGGATGATACCCATAACCGACAACACGCAGAACGACCTCGGCGAGACCCAGAACAAGAGCGGGTCCCAGGACAACGGCCACGATCCGAAACAGCCACAGGCGGTATCCGCTGAGAGGCCTGCGCTGAATCTCCCTCTCGTGTAGCCTTGGGCGGCTTTTGCCGCCGCCACGCGCCGTGGCCTGTTGCTGGACCCTTGTCCCTGCCCGCCTCGGCGTCGGCTTCTTCCGGTCCGGACGGCGCGCATGATGTCTACGACGTTTAGACGACACGAGCTATCCTTTGGGAGGGAAAGTCGGCAAATGGACCCGCCCGGAGACACTGAAGGCTTCCCGCCGGGAACATACAGGGCTATTGCGTCTTGATCGCATCAACCTCGAGTTCGAAGAGAAGATCGTCCCGGCAGATGTCGTTTTCGACAACGATGGCCGGGAACCTCGGCAAGTCGCGTTGATTACGATAATTCTCAAACACGCCGGCATCCCCAGCGTTCTTGAAGTAGACCAGCGAGCGCGTGACATCCTCCCAGTCCATGTCACGCGAACGCAGGATGGCCTGGACAACTTCCATGGTCAGCTTGACCTGGGCTGGCGTGTCTGAGAGGAAAACCGTGTTGCCCGCCTTGTCGATGCTGGCGGTTCCGGATACGTACAACCGGCGATGGTCCGGCATGTCGAGCTCCACGGCCCGGCTGAAGGAACTGCCGTAGTCCAGCGCCGACGATTGCAGCGGTGACGGGACCACGAACGCTTTCACGCCTGCGTCCCGGGCCTCGATCGCAATCGTTCCGGCGACAAGGGCGCCGTCGACGGCGTTGCCTCCACCGACCCCCGTGCTGGCCGGAACCAGTCCGTCGAAAACC
>JAFGCA010000060.1 GCA_016932895.1 Sedimentisphaerales bacterium | reverse complement strand
GACGCACAGCGGACGTCCGTCGACATGGGCTGCGGCACCGGCGTCTATGCGCTGCATGCGGCGCGGTACTACCGCAACATCGGCGCCGGGGACGTCTCGCGGGCCATGTTGGAGTGTGCACACCCCAGGGCCGGCAGGGCCCGACTGACGAATATTGCGCTCGATCGAGGCGGCTTCCTGACGTGCGACGCCAAGGACGAATCGGTCGATGCGATTGTTTCGGTGGCGGTCCTGCATGATCCGCGCGATTTTTGGAAGCTGGTCGGCTTGCGGCGTTTGGCAGCGATACTGAAGCCGGACGGCCGGTTTTACCTGCTCGACGTCGTCTTGTCCTTCGACGTCGCTCGCTATGAATCCCGTCTCAGGCAGTTCGTCGAATCGTTGAGCCGCCCGGCAAGTCCGGCCCAAAGAGCGGAGTCGCAGGCCCGTCTTCGCGACGAGTACCGCATCGGCCGACCGATCATTGAGGGTCTGTTCGAAAGGGCCGGCCTCCAGCGGGAGACGGCGGACGTGGCGGATGAATTCCTCGCGGTGTACTCTGGCACCGGAATGGTGACTCAGAAATCGGCTGTCGGACTTGACGTGTAGAATCAAACGGCTATGTTCGGCAGCGTCTACATGGTTACTGCCGGACGGCAGGCCTGCACAGTGGAGTCCCGGTCATGCCAAAGGATGATGGAGTGCGCATCAGAGAGTTGCATCGCGTTGCCGGCGACGTGGACGCGGCCGCGAGCGTCCTGCGCCGCGCGTTTGCCACCGTGGCGGAGCGATTCGCGTTGACGGAAGAGAACTGTCCGCGCAGCCCGGCGTTTGCCACGAGCGAACGCGTGGTCGAGGAAATGGAGAGGGGAGTGCGGTACTACCTGTTCCAGGCCGAGGCTCAAACGTGCGGCTGCGTGGCGTTGGAGCATGCCAAACCCGAAGTCGTCTACCTGGAACGGCTCGGCGTGGTGCCCGAGCGCCGGGCCCGGGGCTATGGCAGCACCCTCGTGCGACACGTTCTGACCGAGGCCAAAACGCTCGGCGCCCGCCGCGTGGAGATCGGCATCATCGCCGAGGACACGCCGCTCCAGAGCTGGTACGAGCGATTCGGCTTCGAGCAGACGAAAACGAAACGGTTCGATCACCTGCCGTTCCTCGTGGGATTCCTGGCCAAGGAACTGTGAAGAAAGGTAGATCCGGAAGTTGGTGGCTGTGAACATCCAGAGAGAAGGAAACGCAATGGATTCTTTGTACGCATCGCGGACGAATACGATTCCGAAATCTTTCATTCGGGAGATTCTGAAGGTGACCGAAGACCCGGCGGTCATCTCTTTTGCCGGCGGTCTGCCGAACCCGCGGTTTTTCCCGGCGCGCGAGATGGCGGCGGCCGCCTCGGATACCTTGGAGTCGGACAACGTGGCGGCCTTGCAGTACAGTACCACGGAAGGATACCCGCCGTTGCGGGAGTACATCGCTCGGAGATACCGTGACAGAAGCGGCCTGGACGTCTCGCCGGAGGAAATCCTGATCACGAACGGATCGCAGCAGGCGCTGGATTTGATCGGCAAGGTCTTTCTCGACCGGGCCGACGCCGTCGCAATCGAGCGACCCGCGTACCTGGGCGCCATCCAGGCCTTTTCGGCGTACGAGCCGCGCTTCTGTGCCGTGCCTCTGCAGGACGACGGGATCGACCTCGACGCCCTGGCGGCCGTGCTCGACCGGCACCGCATCAAGTTCTTCCACACCGTGATCAACTTTCAGAATCCTTCGGGCATCAGCTATTCGCCGGGCAAGCGAAAGGAACTGGCGGACCTGTTGGGACAATACGACACCATGCTCGTCGAGGATAATCCGTACGGCGACTTGCGGTTTGAAGGAACGGCAGCCCCCTCGATGCGGAGCCGGCTCAATGGCCGGGCCATATTGCTGGGGTCGTTCTCCAAGATCGTGGCGCCGGGCCTGCGGCTGGGGTGGATCTGCGCCCCGCGTGACATCATGGATAAGCTCGTGGTGGCCAAGCAGGCCAGCGATCTCCACTCGAATTCCCTGTGCCAGCGCATTCTGTATCAATACCTGGTCAACAATGACGTCGATGGCCATATCGCCACGATCATCGCGGCGTACAAGCGCCAGCGGGACGCGATGCTGGGCGCGATGGAAGCCTACTTCCCCACCGACGTCACGCACACGCGGCCCGAAGGCGGAATGTTCCTCTGGGTGACGCTGCCCCAAGGGCTCTCGTCCGTGGACCTGTTCGAGCATGCCGCGCGGGAGAAGGTCGCCTTCGTTCCGGGGACGCCGTTCTTCGTAGACGGCGGTGGGCAGCGCAACATGCGTCTGAACTTCTCCAACGCCGACGAAGAGAACATCCGGGAAGGCATTCGCCGCCTGGGTCGAATCATCGAAGAGCGATTGAACCATTACAGGAGCTGATCGTGACTATCGAGGAACTCATCAAGCGAGCGACGCCGCCGGAGCCGTGGAGCGAGGGCGAGAAGATCCCCTGGAACGAGCCCGCCTTCAGCGAGCGGATGCTGCGCGAGCATTTGTCGCAGGAGCACGACCTGGCCAGCCGGCGGTCGAGCACCATCGACGCCCACGCGGACTGGATTCACAACCACGTGCTGAACGGCAGACCGTCCAGAATCCTGGATCTGGGTTGCGGCCCCGGGCTCTATGCCGGCCGACTGGCGAAGATGGGGCATGTTTGCACGGGAATTGACTTCTCGCCCGCCTCCATTCGGTACGCCAAAGAGCAGGCGGCCGAAGAAGAACTCAGGTGCACGTACGTTCACGCCGACGTCCGCAAGGCCGAGTTCGGCTCGGGCTTCGACCTGGCGATGTTCCTGTACGGAGAGTTGAACGTGTTTCGTCCCGGCGACGCCCGACTGATTCTGGAGAAGGCCCGGGCGGCGCTGAAGCCGGGCGGGATGCTGTTGTTCGAACCGCATCGCTTCGCCACCGTCGAAAAGATCGGCAGGCAAGCGCCCTTCTGGCAGAGCGCCGAGGCGGGGCTCTTTTCCGATGCGCCTCACCTCTGGCTCCGGGAAAGCTTCTGGGATGCGCAGAGCAGGACGGCAACGACGCGGTATTTCATTGTCGATACCGCCACAGGCGCCGTCTCCCGCATGGCCGATACGATGCAGGCGTACACGGACAAGGACTATCACGACCTCCTGCAAGACGTCGGCTTCGCTGAGATCGAGACTCTCCCGCATTTTGATGCGTCAGCCGGACAAGAACACAGCGATCTGATGCTTATCCGGGCCAGGCGGCCCTCCGAAGCGTGACCATGACGACACCGACCTTTCATATCGTCGACGTATTCGCCGAAGAGAAATACGCGGGCAATCAGCTTGCGGTCTTTCGCCACGTCGACGCGTTGTCCAACGCGGATATGCAGAAGATCGCCAGGGAGATGCACTTCTCGGAAACGACTTTCATTCTGTCGGACCGGCAGCGCGACGGCGGGTACGACGTGCGCATTTTCACGCCGGCCGAGGAAGTCCCTTTCGCGGGACATCCGACGCTGGGAACCGCCTACGTGATCGCCCGGGACATCATTGAGAAACCGGTCGATCGGGTCAATCTGAACCTCAAGGTGGGGCAGATCCCGGTGACGTTCGGAAAGTATGACGAGCGTGAGATCCTGTGGATGAAGCAAAAATCACCCGAATTCGGCCCGACGGTCGATGCGGAGGAGATGGCCGGGATCCTGGGGCTCGATCCATCCGAGATCGATACGCGGTTTCCCGTGGAGGAAGTCTCGACGGGCATGTGGTTCGCTATTGTCCCGCTGGTGAACCTGAAGGCCGTCAAGAAAGCAAGAATCGCCAGAGACAAGTACTTCGCCTTTGTCCAGAGCAGGCAAAGCAAAGCGATCCTGGTGTTCTGTCCCGAGACCTACGACGCCTCGAACGACCTGAACGTCAGGGTGTTCGTTCCGTACTACGGCGTCGAGGAGGACCCGGCCACCGGCAGCGGCAACGGCTGCCTGGCCGGCTACCTCGTCAAGCATCGCTATTTCGACGCCGGCCAAATCGACGTCCGCGTGGAGCAGGGACATGAAATCGACCGGCCGTCACTGCTTCATTTGAGGGCGCAGGAACGCAGCGGAGAAATCGATGTGAACGTCGGCGGCCGAGTCGTCCCTGTCGCCAAAGGACAGTGGCTGTGACCGTCGGAGAAACCATCAAGGACCGGGCAAGCGATCATTGAAGAGGCGAAGTGAATCAAGTATAAGCATCTGCGGCCGAACGCGGCACGGAGATGCCGTCGTACCGGCATGTGCCTCCAAGAGGCGTCGTATTCATGGAATTGGAACTCTGACGGGTAGAGTGGGTTCCAGCCCACCGCGTACGCCCCGCATGGGGTAAAAGGTGGTGGGGCAAGCCTCACCCTGCGATTTCCAGGACAGGAGCATATGGACGTAGACTTCAAGAAATACCACGGGCTGGGCAACGATTATTTGGTGATCGATCCGAACGTGCGGGATTTCGCGATGAGCGAGGCGAATATCCGGCTGATTTGCGATCGCAACTTTGGCGTGGGGTCGGACGGCATTCTGTACGGGCCGGACCTCTCGGGCGATATGCCTTCGGTGCGCATCCTCAATCCCGACGGCAGCGAGGCCGAAAAAAGCGGCAACGGCCTGCGCATCTTCGCCAAGTACCTCTTCGAGAAGAGGTACGTCCCGTCAAAGAACTTCAAAATCAAGACCATAGGCGGCATTGTGGACGTCCAGGTCAAGGACGACACCGCCGGCCTGATCCGCATCAACATGGGCAAGGTCACGTTCATCAGCAACGAGATCCCCGTCGCCGGCGACAGCCGCGAGGTGGTCAACGAGGTCCTCGACGTCAACGGCGTCGATTTCAAGGTGACCTGCCTGTCCATCGGTAACCCGCATTGCGTGATTCCCATGGAGGAAGTCACCGAGGAAAGGGCCCGTGCCATCGGGCCGTTTGTGGAAAACCACGGGAAGTTCCCCAACCGCATCAACCTTCAGATCCTCAAGGTCATCGACCGGGCGAACATCGATATCCGCATCTGGGAGCGCGGGGCGGGCTACACGCTGGCCTCGGGCAGCAGCTCCTGCGCCGCCGCCTGCGCCGCGCACAAGCTCGGGCTGGTCGACAACGACATCACCGTCCATATGCCGGGCGGCGAGCTGCATATCGAAATCGCCGACGATGGCGAAGTCTTCATGACCGGACCGGTCGAAGGGACGTTCGAGGGGACCTTCCACGCGGACCTCATTGAGAGAATATCAAAGGGCAAATAGCAAAGATCAAAATTGTGGAATCCCGGCGCGCCGGGATGTCTTCCTTAGTTTTGTGATATGGCGACGTGGCCCAGACTGAGAACGGCGACCAATGACGACTGCGAACAGATCAGGAATCTGGTCTACGCCGTGCTTGAAGAATACGGTCTCAAACCCGACCCCGAGTCCACCGACGCCGACCTGGCAGATATCGAGCAAGCCTACTTCGCCTCCGGCGGCGCGTTTTACGTCCTCGAAAGCCAACACGGTTCCATCATCGGCGCCTACGGCCTGTACCGGATGGATGACCGTACCTGCGAGCTTCGCAAGATGTACCTGCATCGCAATTATCGCGGCAAAGGTCTCGGCAAACGCCTCCTCGAAGACGCCCTGAACCAGGCACGCGAACGAGGTTTCACGAAAGTCGTCCTGGAAACCGCCTCCGTCCTCAAAGAAGCCATTGCTCTCTACCAAACCTACGGCTTCACCCCCCACAAACCCGACCACCTCTCGGCCCGCTGCGATCAGGCCTACCTCCTCGAACTGCAATAGCGCGTGCTTTTTCTGCACGGTTAAGTGAAGATTCCGTCGCGTGCAGACTTACTTGAGGTAAGGCCATTTGGCCGGGTTTTTGGGGTGGTACCAGAAGAGCTGCCAGTAGCGGTCGTCGGTCTCGAAGACGTCGATGGGGTCGCACGCGGGGTCGAAGCGGGTGGGCAGGACGCCGAATCTCTTCATCTCGCGGACGTACTGCGGGTTCGGCTTGAAGTCCGGCATGCCGAAGCGGGGCGGCCGATCGTATTGCTTCTTGCGCTGCTGCGCCAGCGCCAGCAAGGCCCGGTAGTCGCGGTCGTCGGTCCCGCTGAACGAATGGGGGCAGGTACCCCAGCCGCCGGCGGCCTTGGGCAGCGGAGCCAAAAGCAAGGGCGAACACTCCGGGCGCGACGCGTTGAGCAGCACGTGCGCGGAGAAGCGATAATCGTTTTCCTGCACGAGGCGTTCGTGCGGAGCGGTGTGCAGTTTCTTCACCAGTTCGCGCCGCTGCTGCTCGGACAGGTTCACCGGAAGAGGCGGGGCCTGTCTGTTCGGCGCGTGACATTGGCGGCACCGCCGGTTCAGGACCGGCGACCAGAAGACCGAGTGGAGCAGGCCTTCGCGCTTCTGTTCTTCCGCGTTGCGCAGGGCCGCGTACGTGCCGGCGTACGGGGCGCCGCTTTCGAGCCACATCCACACGGTGCGCCACTGCTGAGGCGACAAAGTGACGTCGTAGTGCGATCCGTCGATCTTGGACATCAGAGCGCTGGCCGCCGAGCCGATCGTGCGCGGCTTCTGGTTGCCGAGCCCGTTGCGCCCGTCGGCGACCTGCCCGGTCGCCAGCAGCGTGTAGTAGCTGATCGACCAGCGCGGGCCGAGATCCGCCGTCAGCACGACACGGCCCTGCGGGTCCTCGTAGTTGTGGCAGCTCGCGCAGTGCGCATCGAGAATCGGCTGGACGTCCCGGCAGAAGTCCAGCACGTCGGGCAGGTCGTGAAACGGTTCGATCTCGCTTGCCGGTCGCGTCATAGCCAGGGGAACGCTGCTCGCCATCGAGAGCGGCGTCTGGGTTCTCGGCTCATGGCAGCCCACACAGCCGAGCGTCTCGCCCGGCATCACGTTGGTGAAGCTCTGCATGCGCTTGACGGACATGTCGTTGGCGTCCAGCGCGACGAAGAAGACCGGCCGGCCCGCCGGGACTTCAAAGAAAGCCGAGCCGTCTTTCTCGACCGGCACCGTCCCCAGGACGCGCTCGAGGATGAAGGTCCCGAGCCAGGACGTCAGGTCCATCCCCCCGCTGAAATTCACCGGTTTGGGCAGAATCTCCAGGACCAGCAGTTTCTTGATCTGGCCCCGTCGCACACCGTCCATGCTCCGGCCGCTGTAGACATCCGCCAGGAGCATCTTTCCCGTTGGCTGCGCCGAGTCGGTACGCTCGACGACGATGGTCTCGCGCGGGCGCGGGCGTACCGGGATCGGTTCGTGGACGTTGGCGTTGCCCTTGTACACCAGAAAGGGAGTAAGGGCGCCGCGGCGCGTGCCGAGCAAGAGTTGTTTGTGAGATGCCACGATGAACGAATCGCGGTCGATGGGGGCCGGGTCGTTGAAGGCCGGTTTGGGGCTGATGCGATAATAGCCCCGGTTGTCGTCGGGGCCGTGGTCGGGCGTGACGGTGCAGACGAATCCGCGATGGTCGCAGCGCCCGTGTCCCGGGGAATCGATCAACAGCAACTCGTCGCTGCCCGGGATCGGCCTGGCCTCGATGAACAGCGGATAATGCTGCTGGTTGCCGAAATACGTCATCACCGCAGTCCCGTCGGGATTCATGGTCCAGAGCTGATGATACCCTACCTGTGACCGGTCCACGTATTCCCAGCGTGTGAAGAGAATGCGTCCATCCGGCAACACCGCGGGCGTGTTGTCGTGTTCGCAATTGACCGAGAGCGGGCGGAGGTGGTTGCCGTCTCGGTCGCAGCGAAAGAGCGTGCCGACCTGGGTCATCCAGCAGCCGACCCAGCGCTGGCTGCGGGTGGAGACGAAAACGATGTCCCCGTCGGGCAGGTACACTGCTTCGTAGTCGTCGAACGGTCCTTCGGTGACCTGCCGCAGCCCTGTGCTGTCGCTGCGGATCTCGTACAGGTTGTAATGATCGGTTCCGCGGGGGCGATACGAAAAGAGGATGGTGCCGCCGTCGTAGTGGAGATGCGGGTCCCGGACACCGCCTCCGTCGGCGTCGAGCAGAACGCTGATTTCTCTCGTTCGGGTGTCGAGCAGGTACAGGGCGCTTTCGTCAGGCTTGCCGTTGCCGGCGTAGGCTTTGTGGTTCTGATCGTCACAATAGTAGGCGATATTGGCGTACCAGTGCGGGTCATCGTAGCTGAGCCTGGTTGCGAAGACGACCTGCCCGACGCCCAACTGCGCCAGGCGGTCCGCGTTCGCATTTACCTGGAAGAGCGATGTCTCTGCGGATGATGGCTTCTCATTGCCTTTCGATCCGGGCATTCGGGCGGCGGCGGAAACGTACGGCGATAGCGCCAGGAACAGGACGAAACACAACCGCATGCGGCTCAACGTGCTGCAGGCTCGACGTTTGGCCATGGTACTCTCCTCACAACGGGCACCGGACTTCGACAATTATGCTGCGTCTCAGTATAGCAGATTGCCCGGCTTTTTCCGAACCGTCGGATGAATCACTTCGTCTGTTGGACGGCGTCGGTGAATTGCGTTCGCCGTCGCGAGAGAAGAATATCTCCTCCCTGCGCCTCTGTCTTGAACCTGATGGTCGCGGGGCCCACGGTGACAACGATTCGGGCGTCCTCGACCTCAACGGTAGCTATGGCCACGGAGGGCGTGTCGGAATCGGCGGCGGTGAGCACGTGCAGGAAGCAGTCCTCCTCGGCGGCTGCGGAGGGCGATATCTCGATCCGGCACTCGGGAGCGGCTCCCGTGTCTCGCGCCGGCGGGTAGGTCTGGTCCCCGTAGCGGTACAGTTCCGGACCAGAAACCAGCCGGATAGCCGGCTCGTCCGGCAACAGCGTCTGGACGAAAAGTCGTCCCCGACCGTTGGTGACGACCAGGCCCTCCGGTGTTTGTTCGGGGACCTTCATCGCCTGGAGCACCCAGGTCTTCCGGAACCCGGCGTCCGTGGAACGCACCCGATCGAAGACCACAAAGGTATCGGGCCGGAGAAAGACGATTTGCCGGGTGAAGAGCGAGAGCTTGTCTGGAGAATAGGCTCGCGTGCAGTCGCCGGCGACGTAGAGGTAAGCCCCTCGATCTTCAAAAGCCAGGACGTCGGCGATGTCGTAGAGTTCGCGTCCCTGCTCCCAGGCAGCCGGATCCACGACCGCGCCGTTGTGATGCGGCCAGGGATGCCACTGGCCCCCGTCATTGCCCGAGACCGGCCCGGCGCGCATCTGCGGCCAGGTCTCATCCGGGTCGTGAACGAGGATCGTGCTGTGCGCGATGCTGCGAAGGTGGTAGTTCACGTCATGGCTCGACCCGAAGGCGTCGTAATGACCTCCGTCACCGGCCAGCTCTTCGTGTTTGTAGATGACGAAGTGCCCGACGTCGAGATGCTGATGGGCCGTGAAGCGATCTCCACCCTTGAAGAAGAAGTACGTCGCGTCCTCCTCCCACGAGCTGCGGGCGTAGACGTATCCGGGCCCCGTGCTGATGTGGGAGAGCTTGAAATCCTCCAGGTTGCCGGCCGTCACGGTCGGGTCGCGCCAGAGGAAATCCTTGTAGGCGTAGACTCCCACGCTGGAGCGGGGCGTCGTTTCGTTGAAGGCGTGCACCACCTGGTGGTTGGGATCGTCGCGGAAGGCATTGACGAGAATGCGCCGGGCGGCCAGCGTCTTGTCACGGTCGCCGCCGAAGACGCGGCCTCCGCCGTCGCCCATGGGAACGGGCCGGCGGGAACCGTAGGTGCTGATGCCGGGATACATCTCGAACATGCTCGCCACGGCGCGATCTGCGAAGAAGTCTCGTGCGTCCCGGTAATAGTCGATCCCCTCGCACCAGCGAGCCGCTTCGCAGAAGAACAGCCACTCGTACAGCCAGTAGTGGATGTAGTAGCCCTCGGCCCAACCGCCCCCGGCCCCGGCCAGGGTCAAGGCCGGCGCCGCACGCGTGCGATACTCCTGCTCCAGCGCCTGGAGAATGGCGCCGCTGCGCTCGTTCTCGTAGTACGTGGCGTAACACGCCAGTCCGATGCCCCAGTGCTTGTAGCCGTACCAGCCGTTGTGGAAAACGTGCGTCTCCGATTGCACGTTGGCCTCCACCGTCTGATTGAGGTACTCATGGAACGCCTGCCGCTCGGCTGCGGTCCAATACTCGTGACACAGATCGTACACGATGGCGCAACGAGCCAGGTCATGGGCGAAGGGCGTGTGTCCCTTCTTGATGGGACCGTGGATGTACTCCATAGTTTTGCCGACCGCCTCCCTGCCAAGCTGCGCATCTCCCTCAATCGCGCATACGAGCGCCATGGAGATCATCTTGCTGTGATCGTCGGCCTCTTGCTCCCGCGCGACCCTCACGACCCGGCGATACGCCTCGGGGCGCTCCCGGGCCAATTGCCCCAGACGCTCCCGAGAGCCGAGAAGCCGTGGATGTCCCTGCACAACGGCACGCTTCGCAGCCGTCGCCATTGCCTGCGCACCGGAACCTGCACAAAACACAAAGGCGGCCGTCACCCACAGAACGGCGACCGCGTTGATTGGGAGCCGTGTCCGCATAAGCTATCTCCAGCAAATCTGCGTTCCTGACGGAGGCGAGCGTGCGTCGCCTTTGGCCTCGGCGCGTCTTGCGAGCCGGCGCCGGGATACGTCAGCATAGCATTTCCAACCCCCGTCGGCAAAGCGATCTCTGTCCTGCATTGGGGGGGGCGAGGCACGTAGAAAGCCTCGAACCAAGGGGCTTTTTGGATTTGCGGCCGGATTTCCGCAAACAATACGCCGCCGGCGACAGTATATTAGCCCCAGTGATAAATGATGTATGGTACGACGCGAGAGTAACGGCCGTCGCAACCAATGCAAGAACGGCAACATTTGTGGTGGTCTGATGTCTGGGTTCGATCAGGAACAGAAGGATCTGGTCTTTCAATATTGTCTTGGTTTGTCCGCTTCCGAGGAAGCGGCGCGGACCGAGCAACTCCTCGCCCGCAACGACGAAGCGGCGAAGAGTCACGCCAGAATTAGCGGTGCCCTCGCTCCGCTCCAAACGCTCTCTCCGCCGGCCTGCCCCGGCGCGCTGTCGGATCGTACGGTCGAGCGTCTGCGCGAGCTGGCCCGCGAGCACTTGGCCTCTGCGCCACCGCCTCCGAAGATCCTCAAGCTTGCCCGGCGGCAGAATCTCAGCAACGTGATCGCCGTCGCAGCGTCGGTCCTTCTCATCGTTGGTATTCTGATCCCGTCGTCGAAGCTCATGCGTCACCGCTCGGGTCTGCGGACGTGCGAAGGACAACTGGCGAACATCTCCCGTGGCCTGGAGCTCTACAGTGCCGACCATGAGGACCGGTTTCCGGTCATGGCTCGAGCCGCCGATGCGCCGTGGAACCGGATCGGCCACCCGGGCCCGGAAAACCATTCCAATACGCGCAATCCCTTTCGCCTGCTGACATTAGGTTACCTGGACAGGGCAGAAGATTTCGTCTGTTGCGGCGGGAAACGGGGCTATGCGTCTCCGCTGACGCCGTCACAGATCAAAGCCCACAACGATTTCCCCTCGCGCGACCACATCACGTACAGCTATCGGGTCCCTTCCGACCCGTTTTTGACGAGGACGTCGCTGTCGAGACTGCCCATCATGGCGGACATGAATCCTCACTTCGAGCAGTCGGCCGCTTGCACGTCGGCGCGGGTGACGCTTCGTCTCGATCCCGACCGATTGCGTCTGAACAGCCCCAACCACGCTCGCCGGGGACAAAACGTTCTCTACGGCGGCGGCCACGTCCGCTATAGCCGCACCCGTTTTCTCGACGATCCGACGGACGATATCTATCTGCCCGAAGGCACAGACGACTGTTGCGGCGTCGAGGTGCCCGGGTGCCTGACCGATACGCTGCTGGGCCCCTGAGGGTCCCGGCGGAAACACGATTCAGTGCGTCAGGGCGTACATCACGATGTTGATGCCCATCTGGATGGCTCTGCGATAACCTTGCAGGCCCCACGTCGTCCCGTGACTGTCACACCAGCCGCAATGAAGGTCGGTGGAACTGAGAAACACCGCGAGACGATCCCGGATGAAAAGGCCTCGGGCGCCGTGGTTCAGTCCGTGCGGGCGGCCGTCCTGGCTGTAGTGCAATAGGGGAAGTCCGGTGCCTCCGAGGTTGTAGACGTTGTGGAAAACCTCGTGGTCGCGCGGGACGGGGCGAAGGGCGCCGGAGCCGAAGACCCCTTCCAGGAGCCGATACGAGCTCTGGTAAAAGAAGTCGCCGCCGGAGGCAACCACGCAATCGTCTATGAGAAGAAAGCCGCCGCCGGTGACGTACTCCTCCAGATTCTTCTTCTGGCTCTCGGTGAATTCGTAGTGGTTCTCGCCCGTCATGAAAAGAAAGGGATATTCGCGCAGGCGCTTTGGTTCGTCGAAATCGACCACGGCATTGAGCTGGCCCGGCAGAGCGTATTGCGGCTGCCAGTCGAAGGTCCCCTGGATCGGTTTGACGCGGCACCGTATCACCCGGGTCAGCTCGCGCAGCAGGTTGGCGTCGCCTCCGGGCCGGACGTTCCAGACATCGGGGCCTTTGCCGCGACCTCGATATGCCAGCTCCCTGACCCGGACGCGCGGAATCACGAAGTCGTATTTGTCCAAGTCTCCCGCTTCAGGCGGACCGCTGTCGGACTCGCGGGGCCGGGCCGCACCGGTGGAGGCCAGTGTGCCGCCCAGCAGCGTTCGGCTCGCCAGGGCGAGAAAGTCGCGTCGCTCCATTTTGTCTGTTCCGAAGTCCATATGAGTCGATCACCGTTGCCCTGCGGCCAAGAAAAACGTCGCCGCCCGCGCGCCGTCTCCGCCATCCACTTGATATCGCCAGGGTCGTTTGCTGGGAACGCCGTCGCCGTCGTCCTCCAGAGACGGTGTCTCAGTGGGCAAACACTGTATCCGGCGATACCACTGCTCGGTCTCTTTGGCGGTTGCTGTGAAGGCTTCCAGGAGCGAGACCCTGCCGTCCTGGTCCGCGTCGTTTTCCATCTGCGTCAGGGCCGGGACGAAGCGGCCGGTAAAACCGGTGCTGTACGCCTGCTTCGCGGTCGAGGCGCAGACGATGATCCGGCCCGGCCGGGCGAGGGCCTTGGCGGCCAAGGCCGCACAGGGACAATCCAGTACGACTACCTGCACGTTGGACTTGATGCCGCCGAGCCAGCCCGCCAGGGCCTCGTGCGTCACGTCCGGCCCCGGCAGATTGAAGCGCAAGGTTTCTGAAACGGCGTTGGTCAGACCGAGATAACAGAAAACGAATCGATCCTGCGCCCGGATAACGGACGCGACCGACTCGACGGCGGCCTTCACGTTCGGTCCCGTCGCCCGCACGTTCGGGTCCGAGAGGCCGAGGTCGTCGCCGACAAGCACTCGCACCTGCTGCCGCGCCAGCCCCGCCGGTCCGCGAAGATAGACGCTCAAGGCCTCGAGCGCGTGGTTCCGCGCCCGACGGTCGGGCGGGTCTCGGCTGATACCGCCGACAATCAGGGCGTACGTTTTGCCCGTAGGCGAACCCTCGCTGCCAGCGTGCGCAAGCGCCGCCGTCGCCAGCACCAGAACGACCGCCGAAACGGCCGCCCATCCAACACTCGTCCTTCTCACGATCATTTCATCTTTCCTTAGACCAGACCCACCGCCCGCCTTACGAACCACTGGACCGAGAGCAGCAGACACAGCGTCAGGAGCAGAGGCCACATCGGCCACACGCTTTGAATCTTCTCCGTGGTTCCCGTCTGTCGTCTCGGCACGAAGGCGGCGCCGATGCCGTCGTCGACCTCGTCGATATGGACGTAACGGCCGCCGAGCCGCTGGGCCAGAGCTTCGAGAAACTCCTCATCCAGGTCCACCTCGGACATTTCATCGCGGACGGGCGGTAACGTCGTCGCCATCGTTCGCTCTCCCAGAAACAGCCCGCCGTTCTCGGCCTGGACGGTGGCGACCACCGACTGCGCGGCGCCCCAGTCAACGTCGGCCCTGTAGCGACCCTGTCCGACGGCTTCCATGCGGGTAATCTTGTCCTCGACGGTCAGCAGCACGTTGGCCCCGGGTACCGGCCGGAACGCTTTGTCGACAACGTATGCGCTGAAAACGACGCGCCGCGGATCTTCGCCGGCTCGTTGGACAAACAGCTCCATGCCGGCACCCCGGGCCGGGGTGCGGCCCAGGTACGCGACCAGACGAGTAATCAGTTCGCTGAGCAGTCCCCCCTGTTCATCCTCTCGATAGAGCGTGAAGAGCTTCGAAGCGTTCAGGAGACAAACTCGACCGCGCCCCAATCGATGCGCCGACACCAGCGGTACGTCTTGCACCGTGGCGAACGTCAGCGACGCCGGTTTCACCGCGGCGATCCCGTAGTAAGGCGCGAGGGACTCCGCGCGGTCTTTGAACGGCTCGGGGTCGAGTATGCGACTAACCTCCGCTTCGAAGGTCACGTCAATCGCATCGGGGACCGGGGGCCAGATTCGCTCCTGCCCTCGATCGAGAAGGACCGGTAGCAGCGCCGCCGATTTCTCGTCTCCCCAGGCCGCCAGGGTGGCTACCGTCTGACCCGGCAACAGCAGCAGTCCTCCGCCCCGGTCGGCCACAAAACGGTACAGCCCTTCGAGCTGCGCCGGGGCGAGCCGGGTCAGATCGCAGGAGCCGAGGACGATGACGTCGTAGGCACCGAATTCTTCGGCGTTGCGGGGTAGCGCCGTGTGGCCCAGCCCGGCCGAGACGCGCTGCGATATCGTCGGATCGCGGATGACGTCGAAGCCGAGGGCCAGATCGACGCGCTTGTCCCAGGCCAGGGCCTGACGAATCTTCCCGATGTCGAAGCTGGCCTGCTGACAATACAGCAGCACATGCAGCGGTTGCTCCTGTGTCACTTCCACACACGTGCTGCGGGAGTTGTTGGCAACGTTGATCTCCCCGGCGTGCGACCTGGCCCGCACCGAGAGCACGTGGGCGCCGAGCCGGTGGGCCGGCACTGCGAATTCGACCGTGGCCTCGGAATGCCCGCTCTCGCCGGAAGACGCCCGGCTGTCACGAGGAGCGAACGAGTCCCGGTCGACCTCCAGCGCGTCGATCACCTGCCCGTCCTCGAGCAGTTCGACGAGAACGGAACCGGCCGGGAGATTCGTCGCGGTAAGGGAAGCGCCGACCTTATAGGCGTTGTCGATCCAAACCCGTGCCGGAGCGACGATCGAGGTTACGGCGATATCCGTCGCGCGCCTGCGCGATCCCACGCCCACGAGCACAATCGGCGAATCTTCCGGTAGAAAGGAATGATAGGTCTGAAGAGTTTTATCACCGGCTTGACCGTCGGTGAAAATAACCACACCGGCCAGCCTTTCCGTATCGGCTTGGCGCGCCTCGTTCGCCACGCTCTTCTCTTTCGCTTCGCCCGCGATATCTGGTTCATCCTGCGCCACCGGGCCCGGGCCACTGTACTGGGCCAACAGCGACAGCACTGATTGCAGGTCCGTCTCGGAGCCCCAGCGACGGAGCAAGTCCGCCGAGCCGCAGTGGTAGGGGTAGCGATCGAATCCATAGACGATATGCTTGGGGCCCTCCGAACCGCCCCGGCGAAGGTGCTTCGCGAAACGGTCCAGCGCCTTGTCCAGTCTCGTCTGCCGCCTGTCATCGGCAACAGACATGCTCTCGCTCGTGTCGAAAAGCGTCAGCACCGCGTTTTGGGCGAATACCTTGCTCTCCTGCCAGGTCGAGGGATTCCAGGCGATCAGAAGCAACACCAGGATGACCGCCCATTGCGTTGCCATGAGCAACCGGCGATGCAGTTTGCGTTCGGGTCTGCGCATCTCGGCGGCGTTGTGCGAGACAAAGGTCAGCACGG
The DNA here is from genome assembly GCA_016932895.1 of Sedimentisphaerales bacterium. Next base: position 15,373 of record JAFGCA010000060.1, on the reverse strand, counting down.
CAAAAAGCAGCACGAGCGTCGCGGCAACGAAATGTCCCGGATAGTCGGTAAAGGTCATTTCTCGTTACCTTGCGGCCTGAATCTGGCGGCGTTTTCGAAGAACTCGTTCTCGGCTTCGAAGAACTCAATATCGGATGATTCGTCCTGAGTCGGCTGAATCCGGCGTTCTCGCCTCTGGAGGGAGAGGGACCAGAACTCGCGGGCCAGCAGACGGGCCTGCTCGGCCGGTCCCAATCGTTGGTTTCGGGTATAGACATGGGCTGCCCCGGCCGAACCACCTCCGCCGACGGTGGCCCACTGGACGCCCGCCATGCTCTCCAGCAGGCGCTTGGCCGCCTCCAGCCGCGCCAGCATATCCTGCTTGTCGGCGGGATCGACCGACTCGTCGAACGCCTCGGCGTCTTTGGCAAGCTGCTCGGCGATGTCCTGGGCCTGGTCCGCATCCGCTTGTCCGCTGTCGGCGGACAGACCGCGCTGAAGCGCCCGTTCCACCTCGGCGAGTTGACGGGCAATCGCATCGGCCAGATCGGTCACCGCGTCCTGTTGCGGCGCTGAAGTCGGCCCCTGGTAGCGAAGATCGCCCAGCGTATCCTCGAGTTCTTTCATCTGCTCGACGGCCCGCTCTAGACGTTCCCGGGCGTCGTCCCGTGCACGCGCATGTGAGGAGTATTCCGACAGAGGCATGCGTCCCAACTCGGCGTCCGCTTGGGTCGTCTGCCGGCGCAGCGCCTGTTGCCTGGCTTGGAGCATTTGCAGGACTGCGTCCAGGCGGGCGGCGGAATCGCCGCTCTGACCGGCTGAACGCGAGCGACGGTCTCCGGATGCCGAGGCCCTGTCCCTGGCCGATCCACTGCCGTTAGAAGGCGTACCGCTTTGGCCTTGAGAGGCTTTTCCACCGGGACCGGATGTCGCCTGGCTCTCGCCCGAACGGTCGCCCTGCGCCGCAGACGACGTGCCTTCCGAGGGACCGCTGCCGTTGGAAGGAGCACTGCTCTGCCCTTGAGAGCCTTTGCTTCCCGAACCGGGGGCCGTCTGGCCCTGGCCCGGGCGGTCGCCCGGCGCTGCCGACGAAGCGCTCTGAGAGGAACCGCTGCCGCTGGAGCCGGTCCCGTTTTGTCCCTGGGAGCCTTCCCCACTGGAAGGGCCTGATCCGCCGGTCTGCTGGCCCGGGGAGGTGCCCTGGCCTTCCTGGCCCGCGCCGCTCGATTGTGAGGAGTCACTCTGCTGGGAGTTCTGGCCTCCCTGGTCTTCGGGTGTCCCACCCTCCTGACCGGGAGAACGCGCCGTCTCCCCGGCCTTCTGCTCGCCCGGGCCGGGGGCTTCGCCGGACCGGCCGGCAGACGGTTCGCCGTCACCGCCTGAATCTGAAGAAGCCTCGCCCGGTGATTGCGACGCGCCGGCATCCTGGCTTGCCTGCTGCAACGTGTCAGCCAGGCTCGCTTTCACGGATTCCTGTTGGCGGCGCAGCGCGTCAATTTCCTGTTGCAGCTTCTTGAGTCTGCTCTCGATGCGCTCCTTCTCCATGTGCGGCGCGTCCGGCTCCTCCTTCAGCTTGATGCGCTCGGGCTTCTCTTCCGGCACGCTCTGGCTCTCCGGAGGCGGGCTCCACTGCAAGTGCAATTCGTCGATGAACTTGCGCAGGAGCCGATAGGCGTTTCTCGTCGGTGTCAGTGCGGCGGAAGCGTCGGACCTTGCCAGCCAGTTGGAAGCCTCGGTGTACTGCCCGGCAATCTCGGTGAGCTTCGACTTGGCGCCGTCGGTGAATCCCATCTCCGGATCGTCGCGCATCGCGGTCAGACGGCTTTCACAGTATTCGATGTCCGAGCGCAACGGTCCGAAGCGCGATCGCTGTTCCGTGGTCAGCTCCGCCGTCTGCGCGATCGCCCAGGTTTTCTTCAGAATCGCTCGCGTATATTCCAGAATGGTCGTCAGGTCTTCGCCCATCGGCCCGGGCGACGACTGGCCCCCGTCACCTCCCTGCGAGTGCCAGTATTGACGGTACGGGCGTATTTCGATGAAGTACACCTCGCTGCAGGCGTTTGCGTCCGCGCGTTTCCGGCCCGTATCGACGTCGCGGGCTTCGGCGTAGAAGAGGATGCCGTCGCCCACGTTCAGATCGTATTGCTCCAAGTTGAGCGTGTGCGCCAGACGAGCCTGCTTCGAACCTTGCGGTGCAACCTCATTCAGGACGGTTGCGTCGGCGTTCGGGAACTCGCAGCACAGACGCGCGGTCTCCAGCCCAAAATCATCGCTGATCTCGAATGCGATGGGAATGCTGGCCACGTCGGTGGTCAGGTAATCTCCGTCGGGGCAGACCAGCTTGAACTGCGGCGGCTCGTCCGACTTGAGCCGCACGTGCAGTTCCAGCGGTTCGTCGTTGGCCAGACCCTCGGCGCTGACGAGATCGAACGTAACCGTCGCGTTGCCGTCAGCCTCGAATTGAGCGTTGAATGTCTTGCCTCCGTCGAGCGGCACAACCTTCGACAGGCCCTTCGGACCGGTGATGGTCGCCTTTCGTATGGGCGTGGTCGTTTCCACCTGGAGCTGGACTCGGCTGTAGGGCAGCACTTCGAGCGTCTGATTCTCGATGGTCTGGGTGTACGTCCCGAGGGGTTGCGTGCCCGCCTTTACCAGTGGCGTGACCTGTGCGGCCATGCTCTCAATAGCAGGAGGCTCGCACACCCGTATCGTGTGCGGCTCGGACCGTATATCTCCGGCCTCGAACCGGTACTCGACCGGCCCGAGCGCATCGAACGAGGTGGTCGCCGTAGCGGTTGCGTTTCCTTCCGGATCGACGGTCAGCTTTGCCTCAATTCTTTCTACAAGCGGCCCGGGAGCGACGTTCGTGTCTTCGGGCTCGGGACGCGTCAGTATCAGCGTGGCGGAGTCGGGAACGCGTCCTTCGATGGAAGCGGTCAGAGTCACCGGGACGTTGGGCCCCGTGACGATGTCGCCCGTTGCCGGTTTGAGAATCGTCGCCGGCAGCGGTTGCACGGCGGAAAAAGGTTGCAGCATCCGAGCCAGATACGAGGAAAAGTACGTGACGTTTTCCTTGACGAAGAACCCGACGGCCAGGAGGCAGAGCAGGATGAAAGCGCCCAGGAGATAGCCTCGTTTCTTATCCACGGTGGCGTCGAAGTCGAATTCCCGGGTCGCTTCGACAACCTGCCGGACCAGGTGCCGGGCCAACGACTCGGAATAGGGGTAGTCGGCTCGTCCCTCATAGTACTCGACCGCCGCGATGAGTTGCTGATCGAAATCCTCCCGGCTCTCGATATGGCCGGCGGCGCGACTGTACGTCAGATCGCGGCGGAGGGCTCGGACGAGGTGGTAGACAAGCAACGCGACCAGAGCGACGAAGACTGCGCAGGCAACGAGCCTTTCTGCGTGGCCGAAGTGCGTGCGGTGATCGAGCCACGCGTACGAGGCGCTATAGACGGATACGCAGGCCAGACCCAGGGCCGCCGTTTTCATCGCTCCGAGGGCGATCAGCCAGCGGCGAACCCGGCCTACCCGGGCAATGAGATCCTCTAAGGTGCTATCGGCGTCCACAGCCATAGCTGAACCGTCCTATCTCTTGAGCCTGCTCGTGACGGTCGATTCCAGCAGCACGAGACCAATGATGACCCACGCCAGTGTTTTCCAGATCGGCTTTCGTTCCAGACTTGCCCGGGCGCGCACCGGTTCTTGCCCCGCAGGCTCGGCCGTGACGAAGGCGCGGGTCAGCGCATCGGCCACGAGCTCCGGCGTGGCGCCGCCGATATCGGTTTCGCCCGCAGGCAGGTTGATCCCCGCATAGAGAGCCGTCGAACCCAGCGTCTTCATCCATCCAAGTCCCGTCGGGGCGGGCAGGAACAGCTTGTCGCCTTCGATGCGAGCGCGCGTTTTGCCGCCGTCGCAGTTCTCCACCGGCACGACGGCGAGCCGTTGTTCGGCCCGGCTTGCACCGGCGAGACTCAAAACGGGCCGCTCGTTGACGGAAAAACAGAACTGCCGGGTTTCCTGGTCCTCGCCCAGGAGGTAGCTGCAGAAGGCGACCCACGCGCCGGATTTTGCCAGTAGACCGAGAGAGTCATCAATACTTGTATTTACCAGGATGGTCGAACCACGGCCGACGGGCTTGCTGTAGAGAAAGCCCGGGCCGTTGTGGAAACGCCAAACGCAGCGGGTCTCCGGGGGCACGCGGCCCAGCCAGCAGCCTCTCACGGCGATCTTATCCGGGCGGTAGTTCGACAGCGCCCGGGCCGTGCTGTCGTCAAAACCCGGACACCTCCGGGCGCAGGGCCGGGCCTCCGGGTACATTGTTTCTTCGAGCCATCGTTCCGGCAGCGCCGGCAGTAATCCCTCCCTCCAGAGACGCTCGGCAATTCGTGAGTTTCCGATCGTGGTGGCGAAGAAGATGACTTTGCCGCCTCCGGTGAGGACGTTCTTCAGATCGCGCGTTCGGTAGCGCAGGTCGGCGGGCAGGCAGGAGAACACAACGATATCGGCCCAGTTGATCTCGCCGGCCGTGATGCGATCCTCCGCCACGGTACGCACGTCCAGGGTCCAGGCGGAGTTCTTCTGCCCCAGCGCCTCGAGAGCCGTTTCGAAGAGGAAGGCTTCCTGCGCCTGCCGGATGAGAAGGATGCGGGTCGAGGTTGCGGCCGGGACGTGCAGCGCGAGACGGTAGGTGTCGTCGGCCACGAGACGGTCGCCGGGGACAAGGCTCAGCTCCAGCGGAAGCGACGGGCGCTCGGACCGGTTGAACGTACGTCCCAAATCCACCTGTATCCGCAAGACCCGTTGCTCCTTCGGCGCCAGAGTGACGTCTACCCGCGCGTCCTTCAGATCTGGCGCCTTCGCTGTGAGCGTCCGCTCCTGTGCGGTGTCGCCCCGGTTGGAGACCGTGACATCGACGTCGAGCGTACCGCCGGCGACGTCGACAATGCGGGCGCCGGTGACCGCGGCGTTATTTACCGGAGGACCCGGCTGGATGAGTTCGTACGTCCATTCGTGCACCGGCGCGGGCTGGAGGACCTGCTCGAACTGCCGCAGCGCGTTTGGCGCAAAGTCACTCATGATGCAGACGCAGAGGCGGTCGCCCGCCGGTGCGGTTCGCCCTGCCTGTCGCAGAGCGGAGAGAAAATCCGCCAGGTCTGCGCTGCCGGGCACGACGGCCAGCCGTTTGATCTCCGCCAGGGCCTGTTGCTTGTTCAGGCCGTCGATGGACCGCCGCGACGCCAGAGCGTAGAGGCTGAAGCGCGCCTCCTCGCGCGCCCGGCGGACTCGGTCGCAGGCGGCATCGATCATCCGCGCGAAGAGGCTCGTGTTTCCGTCCCGATAGGCCATCGACATCGAATCGTCAAGAGCCAGGTGAATCGACGACGTGTGCCCGCCCGGGCGGGCTTTGCGGTGCAGCATCGGCCGGGCAAACAGCATGGCGATCAGAGTGATGATCGCACAGCGCAGCAGCAGCACCAGGAGGTCGCGCAGCTTGCGCCGAGATTGACTCTCGCGCTGCCCGCTCCGGAGGAAGCGCAGCATCGTGAAGGGCACGCGTCGAAAGCGAGGCTTCGACAGCAGGTGCGCCAGCACCGGTCCGGCCACGGCCAGCGCCCCGAACAAAAATGTCCACTGCAGGAAGATCACATCAGCCTCTTTCGTTTGACCAGGTACGCGATCAAGGCCCTGTCCAGCGGCTCGGACGTGTCGAGCAGGCAGTAGTCAACGTCGTTTTTGCCCAACGTCTTCCGCACGTCGTCCAGGAATTCGCCCACCCGCTGCTGGTAGCCGGAGCGGATCGACTGCGGGAACGCGCGCACCTTGTCCTTCGATTCCATGTCCTCGAACTCGATGAGCCCTTCGTAATCAAGCTCCAGCTCCTGATGATCCAGCACGTGGAACACGATGACATCGTGCTTGAGGAACTTCAGGTGGGCCAGACCCTTGGAGATATCGCCCTCATCGTCGAGCAGGTCGGAAATCAGGATGACCAGGCCCCGGCGTTTGGTGGTCTCGGCGACGGTGTGCAGCACACCGGTGAGGTTGGTGCGCCCGCCTACATGGGCGCGTTGCAACGCCGTGAGAATCACGTTGAGATGCGTTCGCCTCGACGCCGGCGGAATCTGCGCCCTGATTCGCTCGGCAAACTGCACAAGAGCGGCGCTATCACCCTGTTTGAGCATCAGGTAGCTCAAGGCGGCCGCCAGGAAAGAGGCGTAGTCCACCTTGCGCACGGCCCGGCCCCCCGCAAACGCCATGCTCTTGCTGACGTCCAGCAGAATGTACACACAGGTGTTCGTCTCCTGGTGGAACCGCTTGATGCAGAGCCGGTCCGTTCGAGCGAAGATCTTCCAGTCCACGAACTTCACCTCGTCGCCGGGATAGTATTCCCGATGATCGCTGTACTCCACGCTGAAGCCCTGGAATGGACTCGGGTGCAGGCCGGAGAAGAAACCCTCCACTGCGCAGCGAGCCACCAATTCCATGTTGGCCAGCTTGCTCAGAAAGATCGGATCGAGATAGTCTCGGGTCGATCCTGCCATGGGCCTACACCCCCAACGAAGCGCCGTCCGGGTGGCACCGGCCGGGGCGGCTATTTCGGCTCTGGTACGTTCTCCAGCAAATCATCGAGAATGGCTTCTATACTGATGCCGTCGGCCTCGGCATTGAAATTCGGGATCACGCGGTGTCGCAACACGAGCTTGCTGATGGCCCTGACGTCGTTAAAGCTCGGTGTGATGCGGCCCTTCGTCAGCGCCCGCGCCTTGGCCCCCAGCGTCATGAATTGTCCGGAACGCGGGCCGGCGCCCCATTTCAGGTATTTTTTCACCATGGACGTCGCCAGCGGATCGCTCGGCCGGGTGGCCCGCGCCAGCTTGATGCAGTAGCCGATGACCACGTCACTGACCGGGGCCATCCGCACGATCTCCTGGAACAAGGTCATATCGTTGGCGTCCAGGACGTGCTCGAGCGTGTGTTTCTTTCCCGTGGTGGTCACCTTGACCATCAGATGCTCTTCCCTGGCGGTGGGATAATCGATGTAGATCATAAACATGAACCGGTCCAGGGCGGCCTCGGGCAACGGATACGTCCCCTCCTGCTCGATCGGGTTTTGCGTGGCTAGGACGAAGAACGGCCGCACGAGCTTGTAGGTTCGTCCCGAGATCGTCACCTCCCGCTCCTGCATGGCCTGCAGCAAAGCGGCCTGCGTCTTGGGCGGCGTTCGGTTGATCTCGTCGGCCAATACCACATTGGCGAAGATCGGCCCTTTGACGAACTCGAATTTTCTCTTCTTCGACTGGGGATCTCTCTGGATGATGTCGGCGCCGGTGATGTCGGACGGCATCAGGTCCGGCGTGAACTGAATGCGATTGAAGCCCAGCTTCATGGCGTCGGCGATGGAGTGGACCATGAGCGTCTTGGCCAGCCCGGGGACCCCCTGCACGATGCAGTGCCCGCCGGCCAGCATGCAGCACAGGACGGCGTCGATCACCTTGTCCTGTCCCACGATGATGTGGTGGACCTGCTCCTTGAGCCGGGCGTGACCTTCATGGAGCCGCTCAATGAGCTCCTCGTGGTTCACTCCCTTAGAAGCGGGCACAGCCGCTGCGCTGCCGTTCGTCGTCGTTTCGATACCGCCGGCGCTGGTTCTGTCAGTCGATGCCATCGTTCGAGACCACCATAATAGTGTAAGGCGGATTCTCAACCCACTTGCAAAGCCGTCGCGTGTACAAACGCGTGGGTCAAGGACCCAATCCACGGTTTTCCACCTGTTAGACGCAGCGCTCTCTTTGAAGTTACAAAATTCCGCCGCTTACCAGGCAGAAAATCACGGTTCGCGTATCGCCCTCTTCCAGAGGCCGTTGTTAAAACTCGCGTTTTTCACTTTCCACGATCCGGACGAGCTTCTCACGGCACTCTCGACCGGCGTTCGGGTCATTGGCAACGACGAAAAGGCGCGCGACGTCGAGGGTGCCGAGTTCCAGGGCAAGACGTTCATCCGAGGTCTCAAAGCGGTGCTGGCTGACCGCGTCCGGCGTCAATTCCAGGACCGTCTGCGGCCCGATCCACGCGGGGCACCGTAGCGAGACTGTGATATTCTCCTGCCTTGTCCAGGGATACGCCTCGTCGTGAATCTCGTAGTCCTGGTTGAAGACGAAGACGAAAAGTCTGTCCCAGCCTGCCAGCACGGCCACGTCCACCTTCGCGGGCGCCCGGACGGCCGCGTCGACCGGCTCGCTGCCCAGCAGATCGCCCCGGATCAGCTCCATCACCCGGCCCCAGCCCTGAATGGCGGTGCGCAGCTCGGGGTACCTTTCGCCCACGTTCTGATTGAATGTGAACCACAGGATGCCTTTGGCGCCCCGGCCCAGGTTGAGCAGCAACTGGGCCGTGAGCTCGTTGACGGTCGGCACCGGTCGCTTGGGCCGCTCGGACCAGTTGGCGATGCCCTGCGTCCAGATCCAGATCGGCTTGGGCTCGGCGGCGTACTTGAGATCCCGCGTGTAATACGCCGTCTCTTCCAGGCGCGTGCCGTATCGCGCGGGCCACCGGCTGCTCGACGGCGCCGTCACCGAGTAGTGGTCCTGGCACGCGATGTCGGGAAGGAAAGCGTATTCGAAGAACTTCACGTTGCGGCACAGCGTGATGAACGTCGGCTTGGTGGCGTTGTAATGTCGCGTCATTTCTGCGGCCGCCAGCATCATCTGGGGCGTGTAGTGCCAGTCCGGCTCGTCGTGGATCATCCAGCAATCCACGGCCTCATGGCCACCGAGGTCGCGCAGGACGTCGACGCGGGGCAACACGCCTGTGTGGACCATCGTGTGGAACCCGTAGCGCTGCGCTTCCTGCGAATAGAAAGAGTCGTCCGAGCGGCCGCCCTGAACGATGGTGTCGATGTGGTGGCGGCGTGTCATGGCGTACATCTCCGACCGGGCGCCCCACGTCCCGATGGGGAAACGGTCGGCGAACGCGTTGCGATGGGCGTAGAGTGATCGCGTCTCGCCATCCTCTGTGACGTCGAGCTTGACGATGAGCAACCGGCCCGGTTCCAGCGCCTCCCGCAGGCGCAAACGACCGATGGCGTGTCCCGGTCCGGCCAATCGCGGCGTCGTCCAGGCGATAGAATCCGTTTGGGAGCCTATGACCTCCAGCGAGCTCACCTGCATAGGTCTGTGTCCTTCGTTGCGGACGTGCACCTCGATCTCTTTCATGCCCGGCAGGACCCGAATGAACGTGACGCGAACGGCGTCCGCGTCCAGTGTCGTCCAGATGCCGCCGACCGGCCGCCAGTTCCCACCGATGAAGGCGAACTCGAACGGCGCGCCGGCGGAAAAACCTTCAGATACCCCCGAGATCTCCAGAACCGTCATTTCACCGGGAGACAGCCGGTCCCGGTACAACCGGTCCCACGCGAGAAACCCGCCCAGACGATAGTGGCTGTCGCCTTTTCGGTTGAGATACCACGAGCGCAAACGCACCTCCTCCTTGGAGGTGTTCTTGACGTACACGAACACCAGTCCTCCCTGGTTGGGACGCTCGTTCTGGGGCTCCGTGACTTTTTCGGTCTCGTAGCGGACGGGTCGATAGTGAACGTGCTCGATGCTCAGTTTGGTATTGCGCATTCGCGGGCGGCGCGATTCGGCATCGTCAGCTCTTGCGGCGGCCCGTATCTCGATTGCCGGGGACAACAGGACGAGAAGAGCAACGAACCACCGCACTCCGTTAGGGGGTGTCACCGAGAAGCTCATGCGTTCACCTCCGAAAGCCCGATTCCCTGATTACATGGACGCGCAACGATCCATGTTGCGCCGTGGCCGCAGACCGGCAAATTTATGTAAGGAACCGGGCGATGACCTTCTTGAAGATATCGGCCGCGGCGTCGAGGTCGGCGATCTTGATATACTCATCGACCTGGTGACACAGCTTGGGCTTGCCCGGCCCGTAGATCACGATCGGCGCCCCCAACGGCACCAGATGCGGGGCGTCCGTGGTAAAGCCGACTGTGTTGGTCAGGTCGACGTTCACAGCCGAGCAAAACGTCTTGACGAACTCGTCCTGGTCGTCGGTCTCCATGGCGCAGACGGAGCGGTCGACGGCGATTTCGGCCTCAAACTGCGGTGTGTCGGCCTTGAGGCGGGCCAGCATGCGTTCGAGATCGTACCGAATCGCGTCGTGATCCTGCCCGGGCAGCGTGCGAATATCGACGCCGATGGTGCAGCGGTCTGGCACGATGTTCATGGCCTCGCCGCCGGCGATGGTATTGACGCTCACCGAGCACTTGCCCAGCGTCGCATGAGGCCCGAATGGCACCTCGTAGCGCCGCAGCTCGGCGAGCAGGCGGTTCATGGATATGATGGCGTTGACGCCGCGGTGAGGCATGGAGCTGTGGACGGCTTTGCCCTTCGTGGTGATCTTCAGCCAGAACATGCCGCGATGGGCCGTGACCACGCAGAAATCGGTCGGCTCCGGAACGATGATCCCCGCCAGTTCGGGAAACCCGTCACGGCTCTGCATGAGCCGAATCGCTCCGCAACTGTCGGTCTCCTCGCCCGCGGTGGCCGCAAAGACGAGGTCACCCTTCAACTCGGTTCCGGACTCGACCAGTTCGCACATGGCGGCGGCTACGGCAGCGGTGCCGCCCTTCATGTCCGTCGTGCCCCGGCCGTAGATCTTGCCGTTCTCCTCCACCGCTCCGAACGGCGGGTGCACCCAGGCCTCCTCGCCCGGGCTGACCACGTCAAGATGACAGAGAAACAGCAGCCCCGGACGCTGCCTGGTGGACCGGACATGGGCCGTTACATTCGCACGCTTCTCATTCCAGCGGTCGAGCCGGCATTCGATGCCGTGCGCCTCGAAGTGGGCGGCCAACACCTCCGCCGCCGCCACCTCGCCCTTATCCAACGTCGAGTCAGCCTGGATCAGTTGTCTCAGCAAATCCTTCATGGCAGGCGATTATACCATAGGCCGGTCCGAAATCAACCCTGACAACCCCGTGGCACCAGCGCCGCACTTGTGGTTATTGCTCAAGAAGGACCAGTATTCTCCTGTCGAGAGGGTCCTTGAGTTCTGCCTTCACCTTCGCCTTCCATCTTTGAGGCATGGGATTGAATGCTTCTCTGATGAGACCCTCTTCACCTTTGTCAATGAGGGCTCCCAGGATTCGCAGGGCAGCCTCCTTGTCCTTCGTTTGCTTTTCCGGTGTTGGCCTTCGCCTGAGAACGAGCAGCTTGTGCAATGCGAAATGAGCCGGATGAGGCAATGTCACTGTGATCTGGCTGAGTCTGACTGCAATCGTATTCTGCGCGAGGAAATCCAGAAATCTCAACGCCTGCGCGTTCAATCCCAGGTTGGGCAAGGGATAAGGTTTCTCCGATGGCCGGCCTCTCTCCGGAACCAGGAACTCAATGATGAGTTGCGGGTGCTCCAGTCGGATGTAGCCTCCTCGACCGGCGAAGCCGACAACAAAACCAAGGTCTCTCAGCAAGTCTGCTACGTCTGCACGCGACTTGATTTCCGTTGGTCTCGGAAGGAGCAAGTCGATGTCGCGCGTCTTGAGGGATGGAGCATACGCCTGGGAGGCGAAGTAGTCCCGATACAGCCACGTGCACCAACTGCCGACTAGGACCACGTGTTTCAGGACGCCGATCTCGTCCAATCGCCTCAGGACCTCAAGGCAGAGTTCATACTGAGTCTTTTCCACGCAGGGCAGTCCTCAGGAATTTGATCTGCTTTTTCACTTCGGATAGGAGCTTGCGGTATTTGGCCCGGTATTGCTTGGCCTGCTCGTATGTCTCGATCTCTTCGTCGCTGAGCTTGCCCTTATATAGGAATCTAGCCTTCCCCTTTTCGCGAACCTGGAGGTAGTAATACTCGTGGCCCTTGATGGTCTTCCTGACGAGACTGCCTTTGGGTAGCTTGGCCAGCTCTCTCTCATAGCTCTCCTTCATGGCCAGAGAGTTGGAAAGTTCCTCTTTGAGAACACTCTTTATGACTCTCATCGGCGCCTCCCACGCGGACAAAGAGTTACCATACAGTTGCCATGTAATCATATATTGTATGGTAACCCAAGTCAATAGTTGCCATACGGCCAGGTGATTTCTGCCTTGCGTGTGGTAAAGAGTCGTGCTGCTGGTGAATCCACGCACTTCACTGGGGCTCCTTCGCAGAGTATGCCGCCCCTTTTTCTCAATAGTTCGTTCTCCGGTTGCAGTCTCGCAATCTCTTTGCGGAGCCCCTTGAGTTTTTTCTTGGCCCTGGGAACACCTGCCCTTGGAGGCACTTGCCTACTCGTCCAGAAGGCCTTGACCTAGCAGCGCAGGACCCAGTCACTGACCGCGAGTTGCTGGGAGGCCTTGGCATACGTGCAGCCGCCTTGGACGTACCGTTTTTGTAGTGCAACAATATCAGTATATAGTAATGTTTTATGGTTTGTATAGAAGGCCAGTGTATCGAGTTCGCCCCACGCCCATGCTGCTGCAAGATGAATGTGAATGCTTCCTCTTGCTGGCCGCCTAGTTATACCTATGCGGTGTGCCTTTTTGTGTGGCTGACCGCAACGGCTCCAGGAAGACGATCCCAGTAGGCACTGGGGAGGTAGCCGATTATGGGCCTTTTTTCCTAAACATGCTGTTGTCCGACTGTCGATAAAGGGATTGTGGAGGTACTAATGAGATGTGCTGGGTCGTTCTTGGGCACGTAGCGGTTTGCGGAGTGCGAAGATGCGTGGAGCAGCGTTGAAGAGGGTTCTTCCAGATTTGGCTGATGAATTGTCCTTGCTGCGCAGTATTTGGACGGACTATTGGCCACGCGGTTTCAAACACAAGGTCGGCTGGATAGAGAAGATCGTTGTCACGTTGCTCGTCTTCAGACGCGTGGTCTCCCTGAGCACTAGGCTGCGAGATCTGCTTTTCAAGAATGAGCGTTGCCAGCCCATCTGCACTGAACTGATGACAATCGCCTGGTTAGTCTTTCTCACACTGTCTGTTGTCTATGGTCTTCTCGGATCTGGATTCGTTGCGATCATCGTGTTAGTTTACCTAATCTGGGGATCGATAGACTATCCACTCTGCATCATCTTCCTTGATAGGCACAAGCCTGGGTGGAAACCCCAGTCCTACAATCGGCTTCTCATCCTCTTGTTTGTCAACTACTTGCAGATAATCGCTGGTTTCGCCTATCTGTATCTACATGTGGCAAAGGTTGTCTATAGTGAATGTAGCAATGCGCTCGCTTCTGCAGGAGATGCTCTCTACTTCTCGGTGGTCACAATCACAACCCTGGGCTTTGGGGATATGCGGCCTCTGGATTCCTGGGCAAAGCTGTGGGTGGCAACAGAGGTACTCACCGGTCTCGTCTTTCTTGTTCTTGTCGTGGCTACCGTCGTCGCCCTCTCGACGAGGGAATAGGCGCGTCGAGAAAACCTCGCCCATAGCGAAGAACGCCGTGCGAGCAGAGCGTCGCGCGGCAGCACCTATCCTGTGCTTTCGTTCGGCGCCCATCACCACCATTTGGGATTGGCGTCGAGGAATTGGAGGATGGCCTGGTATTTGGGGGCTTCGGTGGGGCTCTGGCCGTGGTGTTCCATCAGGCCCCAGGAGCCCCACTTGGAGAAGGTGCCCATGGAGGAGAAGATCGCGGCCAGGGTGCCGCCGTTTTGCTTCCAGCCGGTGAGGTAGTCGAGGTAAAGCTGCTTCATGCGCGGGTGCCGGTTGGCGGCGTGGAAGAGGTTCATCAGCTTCTCGTTGTTCTCGGCGCCGCCGTGGCCGACGAGATGCTGGCCTGCCTCGTAGGCAACGAGGCGCAGGCCGCGCTCTTTTGCCAGGCGAGCCTGCCGGGCAATGGTCTCATTGCCCTCCTTGATGTACTCGGCGCATTTGTCGAGCACCTGGTCGACCGTCATCTGTGCGACTTCCTTCTGCGTCTTGGGGTTGCCGAGCGCGTTGCCGAAGTACGGGGCGATGCCGAGCGCATCAGCGTGTTTGCAGGCGTCTTCGAAGTCCATCACTTGCTCGCTGGTCCAGGGATTGGCGCTCTGGGCCGCCAGGACGCGGACCAGCCGGTCGGCGCCGCCGAAAACCTGCTCCCAGATCGCGAAGATCTCGACGGCGCGCTTCGAGCAGTAGCGTAGTTGCGCTTGATAGTCGTTGTCGCTGAGACCCAGCTCCTTACCCTTCTCGCGGCAGTAGCGGGCCTGGCTGAAGATGCCGTTCCAACATTCGTTGGAGTATTCGATGTAAACCTTGCGTTCGGGTTTGAGCCGGGCCTTGACCATCTCGGCGAAACTGCGGATGTAGTCGTCCGTGGCCAGGTGCGGCATGCAGAACCACGGGTCGGCGTCGAGCGTGTTGGCCAGCTCGATCAGGTATTCCAGCGCCACGCCCGCGTCGTTGCCCTGAGTCTGCATGGCGGTGGTGGGGCGGTCGGACCAATGCATCTGCCTGGAATTGTTGGTCCGCTGCAAGTCCATGAAACGCAGGACTTTGAACTTCTCCCAGCGCTTGAGAAAATCGGGGTGGAAGGGCTGCTTCGCGCAGGTGTCCTCGAAGCCGGGCAGGATGAAGCGGATGTTCCTGACGGGATTGGCGGGGTCCGTTTCGCTGATCTTCAGGGTCAGGATGTTCTGCCCGGACTCGACTTTCACGCGCACGCGTCCGGGCTTCTGCTCGACGACCTTCGTGCCATAGGCGAATTCGATCTTGCCCTGTCCGTCGTAGAGGCACGTGTAGACGCCGGCGGGATAACCGAGCTTGGGCCGGCTCAGAATAATCGAGTCGGCGCAGTGCCCGTCGCCGCGCAGCGCGCGGACCCAGCCCTTCTCGTCGCGATCGAGCGGTCCGCCCTGGCCGTAGCTCTTGCCCGGCGCCTGGCTCTTGAAGGTCTGGGAGTGTCTGAACAGGTCCACGAACACAATCTCCGACGACCAGTAGGTCACGCCGCCCAGGTTGATGCCGAGAGCGGCGTTCTCGTTCGGGGCCGCGCGCAGACAGATGGCGAAGCCCAGGAGAAGAGACACAATGGCACAGCGCCGAGCTGTCGTCGTGGTCATGTTCAGTCCCTCAGAAAAGCCGTTGCATCTGTATTCCAACGCGTCTTCGTCGTCAAGGCAGCATCGAAGCAAATTCGTACGTTCCCGATCCGACTTCGAATACGACGTAATCGCCGTCCAGCCGGAGGAACCGGACGTGTTCGCCGGAGTGGATGGTGTCGGGCCCTTCCGTAACGAACGTCTGCTTGTCGCAGGGGACATAGACGGTCGCCGTGGTGTTGGTCGGTATCGTCACTTGCAGATGAAACTTGTCGCCTCGAATTCGCCAGGCGCTTTCAATGGCGCCATACATGGACTCGTGCTCGGCTTTGACCCATTCTATGTCGCCCAGCAGTTGGGGCT
>JAFGCA010000565.1 GCA_016932895.1 Sedimentisphaerales bacterium | reverse complement strand
ACCTCGCTCTCGATGTTCCACAAGCCGAGATTCTTCACTCGCGGCGGGTAAACCAGTTCGGCGATGTCGATCTGGCCCGCGTGCGCCTTGGGCAGCATGTCCAGGCTGGTCGGATCGATCAGTGTATTTTCCCAGGAAAACTGAAGACGGTTGTCGCCCTCTTTGAGCGTCAACGCCCGGCTCTCGCGCGCCAGCGTCAGGTCGGCGGAGTTGTAAATCGTGAGCTGCACCGTGTCGCGCGTGGGCAGTGTCGTCAGGTCGACCTTGGCCGCGGCGGTACCGGCCATCACCGTCAATAGCAATAGCAATAAGATCAAGCGTTTCATAAGAGCACTCCTGTCAATCTCTCATCCGCAGCATCGAGTGGCAGCGTCAAGCGCAGCTTGGCGATGGCCTTCCACGAGTTCGGCTGATCCCATCGCCAAGGCCTTCGGCCTTGACGCTGCCACCCGTGGCCCATCGCGCAGGCTGCGACAGCGTACTACGGCCGGACGTTGCGACGGTGATAGTGCATCGTGAGTTCCTTCACCGCCGGCCCCGAATCGCTGCGCGCCGGCAGTTCGATCTCGAACTCCAGCGTGCTCGCGTCCTTCTTCTTGTACGTGAGATTGCATTTCTCCATGTCCCACTGCCCGGGGATCTGCTGAATCATCGTCAGCACGGCCGGACCGTCCTTGAAGTTCTCGATCTTGGCGGTGATGATCTCGTCCGTGTCGTAGAGCACCACCCGCTCGGAGTCGTTCTTGCGCAGGTTGATTCGCGCGTCCTTCATTTTCTTCTGTGTCACGACGATGTCCCGGCTGTCGCCGATATAGAGCTCCATCTTCTCGCCGACCGGAACCAGCGGCGCGTTGTCCTCGCCCAGGAAGATCGTGCTTCCGTGGCCGTCGTCCTGGAAGAGGCGGGCCTTGCCTCCCCACAGCGAGAATTCCCCCAGCCCGCTGGGCTCGTCGTTGAGGATGCGGTAGCTGACCGGGATGCCGACGTTCTCATTCTCGACCCGGCTCGGGTCCCACATGTGCTCCGGGATATTGCGCACGTCCCACGTCCAAACCTTGGTCACCGGGACCTGCGGCGCCTTGAGGAACAGCATGCGCTTGGTCTCTTCGTGGTCGATCCCCTGCTCGAAGGCCTCGCCGTAATCGAGCAGGACGCGGGCCTTCTCGAAGTCCTCACCCGAGAAGTTGCGCAGGACGAGGTAGCTCTTGAGATCGACCTTCGTCTCGGCCTTGTCGGCGACCGCTTTGTAGGTGATGAGCCGGTCGATGTTGCGCAGCAGGTAGCTGATGCGAACCGTCTCGGCGTAGTCGCCTCCGCTGCTGATCTCCCAGACCAAAGCCGCCTCGCCGGGCGGGTAGCTGACGCTGAGCAGATTCACGCCGTCCGGGTGGTCGAGGATCTGCAGGCGGATCGAATCCTCGTCGATCTGCACGCCCTTCCAGGAGAAGTCCACCTTGTTGAGTCCCTGCTGGAGCGTCAGGACCCGTTCCTCCTCGATCAGCGTGGCGCTGGGGTTGTCCAGCCGGATCACGGTTGCCGCCCGCTCGGGTAGCGCCACCAACTTGATGCGCGCCTCCAGCGCCGCGGCGGCACCGAGGACAATGACCAGAACCGTCAATGCAATGTGTGTGCGTTTCATAACTGCGTCTCCCAAAATCAGTTCGTCCTCTCGGATTGGCGTTTGACCAGTGTCTCGGCTCGAACGCCATAGTATGTCGTCACCGTATACTCGAATCGGCGCTTCGTTCGCGCCGGAACCGTCAGCGTAAAGCGTGCGTGGGTCGCGTCGTATTTCTCGTATGCGACGTCCTCGTCATCGAAGGGCAGCGTCCAGTACGGCGTCTCGAAGCCGCGCGTCGCCTCGATCTCGACCGGCACGGTGCGAGCGTTGGCGATCTCGATCTTCCAGGTCCGCACCTCGTCCCATCCGGCGATGTTGTCGTTGGCATCGAACACGTAGTTCTCCGTGCCAAAGTCCATCAGCGTCGGCTCGACCTCGACCAGGCGGGCCGGACCAAGATTCAGCTCGACCTCCTCGCCGACGGGGATGTACTTGACGCCCGTTCCGCCGACGTAGGACAGGTGGCCCTCGGCGTCCGCCCGGCCGTAGATGCGCACCATCCCGTCCGGAAGCGGCGTCTCCCCCAGCTTGTGCTCGGCGTCGTTGGCAAACGAAAGGTACCGCACCGCCTGCTCCCCCCATCGCTGCTCGTCGTACTTATACAGGTTGCTGACGGGAATCTCCTTCGTCTCGGACGACAGCAGCCGCTTGCCCCACTGGTTCGGAATCGTCTCGGTCCCCTCAATGGTATAGAGGAAGTACTCGCTGAGACCCTCTTTCCTGACTTCCTTGCGTTTCAGAGAATCGAGCATCCGCCCGAAGCCTTTGCCTCCGGCCTCCCCCTCCCCATACTGGTAGGTATCCCTGCGGGCGTCGACGCCGGCAAGACCGGCGACGCGGCCGCCCCCCATTCCCATTCTCTCCGGCACGGGGCTGCCGTAGGCGTACTGCCGCTGGGCCAGGGCGCGGATTTCATCGAGCAGGTGGACCTTTCCGACGATCAACCGGGTTTGGGCGTCCTCGTAATCCTCGCCGCTGTCGTTGGCGACCCGGACATACCCTTCCAGGTGCATCGTTTTCTCATCCTGCGAGAGCGTGCCCATGTAAAAGGCCCGCCAGGACAAACCGCTGGTGAAATACGTCAGCTCAAACGGTACTTGGCCGCTGACCTCGGAGCGAATCAGCCAGCGACCAAGTTCCCGTAGCCTCGGTGGGAACACCAATTGTTGGATGTCCACCCGGTCTTTGTGCTCCATCTGTTCGAGGGCAAGTGAAGTCGGATCGATCAGCGTGTTGGCCCACATGAACTGGAGCCAGTTCCAGCCTCGCTTGAGCGTCAGGTTCCTCTTTTCGCGCACGAGCGTCAGGTCGGCGGCGTTGTAGATCGTCAGTTGCACGTCCTGCCTGCGGGGCAGAACGACCAGCTCGATCGCACTGGCCGGCGCGAACGGCGGCCTCTCGGCGATCTCGACGCTGTGCGGGTCGGTGGCCGCCAGCGTCGTGGGCTCGGCGGTCGGCCGCGGCGCCCACGAGCGCGCCACCTGCAGCGTTCTCGGGCCCGGCGCGAGCTGTTTGGTCGTGCCGTAGCCAAGGTCCACTCTCGTCGGCGCATCGTCGGGGAAAGGCCGCTGATCGGAGGCGACCTGTTCCGAACGCCGCTCGGGACCGAGATTCGAGACCAGCAGGAACATGAAGCCCACGATAATAGCGGCGGCGATCGCCCCCAGCCACGGCCATTGCCGCACCGGGATCACGCGCGCGGGCCTCGGGCTCGCGGCGTTCTCCACCGCCTTCGAGATCAGGGCTTCCGAAGCGCTGATTTCGTCCCGCAGCAGATCAAGGCTCGCGAACTTGCGTTTCAGCTCGTCCAGCTTCGCCCGACACGCGTCACACTGTTCGAGATGCGCGCGGGCCTCGTTCGCCTGGGACTCGGAAGTCAGGTCAAACTCGTAATCGATCAATTGTCGTTCTGTAAGGTGTCCGTTCATTTTGTCACACCGACAGAATCCGGTAGTTTGCGTGCCAGCGTCGCCAGGGCGCGGGACATCTGGGTCTTGACCGTGCCGAGAGAACAGCCCATCACATCGGCGACTTCGCGATAACTGAGCTGCTGATAGTAGGCGAGCACGAGCGTAGCGCGTTGCTTGGCCGGCAGGGTCTCGACCGCCCGCCGTACCTGCTCCTTCCGCTCGTCCTGCACCAGCGTCTCCGCCGGATCGACCGCGTCTTCGGAGGCCGTCAACGTGTCCAGTTGAGGCCCACGATCATCGTCACAGTCGCCCGCCGCGACCGGCGAGAGGACCACGCGCCGCTTGCGCCGCCGGGCCGTATCGATGGCCGTACGCGTCGCAATCGTGAAGAGCCAGCCCTTGAAGTTCCTGCCCCGAAAGGTATGGGCCTTCTCATGGACCCGTGTGAAGGTCTCCTGAAAAAGGTCTTCGGCCTGGTCTCGGTTGCCGGTCATGCGGAACAAGTACCCCAGCAGGCTGTCCCCGTAACGCTGGACAAGCTCGCGAAATGCCGCCCGGTCGCCCTGGACATGGGCGGCGACTAAACTCTCGTCAGTACATCCCATCGAGGCTACTACTCCAACTACCGGTACAGACGCGTATCGTAGCCCATGGGTTGACAGAGGTTGAAGTAAATTCCGCGCAAAATCCCGGCAACGTATTATCGGGAACGGAAAAAGTCCTCGCGCTACAGGACCGTATCATCCTGAACCGCAGGCGAAGGACCTGGCCTGCGAATGAGAAGTTGCTTGCGTGCCCGACCGAGATCCTTCACTACGCTGCGCTTCGTTCAGGATGACATGCGACGCAAGGAGCAATCACTGTTCACATTATCGGTCTCTGTCGCCAACAATAATCTACACGCGATCGGGGATTCGATACTTGGGACGGTACGTGCGCTTCAGCAATTCGTTGGCGTCGGCGCTGTCGGTGAATCGCTGCGACGTCGCATCGAATGTCAGCTTCTCGTTCCCGACGCGATGGGCGATGTTGGTCATGTGGACCATGGCGGTGCTGTTGAACAGCGTCTCGATATCGGCGTTGGGGCGTTTGCGGGTCTTGATGCATTCGAGGAAGTTGGCTTCGTGATGCTGGTCCGGGGGCCGGCCGTACCTCTTCCCCACGATCTTGCCGCCGGAGGTTGTCACGATCCAGCCGCCCCCGTGCCGGCCCACGGTCATCATCAAATCGGAGCCATACAGCTCAATGCGCGTGGCGTTCTGCGTCCAGTAGGGAAACTCGTCGTTGCGGCGAATCGTCCCGGTCGTCTTCTGCATGTAGCGCGGATAACCGCTCAGCTCGAAGGTCATCACGAAATCAGGGAAATCGAACGAGGCGATCTGCACGTCGGGTACTTCGCCCTCGTCGTCGGGGTATGCGAGCCGGCCGCCGGAGCAGGAGACCGCCCGGGGCAGGCCCGGGTCGCCCATGAGCATCGTCGCCAGATCGAGCTGGTGGATGCCGTCGTCGGCCAGGTCGCCGCCGCTGAAATCCCAGAACTTGTGCCAGCCACCGTGGAAGAGGTGCTGATGGTAGGGGCGCGCCGGCGCCGGCCCGAGCCAGGCGTCCCAGTCGAACCCCGCCGGCGCGGCGCCCGCGTCGCCGAGCCGAAAGGCCCCGCCCGATTTGAGGTTGTACACCTTCACGATGTGGATGCCGCCCAGCTTGCCGCTGCGGATGTACTCCAGGGCCGCGCGGTTGTACGGCGCGCTTCGGTTCTGGGTCCCCACCTGCAGGACGCGCCGATACTTGCGTGCGGCCTCGAGCATTTTCTGCGTCTCCCAGATGTTGTGCGACGGGGGCTTCTCGACGTAGACATCCTTGCCCGCCTGACAGGCGAGAATGCTGGCCGGGGCGTGCCAGTGATCGGGCGTGGCGACCACCACGGCATCGATCTCATTCGTGTCGAAGACCTGCTCCATCCGGTTCAGCTTCCGGGGCGTGTGGTTCTGCACCAAGGCAAGCTCCTTGGCCAGTGCCTCCAGACGCTCCTCGTTGAGGTCGCAGAGATGGGTGATTCTCGCGCCGCAATCGATGAAGCCGCGAACCAGGGCCCGGCCCCGCCCGCCGCAGCCGATCAGCGCCAGGTTCACGCGCTCGTTGGCTCCCAGCACGGGATGGGAGGCGGTGGACAGCATAACGGTGCCCAATGAGATGCCCACGCTCTGTTTTACGAATTGTCTCCTGTTGAGGCGTTTCATGGTTGTGTCTCCTCGCTCAGTTGGCAGTGGTCGGCTCCGGCACGGGCCGGCTCAGCGCCCAGAAAACGGCGTTGACCAGCAGCTTGCGAAACGCAGGATTCTCGAAATCGTCCGGATGTCCCAGCGACGTGTAGAAGATGCGCGAACGCTCGTAGCGATTCGTCCACGCCACGGGCTCCGGCTCTTTGTCCGGGATCGTGCCCGTCAGCAGAACCGTCGTGCCGTCGGCCAGCGGTCTGGTTTCATAGAGCGAACCGTCGCTCAGCAGCGGCAGCGCGACGCCTTTGAGGATCGGATGCTCGCCGGCGCCGGGTGCGGGCGTGATAGCGGCCTTGGGCCCGCTGCCGTGGTGGCCGTGATAGTTGCCGCCAAACACGTCGGGATCGAAAGTGCGCCATTCGTCATGTCCGGCCGGGGCGCTGCCACGCGTGTCGAAGGCGTGACTGGCCGTGCGCAGACCGATCAGCGGACCGCCCCGGCCCAGGTAGTCGCGCAGGTGCTTCATCTGGCCGGCCGGAAACGCCCGCCGGCGGGCGAACACCAACACGAGATCGGCGTCGCTGAGGATCTCCATGCCGGCGATGTCGTGCCGGTCGGCGCTTTGTCTCTCGGTGCTGCCCTGGAGGATCTCACAGCGCAGGCCGAAGTGGAGCTCCAGCTCGTGGGCGAAGCCGGGCAGGGTATGCGCCGCCTCGTATTCGCTTTCGGCGGAAATGAAGACCGCCAGCGGCCGCTCGTCATTTTTGAAACGAAACGGCGGCTTGCCCGTCAGGATCGTCGAGGTGACGGTCGGACAAACGTACTTCTCGATGTGCTCGACGACGAGGTCGGTCCCGGTGAAGTGGCTCACGTAAGGCGGACGCCGCGAGTTGTACATCGTGTCGGTCAGGTCGCGCATCAGGACGACGTTCTTGCCGGCGTTGGCCATCTGGCGCAGCCCGAACGGCCGGCCCAGGACGCACATGTTCGTGTGCACGCCCATGAGAATGACGTTCTCGATCCCGCGCTGCTCCAGCAGGTTCCAGACTTCCACGCCGGAATCGCTGATCGCGTCGACGTTGTTAATCCGGATGGCGTCGATCTGGCCGCGCCAGGGCGAGCCCTGCTCGCATGGCGGCTCGCAATCGCAGCCGCCGTCGGAATGATCGATGGGGTAGCCGACCTTCTTCTCCGTCTCGTCCTTCCAATGGCACCACGAGGCAATGCCCCGGGGCAGGTTCGCCGCCTTGGGCGCGTCCTTGGCGCGTTGGCGGGCCGGGTGATTCTCGTAATGTCCGATCGTGCCGCTGGGGGCGTGAATGATGAGCACGCCCTTCGCGCGAGCGGTCGAGACCACGTGATCCATCACCGGCGCCAGCTCCGCCACCCGCCGGGTCGCGCCCTGGCACCAGTGCTGATTCCACATGTCACAAATGATGATCGCCGTGGCGCGCGGGTCCCATTCCTGCTTCGCACAAAACACGCGGTACGCCCCGCCGCTGTCGGGTATCTCCTTGCGATAGCGGACGTGCGCCACCAGCGATTCACCCTCAGCGGCCACCGCAGGCGGCATGACCTCCGACGCCAGCGCAAGCGCGACCACGACCACCGACAACGACCCGATGAACCTTTTGGCTGACCTCATTAGAATTCACTCCTGACACATGCGTTGAGGATTCTCATCTGCCACCGGAACATCTACACGAGCGCGGTCCAGCCGCCGTCGACGTAGAAGATCTGTCCCGTGATAAAGTCGCCCGCCTGCGAGGCGAGCAGGACGGCCGCCCCGACGAGGTCCTCCGGCCGGCCCCAGCGGCCCAGCGGGGTTTTCGACAACACCCACTTATCGAACTTCGCGTCGGCCTGCAGGGGAGCGGTCAGCTCGGTGGCGATATAACCGGGGCCGATCGCGTTGACGTTGATATCGTACCGGGCCCACTCGACCGCCAGCGTCTTGGTCAGGCCGAGCAGCCCCATCTTGCTGCACGCGTAGGCCGCAATGGTCGGACGGGCCGCGTGACAGGCCAGCGAGCCGATGTTGATGATCCGCCCGGGCTTGTGCACCTGCTTGCGGTGCCGGCAAAAGGCCTGCGACAGTAGCAGAGCGGCCGTCAGGTTCACCTCCATCACGCGGTTAAACGTCTCCAGCGAGACCTCCTCGGTCGGCTCGCGCACGGTCGTCCCGGCGCAGTTGACCAGGATATCGACGCCGCCCGCAGCGTCGAGAACGCTCCCGAAGAGCTCCTCGATGCCGTCGAGCTCAGCCAGGTCGTACGGAAACGCCCACGCTCTCACGCCGGTCTCAGCTTCGATACGCGCCTTGCCCGCCTCAAGCTCGCCGGCGGTCCGCGCCACCAGCGCCACACCGGCGCCATGTTCGGCCAGACCCCGCGCCAGCGCCAAGCCAATACCCCGCCCCGCACCGGTCACCAGCGCCGTCCTTCCCGTCAAATCAAATCGTCGGCTCGTCATGGCCACCAGTAAAACACACATCCCCCCGCCCCGCAACCCATCGTCACCCGCCATCGTCCCGTTACAACCTCAAATTACCCCCATTACCACTTGCGTTTCCGGCGGCCAGCCCCTACAATAGACAAGCGGCCCATGAGACGCTTGTATGCCCTGAGACGGAGTAGAAATTGTGGGTGATGATTCTTGGTGTCAAACGTCGAATCCACCGAACCTGCCATGGCCGGCGAAGCCGCAAGAACCAGGCGAGGGGCAACATGCGCGGCGGAGAAAAGACGATGGCGATCACAAGTAATAATAGGCCCATAGAAGAGATTCACGTAAACGCGGATCCTGCAAGATCGTTACACTCGCACGATTGCGGAACAGTCGAATTGGAGATGTGCGTCCTCTACCCTTGAGACCGCGCAAAAGGCATAGAGGCAATCGCACTGGAGGAAACGAAGATGGAGAAAGAACAAGGTCTATATTCCATCGACCGCTATCAGGGAGCCGGCAAATGGTGTTTTGCCATCGGGGCCAACAGGGCCTGGGATAATTACAACGAAAGGCCGAAGCTGTTTTCTGAATCGCTCCTACGATACGAGAAGGCCACTCGGCGAGACTGGTTTGATGAAGAGACTCGCGGCCTCATAAAGAAAAGTGACGTTAGGCAGCGGCTGCGGAAAATCCGGTGCTACTTCTCTCATTATTGCCATGACAACACATGCCTTGGTTTTGATCCTGACGATGACCTCAGAAAGATAATGGAAAAGGCGTATGAGAGGGCCATCTTCGAGCAGAGAAAGCACCTGAGCACAGAAACGGACATTGAGACTCCCGCGCTGTTCGAACCGCACGGGCGGATTACCGCAGCCGGGGTGGTGTTCTTCTGTTCCTTCTTTGTCGAACGGCGCATTCTCAATCGACTCATGGGCCGTATTCCAGGGTTCAAAAAAACCGAGGGTGAATACGGCGCCACGCGACAGATGTTTTCGAAGTATTGCCTTCGGGACAGCTACTCCATACGCGCGAGCGATTCGAACGCAGTTCTGTTCCGGGATATCCTCGGATATCTGTCGCGGGCACCGTCGCAATACTATCGTCATAACAAAGACCAGTGCGATAAAGACGGGCATCCGGAACGCAAGAAAGATAAGTTCATTAATCTCGCCTTGAGATATCTTGAGAGCTTTGTGCCTGCACGACTGCGGAACCACACGTTGTCTGTCGGGCGAAAAGAGGTCGTCCGAATGGAAACAAACGCGGTGGCGGAGGGCGAGGGAGAATACCGCCCGTATCCACCGAAGGCCAAGGTTAAGGTCGTATTCACAGAGGACGACCCAGAGCGGCCCTACTACATCACTCATAACACGGTGATTCTGCAAACCGCAAAGAAGGAAGAGGATATTCACCACTGCAAGGTTGGTGTCAATGAATTGAAATACCTCGTTCTCTTGTGTCTCCAGGGAAAGGCGGAGAAGGCCGTCGCGGGAATCGAGGGGTACGTTCGGCGAATCCAGGGACGCTTTGCAGACCACACAAACAAGGTGGCACGCGACGACGACGAACGGCTTGTTCGAGGGCTTCCCGAGTTTGTGCGGGTAGCGAGCGGGATAGAAACACCGGACGAAGTCAGAGAGCTGAAGAGCAGACTTGACCATATAAGGAAGAAGTGGCAGACGAAGAAAGCGGAATCAGCCGAGGCACAGCTCCATCGCAAGGCCCGGGACGTACTTCGACACATCAACTGGGAAAGCCAGCGGCCTCTTGGAATTGAGCAATACAATCGATTGTTGGAGCTTCTTGTCAATAGGGATTTGGAGTCATTCGCAGCAGAGATGAAAGAGTTGAAGCGGAGAGGACTGATCTCAGAAGAACTTCTGAAATCGGTGGAAGGTATCCGCAATCTCAATACGCTTCATGTGAAAGTGTGCAACCTTGTTCTGACTCGGTTGGAGCACCTGGTGGAGAACGACCCGGAGGAGCTGAAAAGGCACATCGGAATTGTGCCGAGGGAAGAGAAAGAAGGCCCTTCTTACGAAGAGAAAGTGCGAGCGTTTGTCCAACAGCCGATGATGTACAGAGGATTCCTGCGCAATTCATTCTTCAAAGGATCGGGAAAGAGTTTCGCAAAACTGGTTGAGGAGGAGTTGCACAAGAAAGGATGTCCCGACGTTCCGCTCGGGACAGACTACTATCTTGTGCGCGATCTGGAGCGAGACGAGAGAAAGAACCGCTTCCACAACGATAATGCCGCATTGTATGAAACGCTCGCGCTCGATCGATTGTGCGTATTGATGGCGCGAGACTGCCTTGTCCGCCTGAACAGAAATCTGGAAAAACACGCAACGAGAATATCGTGGGAGGCGACGGACGCCGGAGACACGATTTGCCTTGAGCTTCCGAGGCGAGATAGAGACCACGAGTCCTTCCGGCTGAGTTTTGGCGTCAGGGATTACCCCAAATTATACGTCATGGACGATCCAGTGTTTCTCTGCGGATTGATGAAGCATTTCTTCCCCGATAACCAGGCGATACAGTATCATGAACTATACAGTGAAGGCATTAACAAGTACACTGCCATGCAAGCAGAGGGAATTGCGGCCACTCTGAAACTGGAAGAAAAGACCATCAAAGAGAAGAACATGCAAATCCCGGCTACGGGATATATTCGATTCTGTGAAATCGTGAGCCAAAGCGACTTTGCACCTGGGGAAAAGAGGGTCTTGAAGAACGTTCGCAACGGCTTGCTGCATTATCATCTGGAGTTTGAGCCTACCGAGTGGGCTGAATTTCGCGAGATTATGAAAAGGGAGGGATTCGATACTGCAAAGAAAAGGAAAAGCACAAGGAAAAAATGAGCGCGAAAGGGCGGCTTTTCTCAGCATGTTCTGTTTGTTACTATATTGAAGACAAGAACTTACGCGAGATATGCTGAAGCAACCCTGGTTTTGCGGGGTGATTACAGCAGTTGTCAACGGACCCCTACTGCTCTGGCGGCTGAAGCAACCCTGGTTTTGCGGGGTGATTACAGCCTATCGCGGCGGCTGGTCGTCCCTGACCAAGCTGAAGCAACCCTGGTTTTGCGGGGTGATTACAGCAACTTACCGCCCGGTCGATGATGCCGCGGTGCTGAAGCAACCCTGGTTTTGCGGGGTGATTACAGCATGGCTTCCAGTCCGTAGGTACTGCTGGCGGCTGAAGCAACCCTGGTTTTGCGGGGTGATTACAGCGCTCGCTGGCAATACCACGCATGTAATCGGCTGAAGCAACCCTGGTTTTGCGGGGTGATTACAGCTAAGTAAGGCCGTGGAAGAAGGCTTTCAACGCTGAAGCAACCCTGGTTTTGCGGGGTGATCACAGCGAGAGCTCTCGGGCCAGTCCTTGGGACAGGCGTTAGCAAGAGGTTCGAGGGGTGGCAAACCGTGTTGGCTGCGCCGGGGCTGCGATCGAGCGTTTCGTCGAGGCCGGGAGAAATGGGACGCGGTCGGGTGGATGGGTCTTGTTCTTGGGGGCGTCACTGCTACAATGGTGTGCAGGTGGCAACGACAATGAATGAGTCGCAACGGTAAGTGAGCGTGCTATGGAGCCGATGCCTACGATCAAACCTGAGTATATCACGGACACGGACCGCAAGAGGAAAGGCGTCATTCTGTCCATTCAGGAATATGAAGAGCTCATGGAAGATGTCGCGGATTTGGCCGTGCTGGCAGAACGCAGGGAAGAGCCTGCGATTTCGCATGAGGACCTCGTCGCAGATCTGAAACGCAATGGCTACCTACCGAATGCGTGTCGGTAATTATCGCGTCCTCTACGAAGTTTACCGCAGCGCCATCCGCATTCAGATCGTGCGAGTGAGACATCGCAAGGATGCCTACCGAAGTTGACCGAAGCAATTGAGATTTCGCCACCTTCCCGGGGCCGGCGGCGGGATTCGGTTCCGTCTGGAGGCCGGACACGCCGATCGAGGGGGGATTTTTGTAGTTTACAGGGTCGAACCGGGGCGGTAGCATTGAGTAGTAGAGAGGAGGGAGCCGCCGGCGGCGTTGGCTGGCCGGGGGGCGGGCGAAGGATGGACAGCGAAGGACGTTACTAATGGCAGGTAAGATCGTCATCGATGCCGAGCGGTGCAAGGGTTGCGGCCTTTGCGTGACCGTCTGTCCCAAGGGCAGCATCGTTGTCTCGACGGAATCCAACAAGAGCGGCTATTTCCCCGCACAGGCCCGGAATATCGACTGCACCGGCTGCGGCCAATGCGCGATCGTCTGCCCGGAAGGCGTGATCGAGGTCTACTGGGAAGAAGCGGACAAGATTCGCATCGTCGCCAGGGAAGGGAAGAAACGCGCGCCGCAAGTGATCGAGGAGAAAGCGTGAGCGGACGGATGTTGATGTGTGGCAATGAGGCGCTGGCGGAGGCAGCGATCGTTGCCGGCTGCGATGCGTACTTCGGTT
>JAFGCA010000564.1 GCA_016932895.1 Sedimentisphaerales bacterium | reverse complement strand
CGATGCCCCATTGACGCAGCTTCGACCGGCAGGCGAGGGCCTTGGCTTGCTTTCGCACACGCCCAAGCGCCGGCAGGAGGATCGCCATCAGCAACGCAATCACGGCGATGACCACGAGCAGCTCGATCAGTGTGAAACCGCCGGGATTCGACACGCCCGCCAGCCTGTCATCCTGAGGCGGAGCCGAAGGATCTGGCGTGCGAAGGCAGTTTCTCATGCGATGGCGAGATCCTTCACTCCGCTTCGCTTCATTCAGGATGACAGCGCAGCGCGGCAGTTTCAGGGGCGTCCGTGTGGGGCTGGAAGCGGCCCTCGGGGGGCTTTGGCTGTGCCTTCCCTCGCCTTTTCTCTCTCTGTTCATCGCTTTCCCCCTCTATCCTCAGAAGGAGCCCTCGGATCGCTTCTTCCGCCTGTCGCTGATGTCTCTCACAGGGTGCTCGTCTGCCGCGTACGGCGAATCAAACGCCGAATCTCATCTCTATTATCGCGCTTCGGCCGAGATCTGCAAGCAGAAAAGCAGGACAGAGGGATCGGTGTGCATGGCACACCCTACATTTGTCGGATCGACCGTGAATAAACGATGACTGGTTGGGAAATCGTGAAGCGGGCCGGGCCAAGCGTGTTTCGTATCCCGCATATCTGCCCTTCTCACACCGGCGTCCTCCGACTCCTTTGCGATTTCAGAATCCGTCGCTGCTGCCCCGTGCTCGGTGGCCCGGGAGGGAGATCAAGATGGAAAACAAAGCCAGTTCGCCGGGGCGAGGGCGTTTGAGCCAGCCAGGACGCGAGGCCGTTTACCACCTCGGGGGATACCGGTGGGGTCGGGGATGGCCGTACGGCCGGGGCCGGGGCCTGGGGCCGGGTACGTGGATGACTTCGACGACCTCGACGGGAGGGGCACAAACCACCGGCGGGTGGTGCCGGCGCCGGTGCCCTTCGACGGCGACGAACGTACATCCGCTGAGCCAGAGGGCCGCTCCTGCCACGATCGCGATCATCAGTGTCCGTCTCATCGTCGTATCTCCTACACGCAAGGTTTCGTTGGCATTTGCTCTACATAAGAAAGGCAGTAAATGCGGTGACGGTAACAATTCCCCGGGCGTTGCGGGATCGCCGGGGCCCGCGGCCTTGATGCGGCCACGCCACGAACCGCCGGGCTCGCACGCATACCACGACCAACGGGGGGAGTTGGGTGTTGGCTTCGGGCGCCGGTTGTGGTATCTTTGTCACGCCATCAAGAAGGAGGTATGAATGCTATGAACAGATTTGCAGTGGCAGCGGTGTTTGTGACGTTGTGCGGAGCCGGTGCGGCGTGGAGCGTCGAGCCGGCGGACGCGGATCTCCACGCGCCGGTTCGGGACTTGTATGAGGAGTTCATGCGGGACCAGCCGGCCCTGGAATTCATCGTCGAGAGCGACCGGGTCGTCCCTTCGGCCGAAGATCCCTCCGTCACGCTGCGACGCGTGGAGGGCCGGTTCGTGAGCCAGATGGTCTTCGGCAAGCCGCTGACCCATCATCTGGTGATGCTGATCCCGACGGACGAGAAGCTCCTGCAATCGCCCTCGCGCCGGGGCAAGGTGGTGATCGTCGGGAGCATCGAGCGTCACTTTCACGAGTCCTTCCTGGTTAATTACGGACACCCCATGGCCACCAAGCCGGGCTACCCCACGATGATTCTGCCCAACCCCGGCTCCACGCCCGACAATCCGGGACGCGAATGGAGCATCCGCAATCTCTGGGCCGAGGGGGTGCCCCGGAAAGCGACGAATCATTACTTCTTCCGCCTGGCGATCCCCTACCTGCGCGCGATGGACGTGTTCGCCGACACGCTGAAGATTCCGCGTCGCGACATCCGGGCCGTCATCGGCGGGCACAGCAAGCGGGCGCCGTCGGCGTACACCGCCGCCGCCATCCGCCCGGACAACGTGGCCGGGGTCGTTTTCATGGGAATGGAGGGACAGTGGGGCCGCAAGGTCGGAACCGAGTACGC
Source organism: Sedimentisphaerales bacterium (assembly GCA_016932895.1). Next base: position 7,397 of record JAFGCA010000564.1, on the reverse strand, counting down.
CGCCGTATCGCCGCTTTCCAACCGGCGCTACGTCACGGCCAAGTGCATCTATCTCGGCGCGACCAACGAAGACGGGTACACCATGTTCAACGTCACCCGCAACCAGGAACTGCTGGAAAAGCCCTGGATCGTCTCGATGGTTCCGAACTACCGCCACGCGGCCGAGTCGCCGCAGCAGTTCATCGTCTGGCGCATGTTCGTCTCCCACGTGTTCGACGACCGCCCCGTGGCGATCATTCGCGACGTCAGCCACGAAGAAACGGACGACGGCATCCTCTTTCGCGCGCGCATCGAGGATCGCAACCGTCTCGTGCAGGTCCGCGCCTGGTACGCCTACTGCGACGACGTCCCGCTGTGGCGTGACATCGTGTGGTACCCCGTGGTCATGCGCCGCGTGGAAGGTCCGGAGCCGCTCTACGAAGGCTACGAGCAGGGCAAGACCCCCGACGCGTGGATGGTGGAGGTCGAGGACGTCGCGCAGGGCGTGCATGGATACGTCACCAGTGGCCCGCAGAACATCACGGGCAAGCCGGCCGAGGAGCGGACCTCGCGCGGCAGCCGTTCGCGTCACTGGGACGAGAAAGAGTCTCGCAGACCGTGACGTCGCCCGCTGCGGTCGCACGAGAGCGGGCGACGAAGGCGGCGTCGGGCGTACGAGATTCGTCGTATCGGTCCGGTCGCCGCCGCATCGGGCAGGCCCGGCCCTTACGGCAGCTTCGCCTTCTGCGTCAGACGAAGCAGCTCGACCACCGAATCGACGCCCGCTTTGTCCAGGATGTTGGCCCGGTGGAAGTCCACCGTCTTCTGGCTGATGCCCAGCTCGTACGCGATGGTCTTGTTGGTCTTGCCCAGAACCAGAAGGTCCATGATCTGGCGCTCGCGCCGCGTCAGGTTCTGGATGCGCGACTGGACGTCCTGGCTCTCCTGCCGGGTGCGGCGCGTCTGCGCGTCGACCTCGATGGCTTTTTGGATGTTGTCAAGCAGGATTTGATCGCGGAAAGGTTTCTCGATGAAATCGAGAGCCCCGGCCTTCATGGCCTCGACCGCCATGGGGACATCCGCGTGTCCGGTAATGATGATGATGGGAATCTCAAAGCCCAGCTCCTTGAGCCGCGACTGCAGCTCCAGTCCGCTCATGCCCGACATCCGCACGTCGAGCACCAGGCATCCCGGCTGCTGCGGATCGTACGCGCCGAGAAACTGCTGCGCGCTGGTGAACGTTCTGACTTCCAGGCCGATATCCCCGATCAACACGCTCAACGATTGACATACCGCCTCGTCATCATCCACAACAAAGACGACAGGATGATCATTTTCCACGGTCCACTCCTTCAAACGGTAACGTGAATGTGAACGCCGCTCCCGACGCGCCGTCGGACTCCGCCCGGAGGCGGCCGCCGTGCGCTTCGATGATGCGGCGGCTCAGTGACAACCCGATCCCCAGACCCTCTTCCTTCGTGGTGAAGAACGAATCGAACATTTTCTCCGCCAGTTCGGCCGAGAAGCCGCGTCCCGTATCGCAGACGGCCACCTGGACGGTGCCGTCCGGCCGCCGGGACGTCGAAACCGTCAGCTTGCGCTGCGTCACGTCCGGATCGTTCATGGCCTCCAGCGCGTTGCGCAGGAGATTGAGCACCACCTGTTCCAGCTCCACCGCGTTGCCCTCCACGGCGGGCAGATCATGGGCAAATCTCGATATCATGACGGCGCCGCGCTTGGCCGCCGCGCTGCGAAGCATATCCATGACGTCGACCACCAGCGCGTTGAGATCGAGCGTCGCCCGGTGCGGGTCCCGTTTGGCCATAAGAGAACGGATGTGCTTGATGATATTGGCGGCGCGTTCGGCCTGCCCGGAGATTTGCTCGATCGAGCTGCGCACAACCTCGACCGAAAAGTGCTCGCGCCGCGTCATGCGCAGACAACCGCTGGAATAGTTGAGAATCGCACACAGCGGCTGGTTCAATTCGTGGGCCAGCCCCGAAGCCATTTCACCGAGCGTGTTCGCATGCCAGGCGCGCGTCAGCTCGGACAAGTGCCGTTGCTCCTCGTCCTCGGCCTGTTTGCGGTCGGCAATATCGCGCACGACGGCCAACACCCGCCGCTGGCCTCCGATCACGGCGCTCTTGAGATTGACTTCCACCCAAAGACGGCTTCCGTCTTTGCGGCGCAGAAGCCACTCGAACAGTTGGGTGTTCTCGCCGGCGGCTTTCGCAACCCGCTCCAGCGCCTTCTGCTGGGAATAGGCCGGCTCGTCCGCACTCAATTCGCCCACCGTCCGCTGCAAGATCTCCCGGCGGGAGTAGCCCAGCATCCGCACCGTCGTCTCATTGACGTCGAGGATCGCCCCGGTGAGCGGATCGTGCACGAAAATCGCTTCGTTGGCGGCGTTGAAGATCTCCCGGTAGTTTCGCTCCGAAGCCCGCAAGGCGGCCTCCGCCTTCTTCCGCTCGGTGATATCCCGCACGAGAGCCCACATGCCAACGGGCCGACCCTCGCCATCGCGATCCAGATAGGCTCTCAGCTCGACCGGGAAGATCGTCCCGTCCTTGCAGACGTACTCCTTCTCGTACACATCCGAGTAATCCCGGGTCAGGACTTGCGACTGAATGACGTCCCGCTCGAACGCGTGCCATCGCGCCGGCGTGAAATCTTCGTGCTTCATACCCCGGATCTCGTCCAGGCTGTAGCCCAGCATGTTCAGAAAGACGGAATTACAATCGAGGATTCGGCCCTCCAGGTCCGCCGAGACCGTGCCATCGCGGCTTCCTTCGTAGAGTTCCCGGTATCTCCGCTCCGATTCCCGCAACGCTCGTTCGGCGCGTTTCCATTCGGTGATATCCTCTACGGTCCCCTCATAGTACAGGGTGCGACCCTCTTCGTCGCGCACCGCCCGGGCGTTCTCGCGCACCATCAGGGTCGTTCCGTCGCGCCTTCGCCAGGCCGATTCGAGCCCCATGACCCGGCCACGCGACTCGATACGCTCCTTGAAGTCCTGGCGAGAGTAACCCTGCTGGAAACCCTCCTGCTCCACATTCAGATCGGCGATCTCGTCGAAGCAGGAATACCCGAGCATCCTCACGAGAGAGGGATTGGCCGCGAGAAGACGACCCTCCGGCGTCGTCTGATAGAAGCCCAGCACCGCGTGCTCGAAAATATTGCGGAACCGCTCCTCGCTGGCGCGCAGCGACTCCTCGGCCTTCACCATCTCGGTGATATCCTCGATCGTAGCGACCATGCCTTCGACCGCACCGGCCTCGTCGAACAAAGGCGCCGCGTTGATCCGCAGGAGCGTGCGTGTTCCGTCCGCTGCGGAAATGGCATGACGGACGTCATACACGGGCTTGCTCGTCCGCATGACCCGCGAGAACGGCAGTTCCTCGTCCGGAAAGGGGGCACCGGCGTAGTCGGTGATCCGCCACTGCGAGGCATTGTAGGTTCGCTGCGTGATTTCGCCCTTCGACAAGCCCAGCATCTTCTCCGCACACGGATTGGCGAAGGTGGTGTTGCCGCCGGCATCCACGCGCACGATACCGGCCGGACTCGTTTCCATGAGGCGCGAAACCAACCTGTGTTCGCGCCGCAGAGCTTCTTCGGCGCGTTTGCGAAGCAGCGCGTTGGCAAAGATCTCACCCACCAACCGCAGCCGCTGGACCAACTCGTCCGACCAGGTGCGGTGCTCTCGCATGGAAGCGAACACCACGGCACTGAGGATCGATTCGCCCAACGTCACGGGAATCACAACCACGGACTTCATACCCTGCTGCACGCAGTACTCCCGCTCGCCGGCCAGTTCTGCCGGAGCGTCTTCGAGGCGCGCGAATGCCATCGTCCGGCCCTTCGGCAGTTGATCGAGGAACCATCTGAACGTGTCCCTGGGCAGCGTCGCGGGGGCACGATTGAGACCCTCGGCGGCCCACGCGTGCGTCACCTCAATATCGCCATGACCATCCGACGCCTGGACAACGGTACCGCGGTCGATCTCCAGGAACTCCCCGATCCGGCCGAGCCAGCACTCAATTTCCGCGTCAATCTCCCCAACCGGAAGGTTCACAAACGTGGCCGAGAGGGTCGACAAAAGCGTCTCAAACGCCAGACGTTCTTTCAGTGCTTCGGCCGAACGCTTGCGTTCCAGAGCATTGGCGAAAACCTCCGCCACGATCTTCACCAGTGAAACTTCATCGAGCGACCACGTGCGCCGCCGGCGCAGGGCGGCGAAACCCAGGAAACCGAACAGCGCCCCGCCAATGACAATGGGAATATTCAGCAGAGATTTGACCCCTGCCGCCTCCATAAGCTCTCTCGCCCGGGTCGCCTCGCCCTGAAGAGCCTCCACATCCGGAACGTTCAAGACGCCTCTTTCGAGAAACTCCTCCACCGTCCAGGGGAACCATCGCATCTCAAAACCCTGTGCCCGGTCCTTGTACGACTCGATCCCTTCGGCACACCATTCGTGGACCTGACTCAGTCGCGCGCCGTCGTCATGCAGCATGACGACGTACGTCCGGTCCACGTCGACAAAGCGTCCGACGGTCTCCAGCGTCTGGTTGATCCCGCAGTCGATGTCATCGGCCGGAAGGTTGACGAATGCGTTGGATACGCCCGCTACCATCTCCTCAAAATCCAGGCGGTAGCGCAACGCCTCCTCGGCCTCCTTGCGCTCGGTGATGTCAATGTTGACGCCCAGAATACCTTGAATCTCTTCGCCCCGACGAATGGGAGAAATGATGTTATGGTAGTATCCTTCCCTGCCCTGGGGCGTCAGGACGACGTCGTCCCGGATAACCTCACCGGCAAACGCCCTGGAATTGTTGCTCTGCCACAGAGCCAGGGTGCGCTCGTCCGGACACACTTCCTCCAGGCTCTTGCCGACGACGTCGCCCCAGTGCTCCCTGCACGCCGCGTTGATCATGGCATAGCGCCCCGTCTTATCGAGCAGGAAGAAGTCGAACGGAAGATTTTCGATGGCGGCACGAAGACGCGTTTCGCTCTCCTGCAGCCGCTCCTCGGCGCGCTTGCGATCGGTAATATCAGTCACGATCCCCAGAATCGCAGAAGATCCTTCGTAGCTGATCAGCTTGGTGGTAAGGATCGCTTCGATCCTTCGGCCGTCTCGGGTAACGAGTGCATACTCTACCGACGGAACATTCTCGCCTTTCATATGCCGGCGAAAGCTGTTTCGTATCGGATCTCTGCATTCCGGCGCCATCAACGTCTGGAAGTCAAAATCGGGCCCGTAGAACTCTTCCCTCGTGTATCCCATGACATCTTCGCAGCGCTGATTGGCATATACGACCCGCCCTCCCACGTTGATGAAGATCATGTTGGGCGACTGCTCGGCGAGATTCCTGAACTTGGCCTCCGACTCCTGTAGCGCCTCCTGGGCCTGTTTGCGATCCGTGATATCGAGCACAATGCTCTGGATGCGGGCGACCTGACCGTCGTCGTCAGCAAGAGCCAGGTTCTGGTCCGTGAACCACCGGACTTGTCCTGACTTGGTGATCAGGCGATATTCCTGCGACCACTCGTACTGCCCTCGTTCGAGGTAATGAGCCACTTCCGCTTCCAGTCGGGACAGATCGTCGGGGTGGGTAATGTCCACCCAGCAAATCCGTCCGGCGGCGAAGTCGTCGGCCGTATACCCGAGAACCTGCTCCACGTTGGAGGAGACGAACTCCACCGGCCACTGACCCGGTACGACACGCCACACAAAAACAAGCACCGGACTGCGGTTGACCACTTCCTGCAACTCGCGAAGACGCCTCTGGGCCTGCACGCGATCCGTGACATCGCGAAACGTGCCCCACACCCGCAGCAGCTTTCCGTCGGCAACGACGCCATACCCGTTGTTCAAGTAATGTCGCTCACGACCGTCCGGGAGCTTTTCCACCCCTTCCCCATCGCACGCCTGGTAGCCCGCCTGTATCATCGTCCGGAACAATTCATCCAGGCTGCCCGGCATCGTTCCAAACAAATCGGTCAACCGCTTGCCGACAACGTCCGTCGCCCGGGAAGCACCGTACGATCTGGCACAGACATCGTTGCACTCGACCAGCACCCCGTCATAGAGCCGCTCTACCTGCTCTTCAACGGGAAGATCAGTCTCGATGGGCGGATCGTACTCGTAACAAAAGACGGCATCCGTCGTATGTTCGATCAGGGAGCGAAAACGCCGTTCCGAGTGCTGCAGGGCTTCCCGGGCCTTCAGGCGGCTGATCGCACTGCCCATCTGGGCGGCAATCGTTTCGAGAACGAGGCGAGACCACGGCAGCACTTCATCGGCGGAGCGAGAAGCCACGTTCATACAGGCCACGACGCGCCCTTCGTCCCGGATCGGAATGACGGCCACGGCGACGAATCCCTCGGCCCGCTGAACGGGTTCCAGCGGTAGCCCCAGGGCCTCATACGTGGTGTAAAGGGGCTGCCCTTGCATGGCGATCTGCGCCGGGCGCGAATCCGCCGCATGGAAGGACGAAACCTCCACAAAATCCGCCGAGAGCCCCAGATGCACTCTGAGCTCAAAGGCGCCGGTATCATTCACGGAGTATATCCCGCCGCAGTCCATCTGCGAAGCCGCCACCGCGGCCTCCAGGCAATACTGAAGGCCCTCCTGCAGGTTGGAGAAACTGCTGAGCTTGACGGCAACGTCGCGCTGCAATTGTCCGAGCCGCTCGGCGTGTTTGCGCTCGCCGACGTCCCGGACCACAGCCAGGGCTTCCCGGTCTCCGCAGGCCACGAGTCGACATTCGAAATCGTGAAGTTGCCCGTCCGGCGTCGGCAGTTGATACTCGACTGTCCGGGTCTGAGCGTCTGCAAAGACCTGCTCCAGGCGACTCATGGCAATCGCGGCCGTCTCCGCAGGCATCACGTCAGCCACGGTGCGACCGAGGAACTGCTCCGGCGGCACGTAGAGCCAGTTGTCTTCCCCCGTCTTGTAGTCGAGAAACCTCCCATGTGCGTCCAGTCTGAATATCAAATCCGGCATGGCATCCAGCAAGGCGCGGTTTCGCCTTTCGCTGTCGCGGAGCGACTCTTCGGTATGCGCCCGGTCGGTCACGTCGATGCAAGCCGCCTGTATGGCCGGGCGGCCCTTGTACTCCACCCGACTGGTATGGATCTCCAGCCAACGAACCTCGCCGCCCTTGCGTACGACCCGGAACGCGTAGCGGTCCGGCAGGGATTCCCCGTACAGGCGCGCCTGATGGGACTTCCACACCTTCTCCCTGTCTTCCGGGTGGACAAAGGCCTCGAGCATCTCTGCCGAAAAGGCCAGGATCTCCTCGACGCCGTAGCCGCTGATCTCCGCCATCGCCTGATTGGCAAAAACGACCTTCATGTCCTGGACAACCACGAGGCCCTGGAGGGAATGGTCCACCACTGCCTGATAGGCCTCCTGCGTG
>JAFGCA010000563.1 GCA_016932895.1 Sedimentisphaerales bacterium | reverse complement strand
TGTTCGGAGGCACTTCTTCCTGATTTTATCGAGCGCCTTGAGGGACCAAGTCGTACGTTCTGTGCGAGTCTCTGCCTGGACATTAGTGTGCCTGTCGTACAAGTGACACATTGTCAAGATACAGCCCCGCACTGTCGGATCCTGCGCCGACTTCAAGGCATGCATCCAGATCGCTCTCGTATTGCATCACGAAAGTGCGGCTGAAATGCTTCATGACCGGACCTTGACGGTTCGTGGTCAAGTAGACGGGTCCCATCCAAGCGTAATCCCAGCCGGAAGTGCTGTTCTTCTCTTTGACCTTGACCTCGATCAGTCGAGCCGATTCGGCTCCCGCGTCAAATTCCAGTACGTATGTTTCGCCCCGCACGAGTTTCATTCCGGTCTGGATCAGGCGGATGCTGTCACTGCCACGTCCCGCCTCATCGATGGTCACCCGGGCGCGCCCGTCTTCGACGACCCACCGTGCAGCGGCCGACCCGCTGCAGGCCAGGGTCCACTCCGTCTGCCCTTGGGAGAAATCGCCGTTGCGCACCATATTGTCCCCTGCCTCGTTGGGATCAAAGAGGTAGACGAGGATGCTCTCCTCGTTGGAGAACGCACTCTCATAGCCCAGCCAGTCGACAGCAGTAACCCGGAAGTAGTAGCGGCGGTCATCCTCCAGGTTTTGCAGGTGCACCAGAGTCTTGTCGGAGACGGTGATCAAGGTGTCCGGCTCAGGCGCGCGCCCTCCGTACACACGATACTGGGCCACGTTGGGATCACCGAACTTGTTGAACAGCAATGTCACCTTGTCGAAATTCGGCTGCACGACCAAATAGGGTCTTGTCACGACGCCCGTCCATGGAAAGCGAAAAGCGGTGTACGCGTCGCTGTCGCCCTTGACGAAATTCATTTCGAACTCGATCTCGCCTTCCGCGTTTACCTCCGTCACTTTGGGGTACTCGGGCAGCACGAAATCGATCAGAGTATTGCCGTTGGGCAGACGCTGGACGTTGCCGTGATACCAGGTGTATCGATCCGGGACCGCCCGATACTCCCAGACCAGGGTCGCGGTTCCGGCGTTCGGATCGAGTTCGTATTCCACCGCGCGGGAGACGGGCGGACTATGCGCAGTGCCGTTGTCGAAAAGCGTGTACCGGTGAGGACCCGCCACGCGGATATCATGCTGGCAGGAGAAACCGTTGAGAGGATCGTTCACGAAGGTAAAATCACTGTGCGACCCACCCAGTCTCCAGATGACCTGACCCGTCCGGCGGTTGATCTTCGTGACCTCGCTGAGGTCGCGGTTCGATACGAGGAGGTGGCCGTCCCCATCCACCTCGACCGCATTCATGTGCGATATCTCAAAGCAACTGTTGCAGGCGACGTAGCCGATGCCGGTGACGTCGAGGTTCTCCCAAGCCCGCCACTGGAAGATCAGCTCATCGGCCGCGGTGAATTCCTGAACGCAAGTCTCCTGGATGATGGCGTCGGGATGACCGCCGTAGACCAGCCGGCTCATATCGACGTTCCGGATGGCCCGCGTTCCCAGCATCAGATAGCCGCCGTCTGGCAGGACCTGCAAGTCGTGGTTGTCCGCGTCGTACCCGTTCCGAGCGTGGAAGTCCTTCACCCAGTTGAAACTCGGGTCGTATCCCTTGTACTGGAGCCCGGCTCCCTTGAACTGGATTTCAGTGATCATGCCGTTCTTATGAACCTTGAAATCCTCCGTGATCGCGCCCCGTCGATACCATACCGGCGCGCCGGAATTGTCCAGAATCAGGGCATAGGGAGGCTCCCCGTCGTATCCGATGAAGATGTGCCCATCGCCAGGATGCCGGCACTGCGTGATCCTTACGTGAGGGAAGTCGCCGGGCACGGAGACGCCATTGCCCATGACCATGGGTTGGCCCCGCGGAGGTTCGGCCGCCGCGTAGGTCGGTGTCGTCGTGTAGCCTGCCGCAGTCAGAGCCGTCCCATCGGCCGTGTCATCCGCCGATAGTGGTGCTGCGGCCGAACGCAAGACGTAGAACCTGTATTGAATCGGCTCCGTCGGTTTGGCGTGCGAGCCGTTCCACAGAGGGGTCAGGGCAACGTCCACCACCTCATTGCCGGTGAAAAGCGTCGAAGGCTCGAAGACGATCGTCCTGCCGTCGCGGGCAATCGTCGTTTGGCCTGCGTGGACACCGCTCTTCTCTCCGATCATCTGTACAAAGTTCGACAGATTGGTCAGATCTGCAGGAGGTATCTCTGCGAAACGGATCAGGAGCCGGGTTTCCCGGGCCACATATTCCGATTCTGGCCGGGGATCGAGAAACTGATAACCCCGCTCGAAGACGGACGGGTAGTCTGCGACCGTGACGGCATGTACCGTGCTGCACATGAGCAGGCCCATACCGATGAACGGCACGCACCGCTGGTTCATTTCGATCCGCCGCTTGCGTCTATCATTCAATAGAGAAGGTCGCGTCGCTCTGATCCCAGGTCGTTCCATCGGTTGTGCTCTTGATTCTTATCGTGTAATCGTCGCCCGGCTCGAGATCAAGGCCGACCTCCCAGGCATAGGCCCCGAGGCTGGGGGGCTTGGCGATAGTCCGGACCGGCGACTCGCCCTTGAACAACTCAATCTCGATGTTCTCCGGGATGTTGTCCTGCCACTGGATGAAATAGGAAAGGCCTCTCTTCCAGGATTCACCGCCGTGAGGAGAGGTGACCTGAATCATCGGGCCGACCGCGCGGAACGACCGGGCGGACCAGTCGCCCGTTCCCCCCGCATTCGTCGTACGGACGCGCCAGTGATACGTCGCATCGGGCATCGGTGTGCTGAGCGTATGGCGGGGCTCCGTCAGGCCGGACTCGTCTGCCACCAAGGTCGTAAACTCGGCATCCGTCGCCACCTGCACGTGATAGGATCGGCCAAAGCCCATCGGCGTCCACTCCAGCGCTACGGGTTGCGTCTGGTTGACGATCGCAAGATCGTCCGGCGTATGCAGGATCGGTGGGAGCGGGATCTCCGGGGCGTCGGGATACGTGAAGATGAACTCGCCGAACGGCGCGTCCGTCACCGTCAACTGCTGGGCTACCGGATCGTAGCTCGTCGCCCGTGCGGTGAACACGCCCTGACCCGGGCAGGGGCGGTGATAGACGGTCAATTGGGCCGGATCGTCGAAATCGAGTCCTTGGACATCGAAGGCCACATCCATCGCGATGGCGTCGATACCGAAGCCGGAGAGGGTCACACGTTCCGCCAGTGCCTGCGGGGATTTGCCCGCAAACCGCACCAGCCGGGCCGCGTCAGTATGCCTTTTCGCGACCAGGCCGTTACCGGCCGGACCCTCCAGGCTGCCGACCGTGATCGTGACGCCCGTTTCCTTCGACTCGTAGATACTACCCGCTTTGATCCCCAGATGCGCCTGCGACCGCACTAAGTCGGGACTGTTCCACACGTACTTCTGAAGGCGAGCGCCCTTCGTGGCGCTGGCGTAGTGGAGCTCATAGACCAACTCGCCCGCAGGCGAGACCTCCGTGACCAGCGGTACCTCGGGAGTCCCGGTCGGGATGGCACTGCCCCAGTCGAGGAGGATGTTGCCGTTGGCGAGGGGCTGGGCCCGCCCGCCGCTGGGCGACTTGATGTCCGGATCGTGCCGGAATTCCCACACCAGGGTCGCTGTCCGGTTGACCTCGTCGAGATGGTACTCGACGCCGCGGGAGTAGGTCCGGTCGCAGGGAGTGAGCCCGCCGCCGGAGATGTTGCCGTTGTCAAAGAACAATAGATTGCCATTGCGGAACCGCCAGATGGCGTGCTGGCCGACGAAATAGTAGGGGGCGTTCTCCTCGTGCTCGCCGATAAAGGTGAAATCGTTGTCTTTGCCGCCGAAGCGCCAAAGGACCTCGCCCGTGCTTCGGCTGACCTTCACGATGTCGGAGGTCGTCCGCAGGGACAGCAGCAGGTTGTTGTCGGTTGGATCCAGATTGATGGAGTTGAAATGGGCATAGTCGATGTTCTTCTGCGTCAGATCGTGGAAGGAATCCGTGACCGGGATGTGGTCCAGCGCGTGCCACTCGAACAGGACCTGCTTGTTGCCGTCGATCTCCTGGACGACGTCGCAGGTGAGCTGTGCATCGGGTCGTCCGCCGGGAACGATCTGGCTCATGTCCACGTTGCGCCGGTACGTGCCGATGATCAGGGCATGGCCGTTGGGCAGCACCTTGAAGTCGTGGATGTTGACGCCATATCCCTCGCTCATCTGGAAGGAATCGACAATCGTGAACGTTTCATCCTTGAGCGTGTAACCTCGTGGGGCGGGCGCGGAGATCAGTCCGTTGGACATCACATCGGGATAGCTGATCGCGTCCGTCTTGCTGTAGAACAGCGGAAAGCCCGATTGATCCAAGACGACGTAATAATCGACGACCCACCACCCGAGCCACCCGATGAAGACGCCTGGTGCGGTCGGACCCTGCTGCGTGACGACGAGCTCCGGGAAATCGTCCGGCAGATTCGGCTCGAACACCTGCGCCTGAACGCCGGTGACGCACAGACACGCTGTTACCATCGCGACCATCACCCTTCGCTTCCTTGTTGACATCAGTGGCGCTCCAATAAGTAGGACATGCCTCTTCTCCAGGATTCGCCGCCGTTAGGCGTCGTGACCTGAACCGTCGGCGGGGCGGCCGTAAACGACCGCACCGACCAGTCGCCGATCCCGCCCTCATTGAGAGTACGCACCCGCCAGTAATAGACCCCGCCCGGCTCGGCAGTTGCGAGCGTGTAGCGGGTTTCCGTCAGGTCCATCTCATCTATATCCGGGCTGGTGAAGTCGGGATTCTTCGATACCTGCAGATCATACGTCCGTCCGAATCCCCGGGGCGTCCAGAAGAAGGAAACAGGTAAACCTTGATTGACCGTCTGTTGTTCCTTCGGCTCGATCAGCAGCGGAGGGTAGGGCACCTCTTCGAGATCGGGGAAACCGACGATGAACTCCCCGAATCGCGACATGGCGGCCCTCAACTGCCGGGTGACCGGGTTATAGTCGGTCGCCAGGGAGAGGAACAGGCCCTGTCCTGCGCGGGGCCGGTAGTATACCGTCAATGCGTTCGGATCGGCGTAGCCGAAGGCTCCGGCATGGTCGGCGAAGCCGAAGCTTTCGGCGTCGAAGGACACGGTGGCGGTGATGCCGGCGATCTCCCGGGCGCTGATCGTCACCCGCACGGGAAGCACGCGCGGGGCCTTGCCCGGGAATTCCGGAAACAGCGGGGCGAACGGCTCGCGGCCGACGTACGCCTCGTTGTACATCTCCGCGTCCAGGGTGTTGACCGTGAGCGTTACCCCGGTCTGCGCGTGGTTGTTGTCGAAGGCATACGTGTTGCCTTCCATCAGCTCGTATCGCGTGACGGTCGTGGCCTGCTCGGCCGGTGGCCACACGATGCGGGAGAAGCCCCCGGTAACCCCTTCCTGGGCACAGGTAATCTCGTAAACGAGCCGACCGTTGGGATCGACCTCCGTCATGGCGGGCGCCTCGCTGGCTCTGGCGGCGCCACCCCAATTGATGACCGTGTGCCCATTAGGCAGACGCGTGACGCTGCCGCCGGTCAGGGC
>JAFGCA010000562.1 GCA_016932895.1 Sedimentisphaerales bacterium | reverse complement strand
GGTGCCGCTGTCGATCACGATCGCGGTGATCTACGGCATCATCGGCTTGGTCGGCAAAGATTACGACATGCCCGTGGCGGTGCTCAGCGCCCTGACGTTGGGCATGGCGGTGGATTTCGCCATCCACTTCCTCGAACGGGCGAGGGTCAGCTACTCGGAAACGGGGTCGTGGAAGGCCAGCGCCGCCGAGATGTTCGGCGAGCCGGCGCGGGCGATCACCCGCAACGTGCTGGTCATCGCCATCGGCTTTCTGCCCCTGCTGGCGGCGCCGCTGGTCCCCTACAAGACGGTGGGCATCTTCCTCTGTGCGATTATGGCCCTGTCGGGGGCGGTGACTTTGCTGGTGCTGCCGGCGATTTTGCGGGTGGCCGAGAAGCGGATGTTCAAACCCGCCAGGGCGGCGCAGTCGACGACCTGCGATTGTGCATACTGCACGGTAATCGCGGCGGCGGCGGCTGTCTTGATCGCCCTGAACGTTCGCCAGTACTGGGGTCTGCCTTGGAATGTGTTTGCGTGGATCAGTCTTATCGGCGTACCGGTGATGGCGCTGCTATGCCGCCTCGTCTCGCGCCGGCAGGCGTGTCGGACCGGCGGGACACAGCAGAACAAACCGGCCGCCACGTGATTTCAGGAGGCAGCGGCCATGACGGTTGAAAGAGTGCTTCGAGGCATTGCAGGATTTTTCATTCTTGTAAGCGTCTTGCTCGCTCACTATCATTGTCCCTACTGGCTTCTCTTCACCGGCTTCGTCGGATTGAACCTGCTGCAGTCGGCGTTCACCGACTGGTGTCCGGTGATGACGATTCTGAAGAAGCTGGGAGTCAAAAGCGGGTGTCAGTGTTCATGAAGAGGTGCAACATGGTACGCAGGATCGATACACAGGTATTGTTGCTTTCGTTGGGTTTGTCTCTGACGGGTGCCGTCCGGGCCCAGGAGAAAGAAGTCCCGGACGTGCAGACCATCGTTAACAAAGCCAACATCGTCGCGTATTACCAGGGCGATGACGGCAAGGCCACGGTCCACATGGTCATCACCAGCAAGCAGGGCCAGACGCGCGAGCGTGAGTTCAATATTGTGCGAAAGGACGTCGCTGACGGCGGCGACCAGAACTATTTCGTCTACTTCCAGCGTCCCCCGGACGTCCGCCGGATGGCCTACATGGTGCAGAAGCACGTCGGCGCGGGCAAGGACGACGACCGCTGGCTCTACATGCCTGCGCTGGACCTGGTCAAGCGCATCGCCGCCGGCGACAAGCGCACCAGCTTCGTCGGCTCCGACTTCCTCTATGAGGACGTCTCCGGGCGCAGTCTCGACGAAGACACCCACGAGCTCGTGCAGACGACCGACGCCCTCTACATCGTCAAGAACGTCCCGAAGAATCCCGACACGGTGGAGTTCAGCTATTACACCGTGGCCATCGACCGCAAGACTTTCGTGCCGATGAAGATGGAGTTCTACGACAAGCAGGGCCAGCCCTATCGTACGATCGAATCGAAGAAGGTCGAAGTCGTTCAGGATTTCCCGACCGTCACGCTCTCGGTGGTGCAGGACCTCAAGACCGGCAGCAAGACGGAGATGACGTTCAACGACGTGAAGTACAACCTCGGCATCGGGGACATATTCGAGGAACGCTACCTGCGCCGGCCGCCGAAAGAGGTGACGCGATGAGGGGACCCCGATGTGTGACGGCCGCGGCGCTGATTCTCGCCACGGCCGCCGGCCTGGTCGCGGGGCAGGACGCCAACGAGCCCCAGGTGAAAAAAGATGTCGTCAAGGAATTCCTCGATAAGCACGACATCGAGTATCACGGCTTCTACGAGGGCCGTCTGGGCTACCGGCTCCGCGACGACCCCTACGAGAAAGACATGTCCATCGGCGAAGCCCGCTACCAGTTCGACCTGTTCTCCATGCGCGACTGGGGCGACATCAAGGTCAAGGGCGACGTGATCGGCGACCTCGTGGAAGAGCAGGTGGATTTCGACCTGCGCGAGGCGAACGTCTTCTTGCGGCCGACCGATTCCATCGACCTCAAGCTCGGCCGACAGGTCCTCACCTGGGGCACGGGCGACCTGATCTTCATCAACGACGTGTTCCCCAAGGACTGGGTTTCCTTCTTCATCGGCCGGGATACGGAGTACCTCAAGGCTCCCTCCGACGCCGTCAAGGTGAGCTTTTTCTCCGACGCCGCCAACCTCGATGTCGTCTATACACCCGAGTTCGACCCCGACCGCTTCATCTCAGGCGAGCGGCTGTCCTACTGGAACCCTGTCCTCGGCCGGCGCGCCGGCGAGGACGACCGGCTCCACGTCGAGCGGCGTCGCGATGTCTTTGAAGAGGACGAGACGGCGATCCGCCTCTACAGGACGATCAGCAACTACGAGGTGGCCCTCTACGGCTATTGGGGCTACTGGAAGAGTCCCGGCGGCTTCAACGCTACCATGACAAAGGCGATTTTCCCCGAGCTGGACATCTACGGCGCCAGCATCCGCGGCACGGTCGGGAAGGGCATCGGCAACGCCGAAATCGGCTACTACGATTCGCTGGACGACCGCAACGGCCGCAACCCGCTGATCAACAATTCGGAGATGCGCTACCTGGTCGGCTACACGCAGGAGATCGCCCGCAACTTCACTGCCGGCGTCCAGTACTACGTCGAGCAGATGCTCGATTACGGCCGTTATAAGGCCGCCCTGTTCCCGGGGATGGCGTCGCGCGACGAATTCCGCCAGGTTGCGACGCTGCGCCTCACAAAGCTGCTGATGAATCAGACCCTGATGCTTTCGCTGTTCACGTACTACTCGCCCACGGACCAGGATGCCTACCTGCGCCCCATCGTCAACTACAAGGCCAGCGACAACTGGATGTACGAGATTGGCGCCAACGTCTTCCTCGGTGACGAGCCCTACACCTTCTTCAACCAGTTCCACAACGACACAAACCTCTACGTAGGCGTGCGCTACAGTTTTTGACGGGCGTGGTCGCGCTTTCTTACAGGCCATCAGCAAATCTTGGCATCTGATATCTGATCGGCAGCAAATCGCCCGCAGGGTCGAGACTTTCAGGCGGGAACGATTGGGCATGGCAACCCCGTAGTTTCTTTCGTCGGGTGACTGTTGGCGCGGAGAAGCGAAATGATATGATATCGCGCTGGTACGACCAAGATGGAATACGGAGCGCGTGGAATGGCGACTATTGCGGTTGAAGGGCTTAGCAAGCGGTTCGGCGAAGTCGTCGCGGTGGACGGCGTTAGGTTCGAGGTCGGGCGGGGGGAGATGTTCGGCCTGCTCGGGCCGAACGGGGCGGGCAAGACCACGACGATCAACATTCTCTGCGGGCTGGTGCGGGCGGATGGCGGGACAGTGTGTCTCGACGGCAAGACCGACCCGACCCGGCCGGACGTGCGCGCCTCACTGGGTGTCGTGCCGCAGAGCCTGGCTTTGTACGACGAGCTTACGGCCCAGGGAAACCTGGAGCTCTTCGGGCGGATCAACGGTCTGACCGGCCGGCGTCTAAAGGACCGCGTGGCGGCGTGCCTGGACCTGGCCGGGCTGACGCAACGCCGCAGAGACCGCGTCGGGACCTTCAGCGGCGGCATGAAACGCCGGCTCAATCTCGTCGCCTCTCTGCTGCACGAGCCAATCATTTTGCTGCTCGACGAGCCGACCGTCGGCGTGGACCCGCAGTCGCGCAACCTGATATTCGACACCATCGAGAAACTCAGATCACAGGGCTGCACGATCCTTTACACGACTCACTACATGGAAGAGGCCCAGCGTCTCTGTGATCGCGTCGCCATTCTCGATCATGGCGAGGTCCTGGTCATAGACACGGTCGAGAAGCTCATCGCCGTGCACGGCGGCCCATCACATATCGACGCCGAACCGGTTCAGAGTGTCGCGGACGTCGAGCAACTGGCCGGTCGCGCCGGGTGCACGGCGACGCGATTGAATGAGAATGTGATTCGTTTCCAGACGGCCGAGCCGATGCAGACCCTGGCAGCGCTGAACCAGTCCGGCGTCCGCTTCAAGGCCCTGCGCGTCGAGACGGCCAACCTCGAGGATGTATTCCTGAATCTCACGGGCAGGAGGCTGCGAGACTGATGGCGAAGCTGCTTGCATTGGCGATCAAGGATATCCGGGTGCTGACGGCCGACAAGGGCAACGTGTTCTGGGTCTTCGGTTTTCCCGCCATCTTTGCGTTGTTGTTCGGGGCGGTCTACGGAGGGGCGGGCGAGGGGCCGTCCGGTATGAAGGTGGCCGTGGTGGACGAGGATCGCAGTGAGCTGTCCGGGCTGTACGTGTCGCACCTGGAATCCGAGGAGGCCCTGGCCGTCGTGCGGCTGGACCGCCAGGAGGCGCTGACCCGCGTGCGAAAAGGCGGCGTGGCCGCGGCGGTGGTCATCTCGCCCGGCTTTGGCGAAGGGTTCAGCGGCATGTTCGACGCCAACGACCCCAAGCTGCAGATCGCCTCCGACCCCGGGCGGAAGATGGAAAGCGCCTACCTGGAAGGGCTGCTGGCCAAGGCCCAGTTCGAGGTGCTGGGCAAGCGATTCGGCGACCGGCCCTGGATGCAGCAGCAAGTAGGAACGTGGCGCGATGAAATCAAGACGGCCGACGGCCTCGATTCCAACGATGCAGGCGTCTATATGCGTCTCTTCGACGCCATGGACAGTTTTCTGGCCGACGTCAACGAGCGGAACTACAACCGTGGCCTGGGCAACGGGATGCTCAGCGTGGCCCGGCTGGACGTGCAGCGGCAATCGGACCTGCCCAAGACCGGCTTCCAGATCACATTCCCGCAGGCGATTATCTG
>JAFGCA010000561.1 GCA_016932895.1 Sedimentisphaerales bacterium | reverse complement strand
CCGAGGAGCGTTTCCTGCAGGCCGTCGGCCTCGCGCGATCGCGCGCGCCTCCGGAACGGGTCGGCCGCGACCCTGGCCAGCAGCGTATCGAACACCTCGTTCTGGACGCGTTCGGCCCGCCGCAGCCGCCACGACAGGCTTACCACCCGCTCGGCCAGCGCCGACTCCACCTCCCCGTCCGGCGACAGCTCGCCCAACATCCGGTCGCGATAAAACTCAAACTCCCCCAAGTCCTCCCCCGCAATCACTGCTTGCTCGGTACGCAGCCCGTGCTTGAGAGCGTTCTGCGAGACCGTCGCCTTCCCCTCGGCCGTCCGCGGCCCCGTCGATTTCTGCGCGTTCGACCGATTCGCCTGAATCTGTGCCTGTGTAGCCATGAGTGGCCCTCCGAATTGGGTATGTACTATTTACAATTTACAAGTTTGTTTTATCAGCACAATACATATCTCGTGTTCAACAGTCAAGTCAAATTATCGATATTTTCAGTAAACGAGTAAAATAGTAGATGGGTAGAAGAGGGCAAGGTCAGAAGGGTGCAAAGAGTCAGAAGGGTGGAAGGTCAGAAGGGTGCAAGGGTAGAAGAGGGCAAAGAGTCAGAGGAGGAAATGCGTGATTCTCCGCCCGCAACCGCGCCAGGAACCCGGAATCGCGCTGTTCACGCCACTGTCAAGTGTCAAGAGTCAACCCCATTTCCGCACTCGCTTCACGCTTCACGAATCCCGCTTCCCGGTTCCCGCATGTACAACCGTGACGGATGCGAAGAAATCATCAATGATCAATCATCGAGAATCGATTCCAAGGGTTCGGCATGGGCAACGAGTTGGCCATCGTAGCGGTTCAGGGGGCTGCGGCAACGCGGGAGATTCGTCGAATCGGTGGCGGCGTCTCAGGATCCGGGGTCGAAGGTGTAGCCGATCTCGCCCCATACGGCCTTCTGCACGCGGAAGAGATCGGGATTTCCGTCCTGTACAACGTTGAGATTGTCGCCGATGGCCCCCCAGTCCCATGCCTGCATCAGTTCGATGGTACGTGCATCCTTCCAGGCCCACCATTCGGAATGGCCGTCAGCGAAGGCCACCGTCGTGCCGGCGCCATGGCGCGCGGGAATCGGATTCCACCAGGCCGGCCGGCTCCACGGGACGGCCCAGGCGGCGTCCCAATCTTCGCCGAAATCGTCCAGGAAGACGAGTCGCAAAGCAGGATGCTCGATCTTGTACATGTTCTTGAGAACCGGGCCGCCGTCAAAGCTGGCGCCGTTCATGGCGTGGGAGCAACTGTACGTGCGCATCTCAAAGCTCTTGGCCACCGGACAGCGGTACACCTTGACGCTCTCGAGATACTTGAAGAGCAACCCGTCTCTGATCGCGTCCAACTGGGTTTCCCGGGGCGCGTCCACGGGCCTGCTGGCGGAAGGATTGCGCACCCAGCCATTGTTTGCCGTTGCCTGGGCCTGCGGCATATTGCCGGCGTAGTCCTCGCAATACATCATCCATCCCAGCACGAGCGTTTTTGTGTTGTTCAGACAAACGGCTCGCTTGCCTTGTTCTCGGGCCCGGTTCAGGGCCGGCAACAGGAGCGCCATGAGGATGGCAATCACGGCAATGACAACCAACAGCTCGATGAGCGTGAATCCCCGCAATACGCCACTGTTCCTGTTCATTTTGCGTCCGTCCTTACATCCCCGGTTGTCGCATTGACGGTTAGTGAACGAAGATCGATAGCGCAGATATGCTACGGTGTAGCATCGCCACGGATCGGCAGCAAGCGTATCAGTCGTACGGTTCCAACACGGCCCCTCCTGACTTCCCATTGAGATGCCCGGCTCGGGACATTTTCTATCACGTCATGGAACGATGCGCTCGTCCATTTTTTCCGGTTAGAGCGTCATGGAATACGTACTATATGCTATAATAGCTTCGATAGCGGTGGTTTGCAACCAATAATTTGGCAGGAGGGGTTACGTTGGAGGGAGTCAGTACGTCGATCAGGGACCGCGGTCCCGGTTTTTCATCCGGCCGTAGGGACACAACGAAGGCCGGAAGAGCAAAATCAGCTTGTGTTTTCGTTCAGGAAAGGCTCATGACGCTACACCACAGAAGGCCCGGCCCACGAGACGCCATTGTCCTGCTCTCGCTGCTGGCACTTCAACTGTGCATACCCTGCGCGCTGTTCGCTGACAGCGTGGTCGTGATTAATGAGATCATGTATAATCCTCGCGAGGCAAACCCTGAATGGGTCGAGCTTTACAACCAGATGGGAACGCATGTGGACCTTTCCGGATGGTCGCTGGCCGGCGCCGTGGACTACACGTTCCCGGAAGGAACGATCCTTCCGGCCGGCCTGTATCTGGTCGTAGCGTCCTCCGTGGAGGGCGATCCGCAGACCATGCCGGCGGTGCCTCTCGGGCCGTTCGACGGCAAGCTTTCGAACGGGGGCGAAGAGATCCGGCTGCTCAACAACAGCGGGCGCGTAATGAACCGCGTCCGCTACTCCGACCGGGGCGACTGGCCCGTGGCCCCGGACGGCTCAGGCGTCACTCTGGCCAAAATCGATCCCACGCGCGAAAGCGAGACCGCCTCGAACTGGACCTGGAGCGACCGGGACAACGGCACGCCCGGGGGGGCCAACTTCGGCAACGCGACGCCGCTGCCGCGTCCGCTGCGCTTGAACGAAATCGGTCCGGCCGGCGACGCGTCCTTCTTTGTGGAGATCGTCAACGTCGGCACCGAAGCGGTCGCCATGGCGGACGCTTGGCTGGAGATCCAGGGCTCCCGGGATGGGACGTACACGTTCGACAATGACGTCCTGGAACCGGGTCGGTACCTTGTGGTCGCGACGAGCGATCTGGGATTCGCGCCGCAAGCCGGCGACCGGCTCTTCCTGGGCTGGCAGAGCG
The DNA here is from genome assembly GCA_016932895.1 of Sedimentisphaerales bacterium. The sequence continues at coordinate 7,726 of JAFGCA010000561.1, read as the reverse complement.
GACGGGTGTCCGACGCGGTGCGTGTCTCCGACACGGTGACGGGGCGGCAGCCGGCGGGCACGGGCCCGTGGCTGGTTCCCTCATTGCCCACCCCCGGGCAAGCCAACGAGGTCGAACTCTGCACGGATGTCGTGATCAACGAGATCATGTACCACCCGCAGACGTTGCCCCGGGAGGAAACGAAAGAAACCATTGCGGTGTTTGACGAGGATACGGTGACGAAGGTCCTGGTCCCGCAGGACGACCGTCTGGGGCGACAATGGACGGGCGGATCGGAACCGTTCGATGACGGCGCCTGGATCGAGGGCGCGGGCACGGGCGTCGGTTATGAGACCGGCTCCGGATACGAGCCCTACATCGACACGGACGTCCGGGCCGCTATGCACGGACGCTATCACACCGTCTATATCCGGATTCCCTTCGAGGTCGCCGATCCCAATGCGCTGGCGACGTTGACGCTGAACGTGCGATACGATGACGGGTTTCTGGCGTTTCTCAACGGTACGCTCATCGCCAGCGGCAATATGTCGGGGTCCGAGGCCTGGAACGATCCGGCCGCGGGGTCGCACGACGATTCGGCGGCGGCAAGCTACCAGGGTTTCGACCTATCGAACCACCGGTCCCAACTGAAAGCCGGCGTCAATATCCTGGCCATCGAGGGACACAATATCAGCCTGACCAGCTCGGACCTCTTGTTTCAAGCCTCCCTGGAAGGGGCGCCCGCCGATCCGGCAGCCGACGATGACAAGGACGGTGAATGCGGGACCTGGCTTGAACTCTACAACAAAGGGACCGAGACGGTCGATCTCTCCGGCTGGACGTTCGACGAGGGGATCACCTACACATTTCCCGAGGCCACCTTTCTGCCGCCCGGCCAATACCTGGTCGTGGCCCGGGACCAGGCGTATCTGGCGGCCCTGTTTCCAGACGTCCTGATCGTGGGAGACTTCGAGGGGCGTCTCGCCAACGGAGGCGAAGAGTTGCGGCTCCTGGATGCCCGGGGCAATCCCGTCGATCGCGTGCGCTACTATGATGGCGGAACGTGGCCCGAGACGGCCGACGGCGGCGGCAGCAGCCTGGAGCTGCGCGACCCCTGGTCCGACAACGATTGCGGCGCCGCCTGGGCCCCCAGCGACGAATTGTCCCGATCGCGCTGGCAAGCGGTTTCCTATCGCGACGTCGTGCAGGCCAGCCCGGTGGGCAACGACGGTGCATATCATGAATTCGTCATGGGACTGCTGGACGCCGGGGAAATCCTGATCGACGATCTTCATGTCATTGAGGACCCCGACGGTGCGGCCCGGGAACGGCTCCAGAACGGCGATTTCTCCCCGGGACTGGACCACTGGCGGATCGTCGGCAGCCATCGCCACAGCCGCATCCAGGCCGATCCCAACGACCCGGCCAATCCGGTTCTGCGCCTGGTGGCCACCGGTGCCACCGACCACATGCACAACCATGCGGAAACGACGTTCGCCAACGGCGCCCGGATCAACAACGGGCGCGAAGTCGAGATTCGATTCCGGGCCCGCTGGATAACGGGTTCCCCGCTGCTGCACACGCGCCTGTTCTTCAACCGGCTGCCGCGGACCACGGTTCTGGCCGTGTCCTCGTCGCCGGGCACGCCGGGGCGCCCGAATTCGTGCCTTCAGCCGAACATCGGCCCGACCCTGACCGGACTTCGGCACACCCCGGCGGTCCCTCTGCCCGGACAAGCGGTAGCGGTTTCCGTCAACGCCGCCGACCCGGACGGCATCGAGAAGCTCACGCTGTGGTATCGCCAGGACAATGGCCCGTGGCAGTCCGCGGACATGAGCGAATCGGAAGGTCGTTTTGCAGGGATCATCCCGCCCCACGCCAGTCATACCCTCGTGCAATTCTATGTCGAAGCCCAGGACGCCCAGGGCGGCGTCGCCTTGTGCCCGGCCGCGGGACAGGCGTCCTTCGCCCAGTATCGCGTCTTGCAGACCGATGCCGGCGGGGGCACCGCGCCCAGACGCACGATACAGCCGACGGGTCCATTTGCACCGAGAACGACGGGCGTATTCAACTATCGCATCGTCATGCGGGACGCCGAGAGCGATTTCCTGTACGAGCCGACCAACCGAATGAGCAACGAGCACCTCGGGGCCACGCTGATCGTCAATGAACGCGACGTGTATTACAACGTGGGCGTGCGGCTCAAGGGCAGCGAGCACGGCCGGCCCAAGGACGCGCGTATCGGCTTTCACCTGCGTTTCCATCCGGAGAAGCTGTTCCGCGGCGTGCATCGAACCGTCAGCTTCGACCGATCCGACGGCCAGCAGGTAGGCCAGCGCGAGATGCTCTTCCATATGGCGATGAATCGTTTCGGCGGGTTCTCCAAGTATCACGACCTGGGATACCTGATCGCCCCCAGGCAGGAGCACTGCAGCGGCATCGAGGTGCAATTGGCGCGCTACGGCCCGGTCTACTGCGAAGAGGCCTACGGCGATGAAGGCGGCGACGGCACCCTGTACGAATACGAACTCATATATACTCTGGCTGCGACCGTGGGCAATGACCCCGAGGGACTCAAGATTCCGCAAGAGGGAGGCGGCGTGTACGGCATCAGCGTCACCAATTACCTGGGCACCGACAAAGAGAAATACCGCTGGCACTTCCTGATCAAAAACCATCGGGACATGGACGACTACGGTCCGGTGATCGATCTGACGCGGGCCCTCGGTCTCGGCCAAACCGCGTTCACGTCAACCATTTCGGAAACCATCGACGTGGACCAGTGGCTGCGATCCTTTGCCGTCGGCTCCACGACCGGGGTCGGGGACAATTGGATCAGTGATTCGGGGCATAACGCCATGTTTTACTTCCGCCCCACGGATGAGAAGTTTCTGTTCTTCCTTCACGACGTGGATTTCGCCTTCCAGCAGAGCAGGGCCCTGGAGAGCAATAGCGTGCTCCGCAAGCTCCTGGGCAATCCCACGTGGGCGCATACTTTCTACGGATATGTCTACGACTTCCTGCAAGTCAGCTTCAATCGGCCGTATATGTCCATATGGACCGAGCACTACGCACAGTTGCTGCCCGAACAGGCATGGTCCAGTTGGCTGTCCTACATCGACGGAAGGTGCCAGAACGTAATGGGCCAGGTCATGGCCAAGGCCGGTGCCGTCATTCCCTTCGCGATCACCGCACCGCCTGCGAGAATCGTGACGTCACCTTCCACGACGATCCGGGGACGCGGGTGGATCGATGTACGCTACATCTGCATCGCGGAGACGGGACAGGCCCTGGCCGTGGAATGGCCGGATCTGACCACCTGGGAGGCTCGCTTGCCCGCCGACCTGGCCCCCGGCTCATACACCCTGGGCGCCTACAACAGCCAGGGCACGCTCCTGGCCACCGATACCATCGCCTTCCTGTCCGGACAGTGACCGGGAGCGCCGACGGCGGAGGAAGCAAAAAATATTGCAGATCGAGGGCGTTTTTCGTAGAGCGCGCGGTAATAATAGCCTATAATGGTCTTGTAATAACAGCGACGTGTGGCAGTCTGCGTTGAGGCCGGAAAGAACATAGGTTTGCGGAAGGGTCAATCGAGGACTTGCACGCAAGTGTTCCAGTCCAGGGGTCATTTCCTACATCACAGTGTTTCTGCTGGAAGGAGGACCACACCATGAACGGCAAGAACGTAACGCTCATTTCTTGTGTCATTCTTTTGTCTCTGCAGGCGGCTCCGGCGCACGCCGGGCCGGTCGGTCACTGGCGGTTCGACGAGGGCAGCGGCCTCGTCGTCGCAGACAGCTCCGGCAACAATCTCCAGGGGGCTCTGGCGGGTGACGTCACCTGGGTGGACGGAAACGTCGGTGCCGGCGCCCTGAGTTTCGGGGGCACGGACGGTATCGTGGAGATACCGGACGATCCGGTGCTGGACATCGACGGCAGGCTGACGATTGCCACCTGGGTCAATGCGCACGATTTCTTCAGCTATTACTTCCTCGTGTGCAAGTCACCCAGCGGTTCGGCCAGAGACAACTTCCCCGGCAACTTCGAATTCAGACTGCACATCAACGACGGCCTGCTGGAGTTCGGACACCAGACCTCGGAGGCTGAAGAATATGTATTCTATTTGTCCAGCTCTCCTATCACGGCCGGGAAGTGGCACCATATCGCGGTGACATTGGAGGAAGGCGGGTCCGTCCAGTTCTACATCGACGGGTTTCCCGCGGGCACCGTTGCCCAGACGACCGAGTTCGGCATCCTGAACGACGAGCCGGTCCGGATCGGCTCCAGAAAAGACGGCTACTCGTTCTTCAACGGGCAACTGGACGATGTGCGTATCTACGATCGGGTGCTGACGGCCGGACAGATGGAAGGGCTCCCCAACGGGATCGAGCCGGCGTTCCCCGAGGCGGCAATGCCCCAGCCGGGCGACGGTGAGCTGCTCGAACAGACCTATGCGACGTTGGAGTGGCTCGCGGGCGACTTCGCCGCCTCTCACAACGTCTATTTCGGTACGGAAGCGGAAGCGGTGGCCAATGCCACCGAAACCGATGCGGACTTGTTCCTCGGTTCCACCACGGACAGTTCTCTCGACGTTGGATCTGCCGGCAGCCCGCATCCGGACGCTCTCGTTCCGGGAACGACCTACTACTGGCGCGTCGATGAAATCAACGACGACGATCCCGAAAGCCCCTGGAAAGGCGCCGTCTGGAGCTTCCGGGTGCGTCCGGCGGCCGCCTGGGCTCCTTCCCCCGCCGACGGCGTCAGTTATGCTGTCGTGGATCCGGTTCTGACGTGGGAACCGGGCCTGGGGGCGCTGTTCCACACGGTCTTCTTCGGCGAGACGTTCGATGAGATCAATGACGCTCCGCCCGGCACCGGCTTCATGACGGCCACCCCGATGCATGATCCCGGTCTCCTGGAGCAGGACAAGACGTACTACTGGCGCGTCGATGAGTTTGCCGCGACCGGCCAGCCCAAGGGGCAGGTCTGGAGCTTCACTACCACGCCGGCCATCGCGGTCGGCGACGAATCGCTCCTGGGCTGGTGGACGTTCGATGAGGCCGACGCCGGTTCGGCCGTCGATTGGTCGGGGCATGATCTCCATGGTGCCATTATGGGCGAGCCTCAACCGGTCGGCGGCGCCGTCGATGGGGCGGTGCAACTGGACGGAGCGGATGATTATTTCAGCACCTCCGCGCCGGTCGGTGTCGAGACCAACACCGCCACCATGACCGCCTGGGTCAAGCCCGAGAAGAAGCACACCAGCGACACGGGCATTCTCCTTCAGCGGGCCGTTGCCAACAACCTCACCTTCGGGATGAACCTTCTGGCCACCAATCAACTCGCGTATATCTGGTCGGTGCCGGAGAGCTGGTCCTTCCAATCCGGTCTGGTTCTTCCCACGAACGAATGGTCCTTCGTGGCCGTGGTGGTGGAGCCCGACCAGGCCACGCTCTATCTCGACGGTACGGACGTGTTCGTCTCGAACGTTTTCGAACACCCGTCCATAGAATTCACCAGTGGGATTACGCTGGGCAATGACCCGGTGGTTGCGGGACGATGCTTTGGTGGAACACTGGACGATGTGCGCCTGTACACCAAAGCCTTGTCGACCGAGGAACTCGAAGCGGTCATGGCGGCGGGAACCAAGCCGCCCGCGACAGTGGATCCCATGATGATCGAGAGCTTCGACAGCTACAACGCGTACAGTGTGGACTACGGCGTGAACGTCTGGGATGTATGGACGGAAGGCTACAGCGGCAACGGGACCGGTTCGGCCCTCGGCCACGCCACTGCGCCGTACCTCGAGAGAGTCGTGACGGTCGGCGGGGGTCAGGCTCTCCCGCTCTACTACGACAATTCCGGCAACTTCCGTGACATGAACGGCGATCTGGTTCCGGCGAAGTACTCGGAAATCTCGCGTACGTTCAGTCCGGCCGAGGACCTGACGCGCGACGGCGCGACGGCCCTGGTCCTGTGGATGCGCGGGGTCGCCGCCAATACGGCCGAGGCCGCCGATGCCCTGTACGTCGTGCTGGAAGACGGGACCCAAAGCGACGTGGTTCCGCTGGCCCAGCCTGAAGATCTGACCTGGGCGATATGGCAGAAACTCCGGATTCCCCTGGACGGCCTGACCGTCGATGTCACCGCAGTCACAAAGATCACCATCGGCATCGGTGATAAGAATAGCGCTGTACCAGGTGGCGCGGGCTTTGTCTATATCGATGACGTTGCTCTGGAAGCAGAATAGACGCGCGAATTCGCCGGCGGCGTGGTTGTCATCCTGAGGCCAGGCCGGAGGATCTGGCTGCCGAGAGAAGGTTTTCTCACAGCCGCGGGCCAGCTCCTTCACTGCGTTCAGGATGACAACTTTCGCGTCGGGGACGTGCAGCGCCCTTGGCTGGGTGTCGGCAGGCTCCCTTTGGGATGGGGGCGCTGCGTTCGATACGCGGGGGGCGCGGGCCGTCTCTGGCGGCTACGGAGCGGTTCCCGGTGACGGCGTCATGGCCTGCCAGTTGGCCGGGTCGTTGCCGGCGTGGACTTCGTCGGTGCTCGCGCGTCCCAGGGCCGCTCCCTGGCCGTCGGTGCCGGTCGGCCACGGCGCCACGTCGCTGTAGAGCACCTCGTCCACGATGATCCACGCCACCGAATCGCCGGCCGCCGGCTTCTCCAACGACAGGCGCTCGCCGCGGTTGGAGAGATTGCCCTGCCACGGGCCCACCAGGTCCGCGCCCGGCGTCAGGCCGGCCTGACCATAGGCCGCCTCAAACGCCGCCAGAGAGCCGGTCTCCACCGTCGGGTCGAAGCCGACGATCACGATCCGGCCGCCGGCAGGCAGCGAAACGCCCGCATCGAACGTGTAGGCGACCACGCCGTCCAGACGCCACGAGCCCTGCGAATTCGCCAGGGCCACCGTCTCGCCCGTCGGGTTGTACAGCTCGACGTATTCCTCGTTCGCATCGGCGGGGTGGTACATCAGCTCGGCAATCACCACATCGGCGATTGGATTGGCGTTGGCCGCTTCCAGCGAAGGCGTCAAACGAAACCAGTAGGGCCCGCCGTCCGGATACCGGCCCAGGGAAATCCCTTCCTCCTGCGCCTTGAAGCGCACGGCGTCGGCGATGCGGTCCTGGTCCGTACCGGGAAGGTACGACAGCACCAGTTCGTCCCCGCTGCGGCTCAGGCCAAAGCCGGAGGCCCCTTGCCCGAACCCGTCGTCTTCATCGAACGCCGCGTGCCCCTGGGCCGGGATCGTCAGGGCGGGAAACGCCCATTTGTCCGGGATCGCCACGTCGTCACTGAGATACCAGTGCCGCAGGCTCACGCCCGCATCGGTTGGATTGTACAGTTCGATCCAGTCGTCCGAGCCGGTCGTGTTGGCCAGGAATTCGTTGAGGACCAAGAGCGTATCGGCCTGCGGATCGTCCATGCCCGGCGAGCCGCCGAGGTACGTGCTCGCGCGCCAGTTGCCGGCATAGTTCAACGAGCCGGCGGGCTGGTCCCGCAGGGCCGTTGTCAGCGGCACCAGGGAATGGCCGCCCCCGTCGGCCGCGACCGGCCAGCCCCGCCCGTCGGAGTACGAGAACTCCGCGATCGCGCCGTTCCAGAAGTCTTCCAGCTTCACCGTCTCGCCGCCGTTGGCCAGGCGGCCCTCGTATACGCCGGCGACCAGTGGCGTCAGATGCGAGCCGTAACGCGACTCGAACGCCTCCTGGTTGCGCACCACCAGGACGAATTCACCGGG
>JAFGCA010000560.1 GCA_016932895.1 Sedimentisphaerales bacterium | reverse complement strand
TCTTCAGACAATCCCCGCGATCGATCAGATTCTCGATGGGGAAATTCGGATCGGAGATTGGGAATTGACGTGCTCTTGTGGCGCGAATCTCCAATCGGCAATCCGCAATCGGCAAGGGTCCACTCACCAGGCGCCGAGTCGGGCCGGCCCCATATCGGGACTCTCGGTCGTTCTCGGACCAGAGCGACTCTTCTGCTGAGGTTCCTCCTGGACCACCGAAGTCGTATCCAGAACGGCCGCACCGGGAGCCGGTTCGACACGCAGTGTCAGCACCGTCGTGTGAGGATCCCAAACCTGCGGATTCGCCATGTGGACGTGGAATCCGATCTGGTTAATCCTTTCCGACGCCAACGGTGTCTGCGCGACCCCGGCCTCGGCATTTGAAGCGAAAGAGAGCGACAGAGGCTCGTACCCGAAGATTTTTCCGTCCCCGGTCGGGCCGAAGAGAGCTCCCACCACCACCTGGTGCGGAAGTGCCGATCCGGCCGCTCTATCGACCGACAGCAGTGTGAATTTCAGCGCAAACGCCTCATATCCCTGCACATCGAGTCCGATCATGGCGCCGCGACCGCCGGAGCCGGAGGAGATGTAGTCGATCGCACGAGACCCCGGGCGATTGCTCGGAAACTGAATGTCGAAGTCAACGCCAACCCCCTTGACGACGCGCCGGGCCACCACTTTCGGGCGGGACGCCGCCGGCCGGCTCCAGTCAAGCATCGCCAACTGCTCCACCGAGAGTGTCAACGTGCCGGAAGCCTGCGGCTTCTCTGACGCAACCGCGGGAACATCCGGAGCCACCGTACTCGCCTGACGCGACGGTTCCTCGCACCCCCCTGCCACAAGAATCAAAACCGACAAAACTGCAACTGTTACACTTGTTCTCATGACGATTCTCCCTGACTTCGGTTCACACTCAAGCCCCCCAACCACCCTGCCTCCTCGCGATTGCCACGCGTAATAAGAGGCCGATCCGCGCCGAAGCGACGCCGTCGCCGGCCTGTCCATGGCTCTCACATGATATACCTTTCTGCCGATTTGTCAATAGATATTGTACGGCCAACATCTCCATTTTTCAGTGCCGCGTTACCGGACGTTGCGATGGGCAGCGGCACAGGCTCGCCCAGAACATGCGTGTACAGAGCTTTCCGCCGCGGTAGAATAGCCGTCGCCTATAATACGGATTCTGATTCAGTCGCGCGCAGGATGTCATCCTGAATGCAGCGTGGCGAAGTGGAGGATCTGGGCCGCGGCTTTGGAGTACTTGCCCGTCGGAGGCCAGATCCTTCGCCGGCGGCTTAGGATGACAAAGCCTCATCGCTCAAGAGTGTTTCCTGATCTGTATAAGTCACGTGAAACCGGTTTGAAGCGAATTCTGTTGTAGTGTGTGCGGAGCGAAACGTGGAAAGCGACGAGGAGTTGATCGAGCGGGCCAATGGAGGACAGGCCGAGGCCTTCGAGCGCCTCTACCACCGCCACCGTGACTGGGTGTACCACCTCGCCTGGCGCTTTACGGGCAATCCGCAGGACGCCCTGGACGTGGTCCAGGAGACATTTGTGTACCTGCTCAAAAAGTTCCCCGGCTTTCGGCTGACGGCCTCGATGACAACGTTTCTCTACCCCGTGGTCAAGCACCTGTCGCTGAACGTACGCCGCAGGCGCGCCGCCAGGCCATTGGACGAAGTAGCTTTCGACGAGATCCCGGCCCCCGAACCGCCTGAATCATCGCGGGCGGAGCTGGCCGCGGCCATGGCGTCCTTGTCGAGCGAGCAGCGCGAGGTCGTACTCATGCGTTTCGTCGACGGTATGAGTCTGGAGGAGATCGCCGCGAGCCTGGACATTCCCCTCGGTACGGCCAAATCCCGCCTCCACAACGCCCTGCGCAAGCTGCGCGACGATCCCCGGACGCGCGAGTATTTCCTTGAATGAGACAAATTTGCGTCGGGGCGAGAAAAATCTCAGACGCAATGAACCTTTTGCCCTGCTCGTGTGCTTAACGAGATGGAGATGCAATTATGACCGAACGCAAAGAACATCACGATGATGAAATGGGCTTGAGCGTGTCGCCGCGCTTTTCAAAAGACCTCGGAGCGATCTTCGGCCCGCAGGGGCAGGTGCCGGAAGATATCGATCGGGCCGTCGCGGAGGCGGCCCGCGGGCACTTCAGCCGGCAGCCCCGGAGGCTCTGGTGGGTCCGCTGGGCGGTTGCCGCTGCTACGACCGCTGCGGCGGTCATCGTCTGGACCGTTTATGTGCCGGGGCTTCGGGGTCCCGCGCCGCACGCCACCCGGGTCGCGGCCGATATGAAGCGAGCCGACATCGACCGCAACGGCCGCGTGGACATCATCGACGCCTTCCGCCTGGCCCGGCACATCGAGTCGGCAAGCCCGACGAAGCGAACGTGGGACATCAACGGCGACGGCCTCGTCAATCGCGACGATGTAGACCAGGTGGCGCGGGCCGCCGTCCGCCTGAATAAAGGGGTCTAATGATGAAACGATGGATGGTGATCGGCCTGATCGGCGCGTGCGTGGCGACATTGCTTACCGCCACCCGAATCGCCCCCGCCGCCGTTCCTGCAAAGCCTCGAGTGCGGTTTGCCCCCGTGCACATCTACCTCGATTCGGGCCGTAAGCCGCTGGCGGCGTATCAGTTCGAGCTGAGAGCCACGACCGGCAAGATCAAGATCGTGGGCGTCGAAGGCGGAGAGCACGCCGCGTTCAAAGAAGCCCCCTACTACGACCCGGCGGCCCTGGCGAAGGACCGCATCATCATCGCCGCCTTCAACACGGGCCGTGACCTGCCGAAAGGCCGGACGCGCATCGCCACCGTCCATCTGCAAATCCTCGGCGCCGCCGAGCCCGAGTATGAACTCGACCTCGCCGTCGCCGCCGACGCCGACGGCCGAGAACTCCCTGCCAAACTCAACCTGGAAAGAGGAGACGTAAAATGAAGCGGGCCATCCTTGTCACGTCCATCGCAGTCACGCTGGCACTCCTGCTGACGGCATTGTTCATCCCGTCACTGAGCTGCAGCTCCCACTCCCCTTCGCCTGCGAAGCCAACGCAACCACAAGCGGCGGCCGAAGGCGTCGATGGGCCACCGGCAGTGCAGGAGACGACATACCCGACTGACTGGAAAGACATCCGCGATTCGGAAGCCGGACCCAAACCTGACGTGGACCGCGCGCCCGCGGCAACGACCGGAAGACCGAAGCCCCTGAGCCGGCCCCGGACAAGGATACCAGCCCTGGGCGACAAGCCCACCGCCGGCGCCCACTTCTGGTATCACGATGCTTACCGCGACGACGACGGCATGATGGGAGACATGGGGGGCATGGGAGGCTACGGGGGCGGAATGAGGGGATTGGCTGCCCGACCCTCGGCGCGCGGGCGAACGCCGGCGGGGCCGCGATATGCGCCGGCGGGGCGCGTCCCTGTCGATCTGGCCTATGTCACGGCCGATGAGATCTGGGTGATCGCCAAGGCCGAAGCGCCGCCGGCCGGCACCGAGTACGACACGCCCGGCTGCGGGGCGATGCTGACGAAGGTCGAGGAAGAAGAGATTGCCCTGCCGCTCAAGCATACGGACGTCAAGGGGCAGATCAGCGGCTACATCGCCACCGTTCACGTCATCCAGCAGTTCCACAATCCCTACGACGAGAAGATCGAGGCGGTGTACGTCTTCCCGCTGCCCCAGAACGCCGCGGTCAACGAGTTCGTCATGGTCATCGGCGAGCGGCGCATCCGCGGGATCATCCGCGAGCGCCAGGAGGCCGAGGCTATCTATCAGGAGGCGCGGAGGCAGGGCCACGTCGCCTCGCTGCTGACCCAGGAGCGACCCAACATCTTCACGCAGAAGGTCGCCAACATCGAGCCGGGCAAGAAAATCGACGTCGATATCAAGTATTTCAACACGCTGGCCTACGTGGACGGCTGGTACGAATTCGTCTTTCCGATGGTGGTCGGGCCGCGATTCAACCCTCCCGGCACCACCGACGGCGTCGGCGCCGTGGGACGAGGCAAGGCGGGCCTCTCGGGCCAGGAAACCGAGGTCCAGTACCTCAAGCCCAACGAGCGCAGCGGACACGACATCGCCGTGGCGGTGGACATCGACGCAGGCGTCACAATCGAGGCAATCGCCTCCCCCAGCCACGCGATCAGGAACAGCAAATCGACGCCGGAGAAGGCTCATATCCGCCTCAGCGAACTCGACAGCATCCCCAACAAAGACTTCGTCCTGCGCTACAAGGTGGCGGGCAAGCGAATCAAGTCGGCGCTGGTCACCCACACCGACGAGCGGGGCGGCTTCTTCACGCTCATGCTCTATCCGCCCGACGACCTGCGGCACCTCAAGCGTGCCCCCATGGAGATGGTCTTCGTGCTCGACTGTTCGGGCAGCATGAGCGGTGAGCCCATCGCCAAGGCCAAGGACGCCGTCAAGCGAGCCCTCCGCAAGCTCGAGCCCGACGACACGTTCCAGGTCATTCGCTTTTCGCAGAGCGCCTCGCAGTTCGGCCCGGACCCGGTGCCGGCCACACCCGAGAACGTGCGTAAGGCGCTCGAGTACGTCGATGCCCTGCACGGCGGCGGCGGGACCATGATGATCGAGGGCGTCAAGGCGGCGCTCGATTTTCCACACGACCCGCGACGCTTCCGCCTGGTCTCCTTCCTGACCGACGGGTACATCGGCAACGAGGCCCAGATCCTCGGCGCCGTCCACGACAAGCTCGGCTCCAGTCGCATCTTCAGCTTCGGCGTCGGCTCCTCGGTCAACCGCTACCTGCTCGACCGCATGGCCAAGCTGGGCAAGGGCGCCGTCGCCTACGTCGGACTCAACGACAGCTCCAGTGACATCGTGGATCGGTTCTACGACTGCATCAGCCACCCCGCCCTGACGGACGTCGAGATCGACTGGGGCTCCCTCGAAGTGACCGGCGTCTACCCGGCCCGCACGCCCGACCTGTTCGTCGGCCGGCCCCTGATCGTCACCGGCCGCTTCAACGGACGCCAGGACACCACCATCCGCGTCACCGGCAGCCTGGGCGATTTCTCGAAGGAGATCACCATCCCCGTGACCTTCGACGACGACGACGCCACCCACACCGGCGTCGCCTGCGTCTGGGCCCGCAAGCGGATCGAGGACCTGGCCGGCCGGGCCACCTACGACAACAACCCCGACCTGCCCGGCGAGATCCGACAGGTCGCCCTCGAGTACGGCCTCATGAGCGCCTACACCGCCTTCGTCGCCGTCGATTCCGCCCACCGAACCCAGGGCGATCACGGCGTCTCCGTCGCCGTACCCGTCCCTGTACCCGAAGGTGTCCGATACGAAACCACCGTACAGGACTAAACCTTCGCCTGCGGAGAGACCAGTGGAGGGAAGAAACATGGTCGCGAATCGAGACAATTCGCGCGGTCTTACACACATCGAAGTCGTCGTCGTGACACTGGTGGGAGCGTTTCTTCTGGTCGCAGTGCCCGTTGCGGGCCGAAAGGCTCAATCCGACGCCGCGCGGGTGCGCTGTGCGGCGAACTTGATGCAGATCGGCAAGGCGATGCTCGTCTATGCCAACGATTATGACGGCGCGCTGCCTCGCGCGGGAGGGCGTAGCACATGCTGGGGAGTGGTCCGCAACTGGCGGGCGGGGGATCGCTACGACGCCTTCGGAATCGCTCGATCTGACAACACCGGCGGCACCGCCACGATCAGCTCGTGCTTCTACCTGCTCGTCAGGTACGCGGGCATGGCTCCTGCTGAGTTTGTATGTCCGGACGATGCGGGAACGACGGCCTTCGAACTGGCGGAAGTCCCAGACCTGCCGGCGGATTTCGAGCTGACCGACGCCTGGGATTTCGGGCCCGAGGCGTATCGCCATTGCAGCTACGCCTACCACATGCCATTCGGCCTGTACGCCTTGACGACCGCCCATCACGATCCGTGCATGGCGGTTGCTGCGGACCGAAACCCGTGGCTGCGCAGCCCGGCTGCCAAGGGCGAGACCATGGGCCGATTCATGCCCGATATCCCGCCATGGCACGGCACAGCGGAACAGGCCCGCGAAGGCAACACCCTCAGCCACGGCCAGGAAGGTCAGAACGTCTTGTTCCTGGACGGTCACGTCGCCTTTGAAGAACGCGCGTATTGCAGCCTTAACGACGATAACATCTACACGATCAGCAACAACATGGACACGGGCGATTCGTTTGGCACGGCTCCCCCGGCCAGCCACTTCGATCCGTCGAACCGGCATGATTCGGTCCTTGTTCACGACCCGGCCCCGCAGAAGCCCACGATAAGAACCGCCGAGCCGCAGCGCGTTGACACCCGAGACCTCGCGCAGACTGCCGTGGTCGCAACGCTCGATTGCCCCCTGTCGCCACACAAGAACGTCGTCTGGTGTGGGACGTTTCAAATGGCCTGGGACAAACTCAGAGAGGACATCATCGGCGAGCCCATCCAGCTTCACGACGAGCCCAACATGGCCGCGCGTCTGAACGCCGCCCCGTTTCCGCCCGACGCCCTCGAAGCCGAATCGTTCTACACAACCGCCGGCCTGATCAAGGACGGCGTCATCGAGCAAATCCACCGCGACATGGCCAGGCAGTTTCCCGGCGAGCTCCAGCCGATATTTGGAAAACGGTACAACGAATTTCCAGGTCCGACCATCATCTCCTACGCCTACCTGAACGTGGACGTCGGCTTTGCACATCCGTTCTACGTGAACAATCAGGCATTCAGGTTTCAGGATTCAAATGCCGTCCGCACGAACGTCGCATCCTTTCGGGCGCTCAACGAATCGCCCTCTGCTAACGTGGCGGCGGTGCGCGAGCAGGTTGAGAATCTCTACTACAGGTCCGGGGAGAATCGAAACACAGCCGAGTCTGCGGTGGATCTGTGCAAGCACACACAGCCCTATCAGGTCGTGCTCGCCCGGGCGCCACGTGGGAACACGCTGCGTGCCACGCTGGCTGACGTTGAAAGAGAAATCGCGGCGTTCCGAGACCGGGCCGAGTACGAGGCTCTGCGCAAGCTCCGTCCTATCGACCGTTTGACTGTCCCGGACGTTCTTTACGAACTGACGCATGATTTTGTGGAACTCTTGGACAAGTTTCTGGTCAATGGAAATCCGGGTGGGGTAGATTATTTTATCGTCGAAGCCAGGCAGAAGATCGACTTCGCCCTGAGCCGAACGGGCGTAATCCTGAAATCCGAGGCCCGTATCGTAATGCCACCGGCCCGACGCGACGACCCCGTAGACAAGCCGCGATACTTCACCTTCGACCGGCCGTTCTTGATCTATGTCCGCAAGCGTCAACCCGATGCAAAGCCCTTCTTCGTCATGTGGGTGGATAACGCTGAGCTGATGCAGCGGTACGATACGCCGACGCGAAGCGGCTCCTCGCATCCATGAGGCTACGGCCGTAAGAAACCACGCCCCCGGAAGGCCAACGGCGGGACGATCTGCGCCCGGCGACTCTCCGCGTCCATCCCGCAAAAAAATCGTGAAAAAACCTGCTGGATGGCGTCACATAGAGCGGGATCGTCAGACTTACTTACAGGTACGGATGTCTGGCAGCGTTGAAGACACTGTTGAGTTGGCCCGGAAAGCACAGCTCGGCGACACCGAGAGTCTGAATCGCCTGGCTGAAGCGGCGAGGGTCCGCCTGCACGAATACGTGTTTCGCCTGACGTTGCAAGAGGATTTGACGCAGGATATCGTACAGGAGACGATTCTGGAGATGTTACGGATCTTTGAGAACCTGCGGCGGCGCGAGAAGTTCTGGCCCTGGCTGTACGGCATCGCCTTCAACAAGGTGCGCAACCACTACGGGAAGCGCTGGCGGCAGAAAACGCGCTGCTTCTCCGAGGTGGGCTACGAGCCCCGGGGCGCCGGCGGCGGTGACGCTTTGGCGGAGGCCGTCACCGCCGAGCTTCGGCAGATCGTGCTCCAGTGCATCGGCGAGTTGGAGCCCCGGCACCGGGCGGTCCTGAGCATGCGCTGCTACGACCAGATGTCGTATGCCCAAATCGCACGTCTGATGCACCGGTCGGAGATCGCCGTGCGGGCCCTGTTCTATCGCGCCAAGAAAGCCCTGGCCCGGCGTTTGTCGGCGCACGGCCTGGGCAGGCATTCGCTGCTTCTGGCTCTGGTGGTGTTCGGGAAGGTCACGGCTACCAGCGAAGCGGCCGCAGCGCAGGTCTCCGTGACGGCGCCCACGGTAACGGTCGGTCCGCTGGCGGCCCTGGTGGCCCTGCTCACGGGCAAGGCGACCGTTATCACAGCCTTGAGCGCCGCGGCGCTTATCGCGGGTTCGGTAACGGTCGGCCACTACCGGGCACCGGGCTCGGTGGTCGCTTCGAGGTTCGTCGGCTCCGAAGCGCTGCCGGCGGCGCCCTGGACGAACCAACCCGGCACGGCCGAGCAGGAATGCTGGCACTACTTCCCGCAGGGACCCGACGGTGCGGTCATGACCCGCCTGCTGGAATACGACTCGCCCGGCGCGACGCCCTGCTGCCGCATCCTCGAGAACCAGTACGCCAATTACCACTATGACCACCGGCAAAAGGCCGTTCGCATCGACAACCACCGGGCGTGGAAACCCGACCTGTCGGTCAAGCGATTGCCCACGGACAGCGCCGCTCTGAGCGAGTTCATCGCGCAGGTCGAAGGACGGCCCTCGGATATGGAACTGACCGCAAGCGGAAGGAGCGGTCTGCTGATCCTGTGCAAACGCCAGGGGCGAAAGGGAACCCGGATCTGGCGGATCGAACGGCGTATCAACGCGCTGGCGGAAGAGTACTTCCAACATAGCTGGCCCGAGAGCACAAGAACCGTCGATCGCCGGGACGCGATGCACCAGCGCGGATGGACGTATTTCCGCATCGACGGGGAGCTAAACGGCACCCCCATCTCCGGCAACGGCCGAATGCCGTTCGTCTACGCCGCCCGGGCCGGGCACGCCCCCTGGCTCAAGTTGCGCGTGGGGGGGAATCTCCTGTTCGTCGATACGCCGGAGGGCGCGCATATCGCCGAGGGCCATGACCGCATCGCGGTACGCTACCCGGGGGGGAGCTTCTTCAAAGGCCTGGGGCGACCCTGGCTCGGCCTGCACTGTATCGACACGATTCGGCGCGACGCCGCCGAGCGGCAATTGCGCTTTGAGACGGCCTACGACGCAGACACCGGCTACGCGAGCGTCACGGTGCACGCCGAACCTCTCGATCTGGTCTACACCGTGGACATGGAAACCGACGTCATCAAGGAGATTGTCTTCTTGCGCAAGGCCACGCAGGGAACCAAGCGTATCGGGGAGTTGCACTTCGATTACATCCAGGACATCGACCGAATCGAGGATTCGTTTGCCGCCCCGCCGAGGAGCGTTTCCGCAGGCGTCTTCCGCCACGAGCCCGGCATGCTCTGGCTGAGCCAACTCGCCGAGGAACGTTGAGATCAACATCAGAAATACGGCGAAACGACCTTGAGAAAGGAGCGGAGGTCATGAAAACGGAAAAACGCGTGCTCATTCGTCTGGTTGCGGGCATCGCTCTGACGGTCTGTGCCGGGGTGTCGCCTCCGGCCGCCGGCCGGACCATCTATTGCGATCCGCGCAGCGAAAACCTCGGCGACGGCGACGGCTCAAGCTGGCGCGAGGCCTACCTGTGCCTCGAATGGGCCCTCGCCATGGCAGGAGCGGGGTCCGAGGTTCGCGTCGCCCAGGGCGTCTACCAACCCGACCGGGAGGCACAACCTCTGCGCGGCTCGAGCAGACGCCATGTCGTCATCACCGGGGATCGCAACGCCACTTTCAACATCCGCCCCGGGGCGGTTGTCAAGGGAGGCTACGCCGGGTACGGCGCCGCGAATCCGGACGAGAGGGACATCGAACGCTATCAGACCATCCTGAGCGGAGATTTGAAGGGCAACGATATCGAATTCGCAGGTGACGGGGCGCAGGATGTTCTCGAGTACGTCACGCACCCGAGCCTGGCCGACAACAGTCTAACCGTCCTCACCCTCGACGACGGGCCCGACAGCAATACCGTCCTGGACGGGCTGACGATCACGGGCGGATTCGCCGACGGGGCAATCGAAGGCTGGCCCCATGCCGGGGAAGCGCCCGTGCCGCATCCCGCCACCGACGGGGCCGGCGCGTTCCTGGCCAACACCACCGCGACGCTCATTCGCTGCCGGTTCTACCGGAACGTGACGCGGGCCGCCCTGCAAGGCGCCGTCGGCGGCGCCGGTGTGGCATGCTCCGGCGAGGGCACCAGCCCGACCTTCCGCCAGTGCTCTTTCGAGGGCAACATCGTCTTCGGCCACGCTTCCGCCGGCTACGGCGCCGGGGCCCTCGTATCGGCCTGCGATCCGCAGTTCGTGAATTGCACCTTTTCCGGCAATATCGTCGCCAGTCTCGACGCTCCTTGCGGCGGCGGCGCGATCGCCAGTTTCGAGGCCGATCCCGCGCTGACCCGATGCTGGTTTACCGGCAACACCGCCGACGGAGAGGGTGGAGCCATCGCCTGTTTCACCGGCAGCCCCACCATAAGCAACTGCGTGTTTAACGGCAACACCGCACGGTTTGGCGGCGCCCTGTTCTTCGAGCAGGAGGGGGTGCTGTCTCTGGCCAACTGCACGGTGACGGCGAATCACGCTTCCGAGGACGGCGGCGCCGTTTACCAGACCGGCACCGGCCGCAACGTCCAGAATTGTATCTTCTGGGCCAACACCCCCAACGAGCTGCGGCTGGCCGACGACAGCACGAGCGGGCCTGTACGCTACAATGACATCCAGGGCGGCTACTTCGGCTCCGGCAGCGAGATGAATATCGACGCCGACCCGCAGTTCCGCGACCCCGTCGGCCCCGACGGCATTGCCGGCACCCTCGACGATGATCTTCGACTCTCGCTGGGCTCGCTCTGCATCGACACCGGAAACAATAAAGCGGTGCAATCACTGGACGAGACCGACCTGGCGGGCTACCCGCGCGTTGCCGACGGGCGCGTCGATATGGGCGCGTATGAGTTCCACGGACCGTTCCACTTCTACGTCGATGCGATTCGGGGCGACGATTCCAACCCGGGCGGAAGCCCCGGAAAACCGTTTGCCACGATTCAGAGAGGCATCGATGCCGCCCTGGATGGATACACCGTGATGGTCCTGCCCGGCCTCTACACCGAGGAAATCGAATTTCAGGGCAAGGACATCACCGTCATGGGTGTGGGCGGCGCACCCGTTCTGGAGGCGCCGGGCGATTACGCCGTCTCGTTCTACTCGGCGGAAGGCCCGGGCAGCGTTCTCCAGAACTTCGTTATCCAGAACAGCGATACGGGCATCTTCATCGCGGGCAGCTCACCCACGATACGGAACGTGACGCTCGCCAATAATGAATTCGGCATCGCCGCGTACGCCGGCGCCAATCCCGATATCAGCAACTGCGTCATCTGGGGCAACCTGGAGGGCGATCTGTTCGGTTGCACGACCCGCTTCAGTTGCGTCGAGCAGGGCGCCGAAGGCCAGGGCAACATTAGCACCGACCCGCTTCTTGCCGACACCGCCGGCGGGGATTACCACCTGCTCGCCGAAAAGGGGCGGTACGTTCCGGCCTACGGACTCTGGTCGTTCGACACGAGAACCAGTCCCTGCGTCGACGCCGGCGATCCGGCGGTGGACGTGGGCGCCGAGCGTATGCCCAACGGGGGCCGGATCAACATGGGCGCTTTCGGCGGTACGGCGGAGGCGAGCATGAGCGAATGGCCCCTGGCAGCGGACATCAACCATGACGGAATCGTGGACCTGCGCGACCTGGCGATCGTCTCCGATCAATGGCTCATGAGGCTGGCGGGAGCGCCGGGGCCGTCCTCGGGAGACGCGGCTGCCCCGCAACCGGACCCCGCCCAATGGGACGAGTACGGCTTGCCCCGTGAGTTTTCCGGCGGCGGTGGCTGGAACGACTATTGGGTCGAGATGAAGGCCGTCGAAGCGGTCGATCCCAGCGGGCCGGTTGAGTACTTCTTCGAGTGCCGGGATTACCCAGGCGTCGTTCCCGACGGCCTGAGCAGCGGCTGGCAAACCGATCCGTCCTACACCGTCCTGGTCGGCCGGGAAAACCAGGCCCTCCGGTTTCGCGTCATGGCACGAGACGGGTACGGCAATATGACCGCGTGGTCGACATCTGAGGTGGGGATCCCCCGACCGGAAGAGCCCCCTGAAACGCCCGAGCCCCGCCGATAAGGCTGTGCAGACGACATAACGAAAACACTGCCTGCGCCGCTGAAGAGCGTAAAAGAAGGAGGAAACTCGACTCGCAGCCAAGAGAGCGATCATGGGCCACACGCGTAATGACGGAGATCCCACACCCAGGATCAATAAATCCGGGGGCAAGGCTTGACGTGCACCCGGTCTTGGCATATCATGATTTCAGGTGGATTTGAAAAGCGAACAGCGGGAACCAGAATGCGTGCTGCGACGCGAGAAAACCGGTTCGGCTGGCGGGATGGCAAGACTACGCCGTTGAGGCGTGGACCGCCCGGGTTCACCCTCGTCGAGCTTCTGGTCGTGCTCGGCATCATCTCCGTTCTGATGGCCACCCTGCTGCCCGCCTTGACGCAAGTGCGCCGCCAGGCCCGGAGCATCGTAAGCGTGGAGAACCAGCGACAGATCACGGCGGCGGTGAACTGCTTCGCCTCTGACGGCGACGGCAGGTACCCGCCCTCCGTGGCGACCATCGGCTTCGGAGACGACTGGAACTGGCAGGAACCGACGATGCTGACGGGATATCTCAAACGCAGCCCCTCCACGCACCGGGCGATGAGCTCGTACCTTCGCGCCTACATCGAAGACGCGAGCGTCATGTTCTGTCCCAATGCGCCGCTTCGGTACAAGTACCTCCAGCGTGCGTGGCAGGCCGGCGAAGACTGGGACAATCCCGACACGGAAGCGACGCCCGACGCCCTGATGGGCGCGTACTGCTTCTACTGGAACTACATCGGCACCCTCGGCGAGCGACGCGGGCTTTTCCGGGGCCCCAGCGGACCGGTTCGCGCCTCTCGGGAAAGTAAAATCGCCGTGACCGATTACTTCGGATATGACCACTGGCGCAGTCTCAACGCCTACGGAAGCTGCGAGAGGTTCCGGGAAGCCGAAATAACGGAAGGCACCGGCATCTCCTCGGCATACTGGTCCCGCCCCCGGGGCAGCCCGGGGACGCCGCCTGACTGGGACCGGCTGCGAGTCAAGCTTCATGCCGGATACATAGACGGACACGTCGAGGCCTACTTCCCGTCGGATACGGTCCCCATGGCAGTGATTTGCGACACGGAGCTGAACGAGCCCTATACCCGCGGCATGGGACCGGGTACATTCTATCTGCCCCGCACCGGTCTGCGTTAGCCGCATTCACCGGCTCACGGCCACTGTGTTACGCAAGATCGAAACGACGCAAGTTCCTGACCTCGTCTTCACCGGTCGGCCGGCAGCGGGCCCGGCGGCAGGTTCTCTCGTAGATAGCGGGTCAGGAGCGTGTAGAGATGAAGCCGGGTATTTTTCCCTTCGTGGATGCCGTGCGATCGATTCGGATAGGCCATCATCGTGAAATGCTTGTTCTGCTCGATGAGCTCGTTGACCAGGGCCTCGCAGCTCTGGAAATGCACGTTGTCGTCGGCGGTTCCGTGCACCAGCAGCAGGTTGCCCTTGAGCTGATGGGCGAAGGTGATCGGGGAGCCGTTCTTGAATCCGTCGGCGTTGTCCTTGGGAAGCCCCATGTAGCGCTCCTGATAGATCGTGTCATAGAAGCGCTGATTGCTCACAAAGGCAATCGCCATAGCGGTATGATAGAGGTCGGGATAGCGGAAGATCGCGTTGAGACTCATGGAGCCGCCGCCGCTCCAACCCCAGATGCCGATGCGGTTGGCGTCTACATAGGGCCGGGTCTCGATGATCCGTCGGACAGCCGCGGCCTGGTCGGCCGAGGCCAGGATGCCGATCTGGCGATAGACGCACTTTCGCCATTGTCTGCCGCGCGGGGCGGGCGTGCCGCGATTGTCCACGCTCATCACAACGTAGCCGCGCTGGGCGAGCATCTGATGCCAGAGATAGCCTTTTCCGCCCCAGCGATCCAGGACGGTCTGGCCGGCCGGCTCGCCGTAGACGTGAAACAGCAATGGGTACTTCTTATCCGGATCGAAATCGGGCGGCTTGATACACCAGCCGTCCAATTCGACGCCATCGCCGATATCGACCCGGAAGAACTCCGTGGGGCCGATCTTCAATTCGGCCAGCCTCTCACGCAACTCCGAGTTGTCCGCAAACACGCGCACCGTTTTGTGGTCGGGTAAGGAAACCAGTTCCGTCACCGAGGGCACGCCAAAAGCCGAATACGTGTGGAACGCCCACTTCGCGTCCGGGGAAACGTCGTAGGAATGGGTTCCTCCCTGGCCGGCAGGCGTGATCCGCTCGATTCGGTCGTCGCCGGCCAATGCGCTTCGGTATAGATACTGCTGCGTGGGGTCCTCGGGCGAGGCGATGTAATAAACCCACCCCCCCTGGTCGTCGATCCGCACCAGACGAATCACGTCGAACGATCCCGGCGTAGTAAGCGTCACCTTCTTGCCCGAACGAGAAACGGTGTACAGGTGGCGCCAGCCGTCCCGCTCGCTGAGCCAGGTGAAACGCTTCCCATCGTCGAGCCACGTGAGCGCGTCGGTAACGTCGAGCCAAGCCTCGTCGCGGTCGGTAAAGACCGTTCGGGCCGTATCTGTGCGGACGTTGGCAAGAATGACCTCTTTTGTGTTCTGGAGCCGGTTGAGCTGCTGAACGACGATCTCCCTCGAATTGTCCGCCCAGTCCATCTTGGGGATGTAGTGATTGCGACTGTCGTCGGACAGCTCGAACCAGTGCGTCGGGCCTCCAACGATTCGCACGGCGCCGACCCTGCAGGCGGAATTCTGTTGGCCGACCTTGGGATAATTGAACGTGGTGATCTTCGGGTAGAGGGCGTCGGTGTTGTTGATCATGCGGAACTTGCGCACGCCGGCGGTATCGAACTGCCAGTAGGCAATCCACTTGCCGTTCGGGCTCCAGCGAAATCCGTCGCGCAGACCGAATTCCTCCTCGTACACCCAGTCGCTCGTGCCGTTGATGATCGTGTCGGACCCGTCGTGGGTTAATGGCGTGATCTCCAGCGTCTTGAGCTTCTGCACGTACAGATTGTTTTCGCGCACGTAGGCAACGTGGCGACCGTTCGGCGAGAACTTCGCGAACATCAGCGTGGACGGCTCGGCCTGGCCTCCGAGCTTCTGAAGGGTGCCGTCGGCGAGGTCGAGCACCCAATAGTCGCCTCGGGTGTTCTGACGCCACACGCGTTTGCTGTTGGTGAAGATCAGGAGCTTCGTGCCGTCCTGTGACCAGGTGTAGGCGTCTATACCCAGCGGTTTGGACTGCTCCGGCGGCACCAGCGACGCGGCGGGCACCAACACCTCGCGCTGCCCCGTCGCCGGGTCGTACCGCACGATGTCCTTGCCGCCTTCCGTGTTCTCCGAATCCTCCAGGGCCGTGTAGCCCGAGCCGTCCTTGAGCCAGCGCGTCGCACCCAGAGATTCTCCGTTGAAGTCCTCGGAATCGAAGATGCGTTTGACGGTGAGAACCGAGGGATCGTTCGGCTCGTCGGCCCGTACGCGGCTGCCGCCCGCAAAAAGGAGTATCAGGCTCCCCAACAACAAAGAACGTCGCATCGTCATAAGAATCCTTCCTGCTGCACTGACAATCCATTCCGCCGAGCATCAAGCCGGCGAACGCCGATTGTAGCCGGCGCATCGGCCCGTGACAAGAGACGGCTCCGCTCTCCCGCACGCTTGGTCGCCCCCCGGCGTACCATGAATCCATTTCGCGATTTGTGGTAAATCGCGTATAATCCTGAGCCGATAAAGTACGGAAAAGTCCGGACCGCAACAGAGCAGGAGATCTATGACCGATAACATGACATTGCCGGCGCGAGTGACCCACGTGAAGGTAGGCGAAAAAGACGTGTATCTGGTGGGCACCGCCCATTTGTCCAAAGAGAGCGTCGAAGACGTTCGCAGCACCGTCGAGCAGACGCAGCCCAAGGCGATCTGCGTGGAGCTGTGCAAGGCCCGGCATCAGGCGATGACCCAGGCGGACAACTGGAGCAAAATGAACATCTTCAAGGTGATCCGGCAGAAAAAGGCGGTGTTCCTGCTGGCCCAGTTGATCATGACCTCCTTCTACCGACGGCTCGGCGAAAAGCTCGGCGTCCAGCCGGGCGCCGAGATGCTCGAAGGCATCAATATGGCCGAGAAAACCGGGGCCCAACTCGTCCTGGCCGACCGGGATATCGAAATCACCCTCAAACGCGTCTGGGGATATCTGGGCTTCTGGAACAAGCTCAAGCTCATGATGCAGCTCATGCTGGGGATCTTCACCCGCGAAGAAATCGACACCGACATGATCGAGAACCTCAAGAAGAAGGACCAGCTTGAGGCGGTCATGGAGGAATTCGCCGGCAAATTCCCGGAGATCAAGAGAAGGCTGATCGACGAGCGCGATACCTACCTGGCCCAGGAGATCCGCACCGCCCCGGGCGAAACGGTCGTGGCCGTCGTCGGGGCCGGGCACGTTCCCGGCATCGTCGAGCAGATTCAGCAGGACCATTGCCTCGACGAGCTCAAGGAGCTGCCCCCGAAATCCCGTTGGCCCGTGATCCTCAAGTGGGGGATTCCTCTTTCGATCATCGCTCTGCTGTTGTACGGGTTTACCAAGGGCACCGCCCACGGCATCGAGAACATCTACATCTGGTTCCTCGTCAACGGCGCGCTCTCGGCGATCGGCGCCGCGTTGGCGCTGGCGCATCCGCTGACGATTCTCTCGGCGTTTCTGGCCGCCCCTTTGACGAGCCTGAATCCCTTCTTCGCCGCCGGCTGGGTAGCGGGAATTGTACAGGCCGTGATCAAGAAACCCAAGGTCAGCGACCTCGAAGACTTGCCCGACGCCATCAGTACGATGAAAGGCTTCTGGACCAACCCTGTGACGCGCATCCTGCTGGTCGTAGCTCTGGCCAACGTAGGCAGCGTGGTCGGCACGTACGTCGCCGGCACATGGATTGCCGCCCGGTCGATTTCCGGTAGCGAGCGCGTGGCGCTGTTCGACGGCAAGAGCCTGGACGGCTGGACGGTCCTCAAGTGCGAAGCGACCGCCGACGACGGGGATATTCTCATCGTCGCGGGCAACGGACTGGTGCAAACCCAAGAGCAATATGGAGATTTCGTTCTGGAATTCGAATGGAAACCGTTGCGAGACAACCAATGGGACAGCGGCGTCTATTTCCGCTACGACTCTGTCCCCCAGGACCGCCCCTGGCCTGACCGCTACCAGGTCAACCTGAGGCAGGGCATGGAAGGTAACGTCGGTTCCTTGCCCGAGGCCCGTTGCGAAGGACTCATCAAGGCGAGCCAATGGAACCGTTTCAAGCTTACGGTGGAAGGCACCAGAGCCTCGCTGGAAATCAACGGTACGCCCGCTTGGACAGCGGACGGACTGGCGGGCCCCGAGAAAGGGTACATCGCCCTCCAGGCCGAGGTGCCCGGCGGCGGACAACATCGCTTTCGCAGCCTCTACCTGACCAAATTGGACTAATCGACCCGCTGCGACGGCCGCAGGTGCGGCGGCGTTCGACAGGTGGTTGGTGGTTGACCGGCACGCCGTTTCTGAGTACGATACATCCTTTTAGAGCGATTAGGAGTACTCAGAAATGACAAATGTAACACTGGTCACCGGGGATGGAATCGGCCCGGAGATTGCGGAAGCCACCAGGCGGTGTATCGACGCCACGGGCGCCCAGATTCAGTGGGATATTGCCGAAGCCGGAACGGACGTGATGGAGCGGGAAGGCACCCCCCTGCCCGATGCGACGGTCGAATCCATCAAGCGCGACGGGGTCGCACTGAAGGCCCCGATCACCACGCCCGTAGGCACGGGATTTCGCAGCATCAACGTGCACCTGAGGCAGAGCCTGGACCTCTACGCCTGCCTGCGGCCCTGCAAGAGCTATGCCGGTGTGCGCAGCCGGTACGAGGATATCGATCTGGTCGTCGTCCGCGAGAACACCGAGGACCTGTACGCGGGGATCGAGTTCGAGAAGGGCAAGGGCGATACGCTCGAGTTGATCGACTGGCTCAACAAGCACAGCAAGCGCACCATCACCCAGGACGCCGGCGTAAGCATCAAACCGATCTCGGTGACCGCCACGGATCGCATCGTCCGCTTCGCCTTTGAATACGCCCGCAAGATGGGCCGCAAGAAGGTCACCAGCGTGCACAAGGCCAACATCATGAAATTCTCCGACGGTCTGTGGCTCGAGGTCAGCCGGCAGGTCGCCAAAGACTTCCCCGACATCGAGTTCGAGGACCGCATCGTCGACAACATGTGCATGCAGCTCATCCAGAAACCCGAACTCTACGACGTGATCGTGCTGCCCAACCTCTACGGCGACATTCTCAGCGACCTGTGCGCCGGCCTGGTCGGCGGACTCGGCGTCGCGCCCGGGGCCAACATCGGTGACAAGGCCGCCATCTTCGAAGCCACGCACGGCAGCGCCCCGAAGTACAAGGGCCAGAACAAAGTCAATCCCACTGCGTTGATCCTGAGCGGTGTCCTGATGCTCCGCTATATTGGCAAGACAGCCGAGGCCGATAAACTGGAGAACGCCGTGGCCGCGGTCATCGCCGAGGGCAAAGACGTGACCTACGACATGAAGCCGGACCGCGACGACCCGACCGCCGTGGGAACCAGCGAAATGGCCGACGCGATCATCAGGAAAATCGAAGCGTAGAGCGGGCAGGCGTACCCGAGCAGGAAAGGAATCGGATATGGGCAAGAAGGTGCTCGTTCCAATCGCCGATGGAACGGAGGAAATCGAGGCGGTTTGCATCATTGACACGCTGAGGCGGGCCGGTGCCGACGTCACCGTCGCCTCGGTCGGCCAACCCGAGGTAACCGCCAGTCGCGGCGTCAAGCTCGTGGCCGATGCGCGTCTTTCGGACTGCATGAATGAGACCTACGATTGCATCGCCCTGCCCGGAGGAATGCCCGGCGCCGAACACCTGCGGGATTGCAGTGATTTGATCGACAAGCTCAAAGAGCAGAAGGCGGCGGGACGGCTGTATGCCGCCATCTGCGCTTCACCGGCAGTCGTATTGCAATCCTACGGCCTCCTCGAAAATACCAGGGCAACCTGCTACCCGTCGATGCGCGACGAACTGGACCCGGCCTGCGCCTCCGATGAGCGCGTGGTCGTCGACGGCAACTGCATAACGAGCCAAGGTCCGGCCATGGCCATCGAATTCGCCCTGAAGCTGGTGGAACTGCTCTTCGGCCCGGACACAGCCAATGAGATCGGCAAGGCCATGCTCGTCGGCGCGTAGCCCAAGACTGC
The DNA here is from genome assembly GCA_016932895.1 of Sedimentisphaerales bacterium. Next base: position 17,888 of record JAFGCA010000560.1, on the reverse strand, counting down.
CCGGGCAACCTCAGCGTGCGGCAGGCACGCGACGGGTGAGAGCAATCACGAGTAGTACCCCCGGATTGCGTGAGAGAGACTGTACGACTCGCACAGGAACCGCAACGTGAACCAGCAGACGTACCGTAACATTCTGTCCGGGCAGGCACGAGGCTTCGGCGCCGCCCTGGCACGGCTTTCGCTTCGCGGCCTCTCATGGCCCTACGGGGCGGTTGTGCGGGTGAGAAACGGGCTCTATTCGAGAGGATGGCTCGCCACTCACGCGGCCGAGGCGCCGGTGATCAGTGTCGGCAACCTGACGGCCGGCGGTACCGGAAAAACCCCCCTGGTCGCCTGGCTGGCACAGTTCCTCAGAGACAGGCACATTCACCCTGCTATACTCACACGCGGCTACAAGACGCAGAAGGACGCGCCCTCCGACGAGCCGGCCGAGCTTGCGGCGATGTGTCCGCAGGTGCCGGTGGTGATCGATCCGGACCGCGTGGCAGGAGCCGCCGAGGCCGTCCGCAACCACGGCGCCCAAGTCCTGCTCCTCGATGACGGGTTCCAACACCGTCGGCTTGCACGCGATCTGGACATTCTGACCGTGGACGCAACGCTGCCGTTCGGCTACGGCAGGCTGCTGCCGGCGGGCCTGTTGCGCGAGCCTCTGGCCGGCCTGGCCCGAGCCCATGCGGTGGTCCTGACCCGCTGCGACCTGGTCACCGACGACCAACGGCTGCGAATCGAAAAACGCCTTCGGCGTATCCACAGGGAGTTGGTGATCGCTGCATCCGTCCACGCTCCCGTCGGCGCCCGGATGGACCAAGGCGACGATATCGACCTCCGGGAACTGCGGAACAAGAAAGTCCTCGCCTTCTGTGGCATAGGAAATCCCAAGGCCTTTTTTGACACCCTCCAGCGTTTGGGATGCGTTCTGGTGGGATCGCTTGGCTTCGACGACCATTACCACTACACCGAGCGATGCCTTCGCGAAATCCACGAGAAGGCGAAACAATGCGGCGCCGAACTCGTGGCGACCACGCAGAAAGACTGGACGAAGATCGCCCCCCTGCCCCGACCGACCCAAGAGCCCCGTTTTGCCTGCCTGACGGTCAAACTCGAGTTGAGGCAAGGAGCCGCAGAGTTTGCGGTCTTGATCGAACGCGCCCTGGCTGATAGAATACAAGTTTTGCAGAGATCCGGGAGGCAGGAGGCATCCCGATCCGACGATGGAAAATGTACGAACAACTGCTCAAAACGATAGGAAACCTCGGCGCCCCCAGGATCCTGGTGGTCGGCGACTTCATGCTTGACGCGTACGTCTACGGTGACGCCGTGCGCATCAGCCCCGAGGCCCCCGTGCCGGTGCTGAAGGTAACCGAAACCCAATACCGTTGCGGGGGGGCGGCCTCCGTGGCGGCCGACGTGGCGGCATTGGGAGCAACGCCCGTCTGCATCGGCGCGATCGGACAAGACGCCCACGGCACGATGCTCAGGGACAGCCTGGCGGAACTTGGCGCGGACCTGACGGGCCTGCAGGAGGTTCCCGGTCGCCCCACGATAACCAAGCAAAGGCTCATCGGTCTGGCCCAGCATCGGCACAAGCAGCAACTGATGCGAATCGACCGGGAGCCGACGGAACCGTTATCGCTCGATCTTCGTCAGCGCATTGTCCAACATTACCGGGAACGTGTGCGCGAGGTGGACATCGTGTGCCTGCAGGATCACGACAAGGGCATGCTCGCGCCCCGGCTGTGCCAGCAGATGATCGGTCTGGCGCGGGAGATGGGCACGCGGGTCCTGGTGGATCCGGCCCTCGGGTCGGCGTACGCCCCATACTCCGGCGCGACCGTGTTGACGCCGAATCGCCGGGAAGCGGCAGCGGCTGTGGGGCATGCGATCGAGAGCACTGCCGAAGCGGCCGAGGCGGCATGTCGTCTGCGCCGGGACCTGGCCCTCGATGCCGTCGTCATCACGCTCGACAAGGAGGGCGCCTATCTGGCTACCGCAGACATCAACGACCTGGTGCCCGTCAAGCCACGAAACGTATACGACGTGACGGGCGCCGGGGACGCCGTGCTCGCGACGCTGGCTGTAAGCCTGGCGGCCGACAGTGACTACCTCATGGCCGTGCATCTGGCCAACATTGCCGGCGGCATCGCGGTCGAGAAATTCGGCACCGCTACGGTGACGGTGTCGGAGATGGTGCACGAAATCGCCGAACGATTTGGCGCGACGAACACGAAGCTGCGCTCGCTCAATTCACTTTTGGACGAGCTCAAAGGGCGGCGGGAGCGCGGACAAACCATCGTCTTTACCAACGGGTGTTTCGACGTCATCCATCGCGGGCACATCGAGTACCTGCAATTCTGCAAAGCGCAAGGCGACGTCGTCGTGGTCGGCCTTAACAGCGACGGGTCGGTTCGCGGCCTGAAAGGAGAAGGCAGACCCATCAACAACCAGATCGACAGGGCCACCGTGCTGTCCGGGCTCGAGAGCGTCGATTTTGTCACGATCTTCGAAGAGCCAACGCCGACGTCCCTGCTCGAACGGATTCGCCCCCACATCCTCATCAAAGGCAGCGACTGGGGCAGCAAGAAAAGCGTCGTGGGCCACGAACTGGTGGAATCGTACGGGGGCAAGGTCATGCTCGCCCCGCTGGTCAAGGGCAAGAGCTCGACCGCCACCATAGAGAAAATGAAGGCGTTGCGGAGTGAGACATGACCAGCGCGATGGACCGGGAGACAATCCGGGAAGCTCTCGATGCCCACCAACGGATGGTGGCCGAGTTTGAGCGTACCGGCACGAACGCCGTAGTCGCCGCAGCCGAAGCCATCACCCGAACGTTCAGGCGGGGAGGTACGTTGTACCTCTGTGGCAACGGCGGCTCGGCGGCGGACGCGCAGCACCTCGCCGGGGAGTTCGTCGGACGCTTCCGAGCGGACAGAAAGGCCCTGCCCGCCGTGGCGCTGTCCACCGATACCTCCGTATTGACCTGCATCGCAAACGACTATGATTACAGTACCGTGTTCGCCCGGCAGGTCGAGGCGTACGTGAAAGAAAATGACATCTTGTGGGGTTTCTCGACGAGCGGGACCTCGGCCAACGTGCTCAAGGCCGCCGAGGCCGCCCGGGACAAAGGCGCCCAGGTCATTGCCTTCACGGGCCGACCGAACAGCCCGCTGGAAGCCTTGGCCGACGTTTGCCTTTGCGCCGACGCGCCGCTAACGGCCCGGAGTCAGGAAATCCACCAATTGGCGTATCACATAATCTGCGACCTCGTGGAACGATGTTTCTGCGGGTAGCATGACGGGTACAGAAAGCTATGTCGAACAGCGCGGTATTTTTTGACCGAGACGGAACGTTGATCCACGATCCCGGGTATCTTAGCCATCCCGACCAGGTCGAACTACTGGACGGGGCGGCCGAGGCCCTCAAGGAGTTGCAGCTCCTCGGTTACAAAGCGGTCGTCGTTTCGAATCAGTCGGGCGTCGCCCGGGGAATGATTACCGAAGAAACGTTGGAGAGAATCCACGGAAGGTTGGAGGAACTGCTCGCTCAGAAGGGAGCGTCCCTCGATCGGATCTACTATTGTCCGTACCATCCCGACGGCGCGATCGCCCGGTATCGCAAGGACAGCGACTGGCGCAAGCCCGAACCGGGCATGCTCCTGGCGGCTGCGAAGGAGCTGGATCTTGATTTGGCCAAATCGTGGATGGTGGGAGACAGCAACCGTGACATTGAGGCCGGCCGCAGCGCCGGCTGTGCAACCATCCTCATACGTTCGACACAGGCGGGCCGCGAGGAAGCGGAGGAAACCCGCCCCGATCACGTCGCAGTCAATATCCGCGAGGCGATCAACATCATCAAGAAGAATCATCGTGCCAACCAGAAGAGTCGTGCCGAAGCCTTGCCAATCACGGAGGATGAGGGAGCACCCGTCGCACGCTTTCCCCAGAACGCCGCGCCGGAAAGGAAAGACAGACCCGCATCACCTCAGGCCCAGGCGCCTTCGGTGCCGGCCGAGCCTGCCGTATCCGGCCCCGACGTGGAAGAATTGCTTTCGAGCATTCTGGAACAATTGAAGCGAATGCAGAAATCGGAAATGTTCGGGGAGTTCTCTCTTCTGCGGCTGCTGGCGGGCGTCGTACAGGTGTTCGTGCCGTTCTGCCTGTTGGTCGCGCTCTGGCTCCTAATCAGTTCGGATTACCAGAATGGCGGAATCCTGGTAGCGCTTGGTTTCGCCGCGGTATTGCAGTTGATGGCGTTGACGTTTTACCTCATGCGAGGTCCTCGATAGAAAAGGAGCAAGAAAAAGAGACAACGATGAAGTCAGTCCTGGGAGACATCCAGACATTAGCGATTCGCTGCCCCAACTGGGTAGGTGACGTCGTGATGGCGACGCCGGTGTTCGAGTGTCTGCGCCGCAATCTCCCGCAGACCCGAATCGTCGGCCTGCTCCGAAAGAACGCCCAGGGCATTCTCCGGGACAGTCCCTGGTTCGACGATTTCGTGGACACCCATGACAAATCGTGGTCCGGTTTCCAACACCTGCGGAAAGAGCTCGGCACGATCAAGCCGGACGCGGCTATCGTTCTGACCAACTCGATGCGCTCGGCGCTGACGATGCGATTGAGCGGGATCAAACGGATTTACGGCTACCGGCGTCAGTGGCGGGATCTGTTGCTGGCGGGCGGTCCGGCTCCCACACGCAACGGGCACAAGGCGGTGCCCGCTCCCATGGCGGACTACTACCTCGAAATCTGCCGCTGGCTTGGCTTTGTCTGCTCGGAGCCTCCGGAACCCAAGCTTTACATCGGCGCCGAACTGGCCGCTCGGGGACAGAGACTCCTGCAGAAATATGGCATCAACACCGGGGATTTCCTGGTCGGGCTGAATCCCGGCGCCAGCTTCGGCTCGTCGAAATGCTGGCCCGCCGAGTCCTTTGCCCGGGTGGCGGAACTGTGCCAGAAGCACCTCCACGCCAAAATCGCCCTCTTCTCCGGGCCCGGCGAGGAAGACATCGCGCAGGCAATCCTCCGCCAGGCACAGGTCGAGATCATCTGCCCGCCGGCGGATCAGATTGACCTGGAAATGCTCAAGCCGTTTGTGCAACGATGCGATCTCATGATTACCAACGACACCGGCCCGCGCCACTACGCCGTGGCGCTCAACGTGCCGGTCGTTGTCATCATGGGACCGACCGACCCGCGATATACCAACGCGAACCTGGACCGTACCGTCGTCGTACGAAAGGAACTCGACTGCTCTCCCTGCCACAAGAAAGTCTGTCCCAGAGACCACGAGTGCATGAGAGCCATTGAGCCGGAAGAGGTCTTCGCCGCCGCAGAGCAACTTCTGAGGAAATGCAAATAATCTTATGGATCCCGCGATTTACCAGCAACGATGGCACAAACTACGCGAAGGCAAGGCCGATTCAGAGGCCCTTGGGCAACTGTCGCGTCAGGTGGCCTTCTCTTTCATTGACAAGTACTTCCAAAGCGGCAGATACGTGTCGGCGTACATCGATCTTCTCTGCGAAATGGCCACCTTCTTTGCGAAGACGGACCTGAACAACATCGCCTCGTCCGCCCTTTTCAGCATCATCGTGGAGAAGCTGTGCGACGACTTCGAGGACCTCCCGGTCCAGGTGTACAGCCGGGTGATGTGCCAGGTAGTCACGAACTGCCGGGGCGTACCGGCGGGCAAGAGTCTCGACCGGCAGTTGACCCGGTTCGGCATCACCTCGCTCGAACAATTGTACAAGCGGGCGGTTTCCACCCATACGCACCGGTACCGGTACAAAGGGACCAGGAGCCCGCGTCTGATCGTCCTTTTGTCGCGCGTGACTCTGGGCGCCGACGTGGCGATCCTGAGCGTCATGATTCAGCGGCTCAAGCACCTCTTTCCCGAAGCCGACATGCTCGTCGTGGGCAACCGCAAACTGCACGGCCTTTTCGGGGGCAATCCGGAACTGCGCCTGCGCGAGTTGAGCTACGCCCGTCGCGGCGGGCTTTTCGAGCGATTCGCCAGTTGGCACGCGACTCTCGACATCCTGCGGGAGGAAAGCGCAGACCTCAGCGCCGACGATGTTCTATTGATCGATCCCGATTCGCGTATCTCGCAGCTTGGCGTTCTGCCGGTCACCGACCGGGACAACTACCTGTTCGTAAACACGCGCGACCACGTGCTCTCGGCCAGCGGCAAGTGCGTGGCGGAATGGACAAACGAATGGATGGACGCCGTATTCGGCGAAGCGGACTTCTGCTATCCAACCGTTTGGGTGCCGGATTCCACCATGAAAGCGGCCCAGGAAAAAGTCGCCGCGTTGCGAGCCGCCGGAGCCAGCCGGGTCATCGCGGTGAACTTCGGCGTAGGACAGAATCCGAGGAAACGAGTCGGCCTCGAATTCGAAAAACGCCTGTTGCGCACGCTGGTAGCGATCCCCGGAACGGTCGTGGTCCTGGACCGCGGGTTTGGGGCCGATGAGGTCTACCGTTCCACCATGCTGGCCAACGACATGCAAACCTGCGGATTTCCGTGCGTGGAAGTGCCTTTTGCGAAAGCGGACTTCCCCTCGTTTTCGCACGGCGTGGTAGCCGTCGAGTCCTCCATTGGAGAAATGGCGGCTCTCATCGCCCACAGTGACGAGTGCATCGGATACGACTCGGCCTGTCAGCACATCGCGGCGGCGGCGCGCACCCCCACCCTCACGGTCTTTGCCGGCAGCAACAACAAGAATTTCGTCCGCCGCTGGAGCGCGTGCGGGGAAACCGACTGTAGAATCGTACACGTCAATACGCTGACCGACCCGGAGCATGTAAGGCTCAACGAAATCATCTCGCGCATCATGCAGGAGCGTGCGGAAAGGACTCCGAAATCGCCGTCGCGATACAAGGAAGTCCGCCGCAGCCGAAAACCCGAAGCGACGGAAGAAAAGTCCGCGACATAGGAGTTCTCTGCGATCGCGTGAATCGACGCAGTCGCGCAGCCACCATGAAGATACTGTTCATATATCCATCCACAGACTCTCAGTTGGGCTTCAACTACGGCGTGGCGCACATGGCCGCCATCCTCAAAAGGGCCGGACATGAAATCGCGTTCTGGCAGCTCTGCGAAGACATCGAGCCGTTGCCGTCGGAGCAGGGATTCCTCGGACGCCTCGCGCGAGAGAAACCCGACATGCTCGCGTTCTCCGTGGTGACAAACCAGTGGGCCTACACGCAGACTCTCGCCAGGTGGGCGAGAAAAGGAACTTCCGCCCCCTTCGTCATCGGCGGTATTCACACGCTCGCCAACGCCGAAGAGATCCTCAAGACCGGGCTGTTTGACTACGTCTTCCGGGGCGAATGCGAGGACGCCTTCGCGGAATTCGCCGAAAAGATGCAGCGCGCCGAGAGCGTTGCGAACGTCCCGAATCTTGCCTGGGCCGAGGAAGGCCGGATCAAAATCAATCCGGTTGGCCCCTTGCCCGAACTCACGCGGCTGCCGCTGAAAGACTACGAGAGCATGGATTTCCAGCGGCTGATCGACGCGAAAAACGGCTGGGTTGGACTCATGGCGTCGCGCGGTTGTCCTTTCTCGTGCACGTACTGCTTCAATCACGTCATGGTCGAAGCGTACAAGAAAGACCGCCGGTGCAGCTTCCGGGAACTCAACTACATCCGGCGATTCACGGTCGGGCAAATGATCGACGAGATCAAGTATCTCCTCAAGCACTATCGCAACATTCGCATGTTCATCTTCGACGACGATCTTTTCACCTTCGATAAAGACTACGTCAAAGAGTTTTGTGACGCGTATCGCAAGGTCTGCGATATCCCGTTCGTTGTCAACGCCCACGTAGGATTCTTCGACGACGCCTGTGCCGGGTACCTCGCGGAGGCCAACTGCAAGATCGTCAAGTTCGGGGTCGAATCGGGCAGTCCCAGGGTGCGTCGCACGATCCTGAACCGGCACATGACCAACGACAACATCGTCGAGGCGATCGCCACCGTGCGTCGTCAAGGCATGCACAGTTCGGTCTTCATCATCATCGGCTTTCCCCACGAGGAGCAAGCCGACGTATTCGAAACAATCGAACTGCTGGGCCGAGCCAAGCCCGGGCGCTTCCGCTGGACGTTCTTCTTCCCCTTCCCCGGCACCAGGGCCCACCAGATCAGTCTCGACGGTGGCTTCATCAACACCGAGAAGATGGAGCGACTTAAGAACTTCACCGACGAGACGTGCCTGGAATTCGGCGCCGAGCACAACTTCCTGCTGAAAAAAATCGGCCGGATCATGCCGTGGTTCGTCAACGCCCACTCCGATCTTCCCGTTGCCGACTTCTACCGAGAGAAAATCGAAGCGCTTCTGGCCATGGACGAAACAGAATGGGATCGCGTCTCCGGCGGACTCCTCGACCGCGACAAGGAATACTCGCGGCTCCATTGCGAGAAGGGTCTGTCCCACTACGCCGTCAAATACAACCGCTTCATGGGTGTAATCTCCGACTATTTTCTCACGGACCCGTAAACGGAAAATCTTGGTCACTCTCAGTGTGACTTGTTAACTTATCTCAGATGACATCGAATGCAACGACGAAACACGACAGGCTCCATCCTCGCGACGCCCTTCAAGCCTCGGGAGACATCCTGGTTGCACCGCCATTTCAGGCCGCACTCAACGCGCTCAGCCTCACCTCGCTCGACGCGGTCTTTGCCTTCGATGGAGGTAAGGACCTGGTCAAAGACAATATCGGCACCCACCGACGCCGGTTCCAACTGGAGACAACGCTTCCAGACACCACGCACCCGACGAAACTCTATCTCAAGCGCTACGACCGCCCCCCTCGCCTGCAGCAACTGCGATACTGGCTCGCCCACGGCCATCGCATCAGCTTCGGACAGGGCGAACACGAAACGGCCTGCCGTTTGGCGACCGCCGGAATCGACACCCCCCAGACGGTGACGTGTGGTCAACAGTGGGGTCTCTTGTTCGAAAAGAGAAGCTTCCTGATGACTCGCGAAGTCGCCGACTCGGACTCGCTCGAACGCAAACTGCCGGTCTGTTTCACCGGCCCGGCAACGCCCGAAGCACCCCGACAGCGGCGCGACTTCATCCGCCGACTGGGGCTGTTCGTCAAACGCTTCCACGAAACGGGCTACCGCCACCGCGATCTCTACCTGTCGCATATCTTCTACTCGACGACCGGTTCGTTCTGCCTGATCGACCTGGCCCGCGCCTTTCGACCGATCCTGCGCCGGCGCTTTCAAATCAAGGACCTGGCCCAACTGCACTACTCGGCACCGCGCGAGCACTTCTCGGCAACGGACCGGTTGCGTTTCTACCTGTCGTATTGTGGCCGGAGCGAATTGGATGCCACTGACCGGACCTTGATTGCCGCCGTGGTGAGGAAGGCCATGCGCATGGTCCGTCACAACCGAAAGCATCGCATCCCGGTCCCGTTCCTCGACCGAGCAAGCGAGAGATGCTGAATGTCCGGACGAGTCGCCATCATTGTTGAGCGAGCCGACGTCGCCCTGGGCGGCGCCGAGCGATCCATGTTCGAGGTAGCCAAGGCCCTCTCCGACTGTGACTGGGAAACGCACCTCCTGGCTGCCAAAGGGACCGGCCAGGCAAGCAACGTCCACGTCCTCTGCGCCGACGTGCCAAGCAAGCGCGTGAGCCTGAAGGTCTTCGAGAAGGCGCTGAAGCGCCATCTCGCGCGGAACCGCTACGATATCATCCACAGCGTCCTACCCTTCGACTTCGCCGACGTGTATCAACCGCGTGGCGGCACATACGCCGAGGCCCAGCGTCAAAACGCAGCCAGCTACCCTGGTCGACTCCAGCGCTTGTGCAAGAGCGTGATGGTGTTTGCAAACAGGCGGCGAGCGCAATTGCTGGAGGCCGAGCGTTCGCTTTGCCGGAATGCAAACGGCCCGATCATCGCCGGCCTCTCGCACTATGTGGTCGAGCAGTTCAAGACACACTACGGAACCGATCCGAAACGAATCGTCTTGACGCCCAACGGCGTGGCGACCGATCGCCAGGCGGATTCCCAGGCGGCAGACCGGCTGCGCGCGAAGGTCTACGAGATGCTGGACCTCGAAAAAACAGCCGATCCTCTGCTTCTGCTGTTCGCGGCCCACAACTTCCGTCTCAAGGGCCTGGACCGCCTGATCAGGGCACTGCCGGCAGCGATTGACACAGCGACGGAGCGAAAACCTTACTTAATCGTCATGGGTGGCGGAAAGGCCGGCCCCTACCGTCGTCTCGCTGCACGACTCGGCGTCGAGAAGCACATTGTCTTTCCAGGCCGGGCTCAGAACGTGCAAGAGGCCCTGTCCATCAGCCACGTCGGGGTTCTACCCACGTTTTACGACCCGGCCAGCCGGTTCATCCTCGAAGCCCTCGCGGCTGGCAAACCGGTCATCACCACCCGATTCAACGGTGCCACCGATCAGTTCGTCGACGGCCGCCACGGCCTCGTCGTCGACTCGCCCGAGAACGCTGAAGCCCTGGCCGAGGCGATTGCTTATTTCACGGCAACCGCCCATCTTAACAAGGCCGCGAGAGCGATCGCCGATGATGACCTGAAGAGCGGGATATCCACGCATCGTGTGGCCGGCGAGCTGAATGCGCTCTATGAATCGATACTCAACAGGAGAAAACCGTCATGACCGGCGCAATTGCAGATCGCCGCGATCCTTCACGCGGTAACGAGAAGCCATACGGCGAGAATTGAAATCTCATGCAACTCCACAAGGTCGGCGACATTGCGTTCTGCAGCAGGCAAGAAAGCGATCTCGATTACATTCGCCACATCGCCCAGAGGGTCTATGCCTGCTATTGCGGGGAGAGCTCACGCTGGTCATTGCCGAAATCGGACGAGATCTGGTCGATTTCCTTCGGAGGTCGAGCCGGTGTCCTGGGCGTTCGGATCGACGGCCGAGTCGCCTGCGTCAAACTCTTCTACGATGAACGACTCCGAACGAAACTGAGGGTCGCCCTGGGATGCTCCAAGGGCCGGCGTGCTTACCGTAACGGCGTTCGCCTCGAAGAGGTCGGCATTTCATGTCCACGCATGTTGGGCTATGCCGAACGCAGGCCCCTTGGCCCTGCGATGATCGTGACCGAACTGGCCGAGGGCTACATCCGTCTGGACCTCTGGGCCCTTGAGCATGGCGCGCCCCGCCCCATCGTCCTGGCCTTGGCCCGCTTCATTCGTGACCTGCACGACCGAGGCGTCTGGCACACCGATCTGTCCCCGCGCAACATCCTGCTGGACCCGTCCGACGCCAACGGTCGGTTTGTCCTGCTGGACTACGAGGATGCCCGCTTCGCCTCCAACGTCAGTGATCGCCGGCGTCTGGACAACCTGCACCATCTGCACGAGCGCGTCATCGGATATGTATCGCTCCGGGACCGACTGCGGTTCCTGCGCGCTTATGCCCCAAAGGAACGCCGCACCCTGAGAAACACATTGCGTCGAATGATGAGAAAGAGCGGCACGCGCTGGCTGCAAAAACACGCGTATGCCAACACCGGTCCGTGTCCGCCCTCCGGCCCAGAACAGGTCACTTCTGCACACGCTCGGCGTGCAGAAAAATAGCGTTCGCCCAGGTCAACAAACCGTGGGCGTCGTACTTGGGTTTGTAGAAATCGTAGAGCACGAACCCGTGCTGGTTCAAGAAAGCATCGACCTCGCCGTAGAGCGCCCCACCCTCATACCCCGAATTGAACCAGATCTCCGTGTAGACCAACAGGGCCGATGTTTGTAGCATTTGAACGGCGCCCTTCAGCGCCTTGAGTTCCGCTCCCTGAATGTCGAACTTCATAAGCTGAATCGCCGGGTCTCCGTTCGACCCAGCCCATTCGTCGATCGTGGTGAGCTCCACATCCTCACGGTGCGACACGGAAACGCCTTCGGCCAACAACTCTTGCATGCGACGCCCAGGCGTCAACAACGACGTCGATCCGACCGAGTTGGTGACATTCAATAACGCATGGCCTTTCTCATCGGACAGGGCCACAAAACACGGATGGAAGCGAGGTTCCGTCTCAGCATACTGCTTGAGACTCTGAGCATACAGGGGGTTGGGCTCGAACGCAAAGGCCTGGGCCCCCGGGAACCGGCGGAGCAAACGCTTCGAGATGCGCCCGTTGCTGGCACCGGCATCCAGGATTCCGGTGATTTCGCAGTGACCAAGCAATCGCGGCATGACGGCGAAGGGGTCATCCAGCGAGACCAAGTTGTCTTTCTTGCCCAGAAGCGACTTCTTCAGGAACGTGCCAAAACGATTCGACATAGTGTCCTCATCTCTGAAACAGTGTCCCTACCATCTCTCTTGTTCCTACCGTGGCCAACGTGGCTGTCTCCACGCATCTGGCCCGAGCCGATTCGAACGCCCGAAGGCCTGCGCCAGCACACGCCAGCCGCCATTACGCCTCCCGCACAAACTGTTTACATCGGTCTACCAATGCCTCGACATACTCGGTGTGTTCGTTTTTCACCGGCGCCGTCATGCTCGTTTTGACGCTATCCAAATCAAAATTGGCTTCAATAGCACCGCTGTCTGCGATCTCAACCATGTTGAATAGCCGGCTGTTGCCCGTGAAACGGCGGGCCTGGGCCTGTCGGAAGCCCCCGTTGACGAAGATGACGGGTGTGCCCATGGCCAGGCAAGGCAGCGCGCAGTGGATGCGCGACGTGACCACGAGTTTGGCCTTCTCATAGCGTCTCAGGAGGCTCTCAGCCAGATCAAACCGACTGTCCTCCGCCGAAAGGGTCATCGCCGAATAGACGTGGGTCACTCGTTCCGCGGCGTCGACGAGATTCGCGCCAAAGAGCGCATCCAGGAGTCTCTCTTGTTTGCCCAGCAAAAAGATCTCTCGGCTCTCAATCGCCTTCCGAAGACGGTTGAGACTGCCAAAGACACTCCGCCAAGTGGGATACCGGAACAGGACGTCCACAAAGAAAACGTCCTCGTCGGACTGGTGGCGAAAGCTGTGGCCCAGCGTGAGCGTGAGGCAACTGGAGAAGTAGCTTTCAATTCCCTTATCCTGCAACAACTGCAGCGTGCTGAGGTCTCGACAACCGATGGGTTCATGCTCTTTGAGGTAGCCGACGCCTTTGTCCGTGAGCATACCGTCGGCCCGGCGAATGTTGATGTGAAACGAGGTAAAGAGCGGAACAATGTTGGGGGAAGGAGGCCAGTGCACGGGATAGCGCATGAAATGTCCGTTCATAATCACCTTCGTGGGTGGCCCGGCGTATGTATGGAGTTCTTCACGACAGATGTACCGATCTACCCGCGGCAGAAATTGACGGGCCGCGATGCTCTGGATATAGTCTCCCACATTGATGCGGTCCTGAAAGCCATACGTCATCACTCCGTAGTCCACATCGAGTCCTCCTGAACATTAATCTCGTAAGGCTTGCCCAATAAGAGGACGGCCTCCGTGTTGAGAACATCTGGAAATCCTGTGCCGGTCCCGGCCATTCTATTCTTCACGACCCCCATACGATACCGGAGGACGCACGATGTTGCAAGCAGACTTCCCTTTTCCCGAGAGTACGGTATAATCACGCCTTTGAAATCGACGGCGAAATGGTTTTCTCCGGGCAACAGCACGTCCGGGCACGGGCCTTCGCGATTCGAGTTGCGACAATCAAGAGATGCGATTCCTCACGCTGAGGCGGAACTCATGAAACTACTCATCATCACCAACAATCCGGACCGCGGTAGTTTCCGCGACCGGCTCAGCGGATACTTCGAGATCATGGCCGCCCGGGGAATCGTACCGACGGTCACAGTACCGAGCAAATCCCCCGTGCAGCGTGCCCGTCAATATCGACAGATGGATCGATATGATGCCGTGCTGCTCCACAAGAAGTGCCTGACCTTTCTCGAAGCCATGTTTTTCAAGCCTCGCCGGGCCAAAGTCATCTACAACTATGACGACGCGGTCATGTTCAACCAGGACGGTATCCCCACCCGAACTCACGTGAAGCGGTTCCAGCGCAGCCTGGACCGGGCTGATACCGTGCTCGTGGGCAGTTCCTATCTGGCCGAGCAGGCCGCCCCGTACCACAACAACGTCAAGATTCTCCCCCTCGGGCTGAACACCACCCGGTATGGCAACAGCTTGACCCGCCAGGAGGATGGCAAGGTGCGCCTCGTCTGGGTGGGGCGTCCCGTAACCCTCGGCTACATTGAACAGCTCCGACCGGTCATCCGACAACTTGCCGAGAGGTATCCCAATCTTGTGCTGCGTCTGGTTTGTGAGGAGTTCATCGACATCAAAGGCGTTTCGATCGAGAAGATCCGTTGGACACCCGAGAACCGCTACCGGACCCTGGCCGAAGCGGACATTGGACTCGCTCCCCTTCCGGACAACCCGTTCACGCGGGGCAAATGTACGTTCAAGGTGCTCGAATACGCCGCCTCAGGGCTCCCAGCGGTTGCTTCGCCGGTAGGGACCAACGCAGACCATGTCAAGGACGGTATCACGGGCTACCTGGCCACGACGCCCGACCAGTGGCTGGAGAAGCTCAGTCTGCTCCTCGACGCCCCGCAAAAGCGCCGCGATATGGGCCGACGTGGGCGGGAGTTTGCCCGAGACTTTGATTGGTCTGTTGTCGGCGAGAGACTCTGCGACTTGATTCTGCAAACGGCCTCAGCAGATTCCTAGATCCAGACGGCCCTGTCCCCCGGGACTGACACGCATACGCCCGGAACATGTCCCGGTTATTTGATGGCTTCCAGGTTCAGACTGATAGCGAATGATTGCGCGCCGGCCTTTAGGACGCGGGAAGCCCGGTCCTTGAAATCATGGTACGGACTGTCCGCGGGCGACCATGTACGGACCTCCCGGAAGCCAACCTCGCGCAACAGATTCGACAACCCTTTGTGGTTGAAGATGGAATAGTGAATGTTGTACTCGGAGTCCTGTCCGCCCATCAACTGGTTGCGAATCACATCGACGTCCTCGCCGCCGGCCTTGTAGACCTCGATCAGCCGATCGAAATCCGGAACGGAGAGCCGCAGAACGCCGTCCGACTTCAATACCCTCTTCATCTCCTTCAGGACGCGCAAGACTTCCGGCCTCCTGACATGCTCGAGCACATGACACATATAGACCAGGTCCACCGTCTCGTCGGCAAAATCGGGCAGGTCATCGATGTTCTCTGTGATCACGTGCACGTGGGCATAGGGCAGCGCGTCGATGTTGATGAACTCGGGACTGTTGACGGGACCGCAGCCGATATGCAGCAGAACCTTGCCGTCTTCATTTTGAGGGACGGCCGGCCTGCGTAGGCGCCGCTTGAGAAACGAAAGCCTTCGTTTCAGACTTCTTCGAAAGGAACTGAACACGTTTCACTCCTTCACGCATCGCGCATATGCTTGTTCGTATAGCGCTGCCAACTTCGCCCCGATGACCTCGTGCGAATAGCGCGTCTGTACGTGACATCTGGCATGGTTGATAAGATCCTGACGATCTTGCTCCGGCAACGTCGCCATTTTCAACAGCGCGTCGGCCAGTTGGCCGACGTCCCGTGGTGGCACGAGGGACCCTAGTCTCCCCCCGTCGAGCATCTCCGGAATGCCACCGACGGCCGTGCTGACACAGGGCACCCCGGCGGCCATCGCTTCCAGAATCACTCTCGGCATGCCTTCCGCCACCGACGCCAGCACGAACACATCGAACCCCTGGAGCAGTTGCGCGACATTCGATCTGTGCCCCAGAAAATGGACTGCATCGCGATACGGCGTCCGAGTGACCTGCTGTTCGAGTTCGGTGCGACTCGGCCCATCACCCAGCAGCACCAGATGAGCGGAAGCCACTTGCTGGCGCACGGCGCCGAACGCTTCCAACAGATAGGACAATCCCTTCGTCGGTGCCAGACGGCCGATGGTTCCCAAGACAACTGCGTCCGCCGGGACACCCAGTTGGCGCAGCGCGGCCGATCGGGTTGCGTCCGTATGGGCGAAACGAGCAAAGTCGATGGAACTCTCCAGCAGGCGGAACCGGTCGTGCGGCACATGCCAGTTGCTTGCGACGATGTCCTTGCGAACCGCGTCTGCCACCGCCACGATCGCGGCGGCTCGGCGAAAGATCAGGAGATTGGCCAACTTCCGTCGTATTCCGCGCGTCCTTTTCAAGCCGTGAAACTGGACCAGAACGGCCGGGGTCCGGGCCATGATTGCCGCCAGGACCCCGTACGTGTTGGCCTTGGGATTATGGCAATGAAGCAAGTCCACCTGCTGAGTCCGTAGAACTCGAGCCAGGCGGATGAGCGTCGGCAGAGCCTGAAGACCCGTGGCGGCGCTCTCGGACAGATGGAAGACCTGATCCGCCTCAGCAAATTCGCGACGCACCGGACCACGCGAGCCAAGAAACAAGAAGAGCACTTTGAAGCGATCGCGATCCAGCGCCGCGAGCACTTCGTTGATCGTGGATGTGGCCGTCCCCGCGTCCGTCTTCCGGAGCACAGCGACGACAATCCTATTCTTCACTAATGTGTCGTTGTCTTTGCCCTGTTGCTGCTGCGTATCCATGCGCAACCTCTCTATCATCCTTGGCCAGCCCGCGTTGTTCCAGGCCATTAGCCTAGCCCAACGAAAAGAGAGCCGTCTCTCCAAGCTGCCGCCGATGGTCGGCCGTCAATCGACCACGTACACTGTACCACATTCGACATAATGGTGCGAGTCTTTGGGCGACGCCCGGCAAACTGGGGGCGGCAGCCGCATCTCTTCTCGGCCTATTGACAGCCTGCGGGGCACCGGGTAGAAGGTATCGCATGGAACAAGAACGACTGACTGAGAGAGATTATTGGGATAACCGTTGGGACAAAACCCAACTGCCAACCATCCTCGAACCCACGACGCGGCACCCCGTAGCGCGAGAAATGTTGCGCCTGTTTGAGACCCATCTGCCCAAAGGGGATCTCTCGGCTGTTGAGATTGGCGGCGCGCCGGGACGTAACAGCGCCTATCTAAGCAAGTATTACAGATATCGACCGAGCATCATCGAGTACTCCGAATCCGGCTGCGACAAAACCCGCGAGAATTTCAAGCGACTCGGCCTGGACGTCACGGTGTATCAGCAGGATTTCTTCGGTGATCTTTCCCAACTCCCGCGTTTCGATGTGGTGATGTCGTTTGGGTTCATCGAACACTTCAGCGACGTGCCGGGAGTCTTGCGCCGCCACGTCAGTCTGCTGCGCGAGGGCGGTTTCCTCGTGCTGGGGGCACCCAATCTGCGCGGGATCAGTCAGAAAATACTGGCTCGGACCGCTCCGGAAATGCTCGCGCGCCACAATCTCGAGGCCATGGATATTCGAAACTGGCAGATGCTGGAAGACGAATGCGGGATGACAGCCCTGTTCAAAGGCTACATCGGGGGCTTTCAGCCACGAAACCTCAAACGCTGCGAACGCCGCACGCCCCTGAATCTCTGCCTGCGATACTCTTTCAAGGCGCTCGACCGCCTGATATCTCCCCTCGCCTTCCTGCGCCGGTACAATTCGCCGGCCTGGAGTGCCCACGTCATGGGCATCTACAAGCTGCCTTAGCTGTATTCCCAGAATCTCCGACGCGCAGAATTCAACTCGGGACGCTTTCGTCACGCGGTCCGTATTTCTTCAGGCGTGCCATGGTTCTAACGTACACCCTCCGGGCCCAGCGCTTTTGCCGGGGCCCAAGCCGGGGCGATTCGGCCAGGTAGGCCTGCCAGAAGCGGAGGCGATCGGAGCGGCTGACGCCCGTTAGGAACATCCCGATCTGCACGAGGTTTTTGCGTCGCAGGCTTGGCGGAACCCAGGGAAACTTGCGTGTTCGCTCATTGTCCAGGAAGAACAGGCGCCAGTGGCCGTCTTCACAGCGAGCCAAAATATTTCCCGGCCGCAAGTCGCCATG
>JAFGCA010000559.1 GCA_016932895.1 Sedimentisphaerales bacterium | reverse complement strand
GAAGATCGCCGGCGACCGGGCCCCCCAATTAGCGGTAGCCAACAGCGCCACGGCCCCCATGTACATCGTCAATCCGTTCAAGAAAAAGGGCCAGATGAAGCTCTCGGACCTGACCAGCACGCACCCGCCGATTTCCGAGCGCATCCGCATTCTGCGCAACATGTCCCAGGGAGCCTCCTTTCGCGACTATTCCGACGCGTTCAGCAAGACTACCGGTGGCAAGAGCGTCGTCCCTGTTGCCGCCCTGAAAAAGGAGGAGGTCAGTATCCGCGCCGCCGGCGCCGAGCCGACGAAGGAACAGAAAGTCGAGGGACAGCTTCACCAACTCGGGGACCTGATGCGTCGCGTCAACGGCTTCGTCTTTCTGACCTGTGCCTGCGGGCTGAAGCTCAAGATTCCGCCCAACTTCAAGGGCGATACCGTCAAATGCCCCCGATGCAGCAAGTCCCTCGACCTCCAACGCCAACGCACGGGCAACGGGGCCGGCGACGCGGCTCGGGACGCATCGTGACCCGGCCTTGAAAAACTCCGCCGGAGACGCTAAGCTGCTGTTGACACAAGGTGAATCGGTTGGACCAAAAAGCCAGTATTGAGAGGGCCTGCATGGCGGACGAACCTCAGCAGCACGAGCACGAACACATCGAAGAGGAACTCGAAGACCTCCGCAAGGAGCTGGAGCATTTTCAGAAGGAGAAGGAACGCGTCCGGGCCATCGTCGGCAAGATCGGCGGCGTGCCGAAGACCCAGGCCAAGATCATCAACGCCGTGTTTATCATCGTCATCCTCGTGTCTCTGGTGGTCTCCATCGTTGGGGGAGAAAAGTGGCGCCTGCTGATGATCGAGATTGCCACCGTCGCCCTTTCCATCAAGATCATCTACCTGATCCATTCGCAGATGCGCGTGGCGCACTTTGAATTCTGGATTCTCTCGTCTCTCGAATGGCGCATCAACGAGATCATGAAACAGCTTCGCGCCCTCCGCAAGGACAAGGGCGAGGAGTGATCGCACGCCGGGCGACCGCCCGCCCCCTCCGCGCGAACGGCAACTACTCCACCGCGTCGAGGTTCTTCAGGATCTTGTTGTAGATCAGTTGCGACTTGGTTTCGTTGCCGAAGACGCCGACGCGAATCGACAGTTCCGTCATTTCGTCGGAGATGGACTTTAGCTTGACCTGGACCTTCTTGTCCTCGGCATCGCGTGCCACGAGGGTGGCCGAGAGCGCATCCTTGCCCCCTTTGCCCTCGATGATATTGAGTCCCAGGTCATCGAGCGCCTTGCGGCTGGCGGCGTAGAGCGTATCGATGTCCTCGGACACATCGGTCTCAAGGTCGCCGCCCATGTAGGCAACGGTTCCGGCCGCACCGGCCCCCACGGCCACCGCCAGACAACCGGCGCATCCGCAAGCCAATCCCGTCAGCAGCAACCACAACGCAACCTGCGTTCGCATCTTTGTCCCCTTGAATTGTCTGTTGCCAAATCTAACCACGGACGAAGTATCCACGATCCGCTCGCAATCGTCAAAGGCAAAGCAGGAACGCCCCGCAAAAATCTCTCGCGGGGCGTCAGGCAGCACATCCGCCCGCAGGACTCTATACCCATTGCGGCACGCGAACGTCCCCTTTCGGACAGTCCAGCGCCGGAATGTACGGCTTGAGGTCCAAAATCGGCGTACCGTCAAAGGCCTCGATATCGTCGATCCGCACGACGTCGTCATCGATGCCTCGAATCCGACACAGGGTTGTCGCGATCAGATTCGGTCGCACCGGCGCCCGCGTGGCAAAAACCCCGGTCAGAGGATTCTCCTCATCGCCTCGCGGATGCACTTGAAGGGTCTCTCGCTTTCGGGGCGTGTCATTCTCACCAAACCACCAGAACACGTGCACGTGCGAGAAGCTGTGCAGCCCCAGCAGCCCCGGGACGTACTTCCGGTAAACTCGCAGCCTCGTCTGCCCGTCCTGCTTTTCTACGTGCCCTATGGGATATAGGACACCCCTCTCTTCTGTCACGCCACGAACTCCTTCACTTACGCGTTCTACTTGCGGTCCGGCCGAAGGGGCAATGCCTCCGCCGACGAGTCTGAAACCACCCAGTGCTTTATAAAATGCATTTTACATTTCCCGCCCTCCGCTCCGGTTCCACCGGCTGTCTCTGTCCTTCCCGGGCCGGGGGGCAACCAGGCTTTCCCGACCGCAAACCACCCTGTATTTCCCGGGCGCAATGAAAAAGGTCCCGCGTTTTGCGGGACCCTTAACCCTCGACCCGGTTGACTCAAAGGCGTTCCACTCAGTACGCTCGCACCTGCGTGGCCTGAGGTCCTTTCCTCCCTTCGCCAACTTCATACTCCACTTCCTGTCCTTCCAGAAGCGACTTGAACCCGTCGGCCTCGATATTCGAGAAATGCACGAACAGGTCCTCGCCCCCATCGTCCGGCGTGATAAAGCCGAACCCCTTCTTGGCGTCAAACCACTTCACTTTACCTTTGCTCACGGTACTACTCCTTCGTCCCTCGGTACTACAAAAACGGCGAAACAACGATTCCGGCCAGGGACCACTTCTGAGGGAGCAAAGCACATCCCCGTCCAAAGTCAAAAAAATATTACATCAGCAAGTGACCATTTGTCAACAAAAATCTCCGAAAAAGCACTCGCCACTCCCCTCTCGTTTCGCGATGGGATTTCCGCTGTTTGCCGGTCGAAACCTGGCTGTCAATCGGCGTGAATAACGTTCACGAATTCTCCGCGTGGCCCCGCTGCGGCAGTCGCGGACGTCGGCTGAGACGCTGGCCCGGCGGCACTCCCGTCACACCAGCGGCCTCTTGTCGTTGAGCCCCTCGTAGGCCGTAAGGTACCGTGCCACCATGTTGTCGAGGCTCCACTTGTTCCGCGCGTCCTTCATGATCCGCCGGGCCTGCTTTTCCCATTCCTTGGGGTGCTGGCGGAAGTAGCGATGATGCTCGACGGTGGTTGCCAGCCCCCACCAGAGCCCGCTGGCATTGTAATCGCGAAACAGGACGCCGTTGCCGTCGTCGATGGGGGCGCCCCAGGCGCGCAGGTTCAGCGGGGTGATCTTATCGCTGTAGCCGCCGGTGTCCCGGTTCGTTGCCGTGGCTCCATAGAGATTGCCCACGACGTCGATCTGCCCGAAGGGCTCGTAGAGCGAGGCGCCGAAGACGTCGCTGGCGGCCGCGTACCCGAGCGTGCTCAAATCCTGATCGAAGCGGCGATAAGCGATCCTGCCCCCGGAGGTGAAGGCGATCCGCCCCATGATGTCGGCGTGCGCCGGGTTCCCGCCCACGGGGTCCGCAATCACGGCGATCTGGACGTCCCAATACTGACCGATGAACGGAAGGGCGATTTCTTCGAGCAGCTCGATCCCCTTCTGGACCGGGTCCAGCCGCGACGGCCAAAACAGGAGAATCGCCTCGGGATCGACCGCCAGCCCCATGAGCTTCTGAAACTTGGCCAGGTTGAGTTTCTTGGCCTCCACAATGCCGTCGTCCAAACCATACGCCCGGGCCAGTTGCGGGCTGTCCGGGTCCGGATTCTCCGCCTGGTTCTCCGGATAGACATCGGGAGATATGCCGTTGGGAATGATCAATGCGGCCCCGCTGTGGTACTTGGCCTTCGTCTCCGCCCGCACGCTCCACGGGATGATGGCGCGGTCGACGAAGTAATCCTCCACGACCTCTTTGAGGAACTTCTCCCCCACGTAGCTGATCCTGGTGGCGTTCTTGATGGCCGTGGCCTGGGAATCCATGCATCCGCGGTACGGATCGGGCGAGAGGTACAGGGCGGGCCAGAGTTTCTGCAGGTTGACGCCGTAGAGCATATCCAGAGGCAGATGACCGGTGTGCGTGTTGTGGACGGTGTGCAGAACGGGGATTCCCCGCAGGCTGGCGTACGCCACGGCGGCGCCGCCGGCCATCCAGTCGTTCGTGTGCAGGATCGCCCGGCCTTCGTAGCGGCTGCGAATCTCCTTGATGTAATGGTTCACGATCTGTCTCTGGAACTCCGCGGCGTTGGCCAGCGGCGCCCCGTCGTAGGCGCTGCGGTACCCCTCGAAGATCGACGAGCTGACCAGGTGCACGTTCTCAGGGTCCAGATGGTGCCTTTTCTGGGTCCATTCGGCCTCGCTGAGGCCGGCCTCCTCCCGAAAGCGCCGGCTCAGGTTGATCGTGATCAGATGCACGGGAATCCGGCGCTCGGAAAGGCCCTTGCACAGAGCGGAAATGACCTCCCCCAGCCCCCCGCTCTTGCCCGAGACGTATTTGGCGAACTGACCCATTCCCTCCGACGGCAGCCGACCGGTCTCCGGCGTGACGATGATCACGGGAGTCTGCGCGCTCTTCTTGAGGATATTGAAGCTCTTGATCTCCTGCGACAGCGCGTCGACGGCGCGCGTCAGAGTATAGGTCGCCGTAGTCACCGAATCATAGGGGCAGGCCACGCCGCCCCCGGCGCTGTCCGCGTCGCGCGCGGCGTTCAGACAGAGAAGATGATCCGACGTCGTCAGATACCGGAATCGGCGCAGCAGCTCGCCGCCGGCGCGGGTGGCGTCTTTCTCCAGGTCCTCAAGCGCCCGAAACAGCATGTGCTGGCCCCGCGACGGGAGCACCGCCGGCTTGCCCGTGCCATTCGTATGAAAAAGGTCCGTGGTGCCGACGCGGTCGACCATGGGACAGTCGGTAATCTGGAACCACTCCGCCACCTCGGTCGGATTGGCCGGCACGACGTCGACGCGCTTCGTGAATGCCTCGGGCAGCGCCTTCCAGAACTCGGACATCTCGTGACAGGCCAGGGTGCCTTCGGGAACCAGCGGCAAATCACAGACAAGCACAACCACTTCGCCGCCGACCTGTTCGAGACACTCGGCATACGCGCCGGCCGTCATGGACGCACCGCCCGATCCGGACATCAGCTTTTGGCTCAGTTCGACGTGGCGGGGCAGAACGGCCAGTTTCCGAGGGCGACCCTTGCGTCCCCGGGCCCGAAAGACCCGGTTGCAGGCGGCCGGCGCATGCGCGAGAACGTCCTGCAGCTTGTCACTCGGTTCACACAGAATGGCCTTGAATCCCATGTCGGCCACGAGGTTGGCGATCTCGTTGTCGTAGAGGAGGTACGAATCCGCGAAGGTGGTGGGCTTGACGCCGAAGACGTCGTGCAGTTTCTGCCGGTGCAGCGAGACCTGGTTCTGGAACTCCGTCTTGCGCGGGTCGGAAAAAGCGGACACCAACGAGTGGTAATACGTTTGCTCGAAGAATTCGACCTGTCGGTTGTGACTGGCCGCGTCGAGCAACCCGCGCAGGGCCCCGATCACCTCCGGCTGAAACTGCTCGGCCTGTTCCAGAAACGTCCCCGATAAGGCGTACGCGACCCGGAAGTCCGGATACGACCCGACCAGGTCGGCAAACAGACGCAGAGAAGGAAGATAGCAGCGCTCCGCCTGCCGGACGAAGATCTCCCGGTTCTTCTCGCTCCACAGAGACGTGCTTTCGTCCGGGCTCAACCGAACCGGTTGGTGCAATCGCAAGCACAGCGTCACCAGAGGCATTACCGTTCGCTCCCATGATGCGCAACCGGACCAGGCAACGGCGGTTGACGGAGACATCCTTGTTTCACGTATCGAGGGGCCATGACCACGCGGACGCCTCCCTTGCCAGAACTGGGTTGTACGACGGCGAACCGGCTCAAGACACACCTCATCAAAACAACAAACCAGCTTCTTGAGTTTACCGGCCCGCGCGCTCTTACGCAAGTCCCATCGCGTATAACACCGCCAAGAAAAACCGATGGCACCGTCCCCCTGCCGCCGCCGCTGGCCGGGTTCCGATAACATCCGTGCGGAACCGAATTGCGTCAGATGAACGGGTCTCGCCGGCGCCTGGCCGCGGGGCCAGGCCGAGAGGAATCGGTGACGTGTCGGTGCGAGGAATTCATCGACCGCGCCAGGTCAAGACGCGATCGCCAAAAATGAGGATGAGCGCTTCGAAGAGGCGCGAGGCTTGACGACAGAAGCGTTTCCGCGGCTCAGGTCACCATGGCATGCAAGGCGATAGGCACAGCGTGACAAGCGCCGGCCTACGACGATCGAGGAGCTGACGCGTTCGTTCGCGCCTTCTGGATCAGGGTGTAGACCCAGTCCTCAAAGTACAGGGGATACAAATTCAGCTTCTCGGTCACCACCCGCACTCCGTCCCGGGACAGCAAGCTGGTCATCTGTTCCTGGCGTTCGGGGAACTGGGCGACGAACCTTCGCTTGTACAAGCGTTTCAACGTCCGCCGTCTTTCCTTCCTGACGTCCTCGTCTTTGTCGACGGCCCGAAAATACCGCCGGATCTTCGAAACATCCACGTTGTCGCCGTTCTGGAAATAGGGAATCAGCCGGCGCGGCAGCACGTTGGGAATCACAAACTGTTCGTCAATGCCTCGCACCTCGATTTCGTTTATCTCGTAGTGAAGAAACGGGTCGTAGAAGAAGACCGCCGGATGGTAATCCACCCGATGTGAAGATAGATACGGAAGAAACACCTCCAGGGCCTTGCCATTTTGGAACAGGTTCACGGGACCATCACCGATACAGATCGTGTAGCAGAGATGATTGAAATCCCGGCGATTGTACCCGACGATGGCGTTGAAGATGCCACGCAGCTTGGGAAGCGTCACCCGCCGTACGTCAAAGATCAACAGGCGCGAGCCGACCGTCTCCACGGCCATCTGCTCGATTTCCTCGATGGCGGTTCGTACGTGCGCCGCGTGCGCGCGAAACAGCCGACAACGCTTCAAGCGTTTGTCCGAGTGGATTCTCTCCGAAATATCCGTCGCCAGAATGGGATCGATCGTCAAGATGTGGATCCGGTCGCGGCGCTTCGGATGGCTCAGAATGTCCTGCCTGTTGTCGTTCAGTTCAACTCGATCTACCACGACGGCGATGCCCTTTCACACAAAACACACACGTATTGCCCCCCTTGTATACGCCTTGGCCCGGGCCATGTTCGGCCCTCGCGGGCTCGACAAACTCCCGTTTTGCCGCTAAAAATACGTATTTCCCCTAATTGACGCGGCCTGCCTGAATCTCATAATAACACTTGCGACTGGATAAGGAACCCGAGGGATAGTAAGCAAACGGGGCGCGCCGGGACGTGTCGGCTCGTCCGGGGCATGGCTGCCCCACTGGTTGCTTCCGAAACAAGGAGGTAGGATGGTAGCGACCACACATACAGAGTTGCTCTCCGCCCAGGAGTGGAGCCAGCTCAAGGAGCACCTGGGTTTGCCGCCACGGCAAGCTGAGATTGCCAACTCGATCATACACGGCAAGTCGGACAAGCAAATCGCCCGCGAGCTGGGCATTTCCCTGCCTACGGTGCGCACGCATATGACGCGCCTGTTTCGCAAGCTCGATTTGAACGACCGCGTGGAGCTGGTTCTCCACGTGTTCACGTGCATGCGAGAACACCCGGAGATTTGCGGCTGACCGCAAATCACTTGCACTCGATGTAGAGTCCGACGATGAGGCAGACCAGGCTGAAGCAGGCCAGCAGGACCACATACAGGCATTGTTCGACGGTAAGGGTCAGCGTCACCCCGGCCACCGTGACGGCCGCCACGATCCCCGAGGGCGTGCCGACGGCGCCTGCGAGCGTGCCGGTCAAACCCACGTGAAGGGACGCAGCGCTGACGGTGCCTGCCGCCGGAACGCTGTCGGCAGGGGCGGTCAACAATCCGAACACCCCCAGCGCCGTGAGCAACGCCCCCTTGCCGAACCCGCGCTGCGACAACTGCCGGCCGAGCGAATGCTTGG
Organism: Sedimentisphaerales bacterium; assembly: GCA_016932895.1. The sequence goes on along the minus strand of JAFGCA010000559.1, from coordinate 6,428 downwards.
CCCGGAAGAACAGAACGCGGGCGCGAAGTTCCTTGCAACCCATCAATGTGGCAATCTCGGCATAGGACATCTGCTCGTAGCAACGGAGCGTCAGAATGTTGCGGTAGCTCAACCGCAATCGAGCCATGGCGTCCACGACGACCTCCGAAAGCTCTCTTCGCATGACGTGGTCCAGGCCGTCGTCATGGTCCCGGGCGAGATAATCCGACAGGCGCTGCCGGCTCAGCGAGGAAAATTCCACTTCCTGTGCTCTCGCACGGTCGCGATAGTAGTGTTGCACGTTGCCCAGCGCCGTGCGAAACAACCATGCCCAGAAGCGATCCGGCTGCTCCAGGCTCTTGATGTTTTCGACCATTTTCAGCAATGTCTCCTGAAGAAGATCGAGGGTCAGATCGTGGTTCAGCGTCAACCGATACAGGTAGGCAAAGAGCCGCTGCCTTGCCGCCTCGGCAAGGTGGTCCATACTCTTCTGGTCGCCAAGCTGCGCTTGCGTGACCAGCTTAACAAATCCAACACGTTCGTTCATGGGCTTTACTCGTTCGGTATAGTCCGAATCCACACATTTCGTTACAGTCGCAACGGAAAAGTTCCGCCAAAAAATCAATATACCACAGACCCCGGCACCGCTGCGAGGCGTCCCCATGCCCCTTGAGGGTGTTTTTTCCAGAATATCAGTGATTTCCCCAAAAAACGCGTAACACACCCGCCACAATCGGGACTGAACATCCCAGAGGCACCACATGTTGACGACCGCACAGGACTGATAGTGACCGGTCTGTTGGATCGATGGTGGTGGGATCGGAGCCGCATGGGTATCAAGGCGGTGGGTCGCGGTAGAGGGACGACCCACCGCTCAGTGCGGTGGCCGCGCGCCGCCGGGGTTGATGTGCGCCCGCAAACGAACCCGGCGCGAAACCCTTCACACCTGCGTCTGTGAAACGATCCCGCATGCGCGTGGCAACGTCAAGCGCCGGCTTGGCGATGGTGGACTCTTTCGCTTCGCATGCAGGCGAAAGTTTCCCAGGCTCTGCGCCATCGCCAGGGCCTGCGGTCTCGACCCCGCCACCGGCAGGGACCGACGACGCGTAGTATCCAGGTTCCGCAAAACGTTCACACACACTCCCACCTGCCCCGTCCGGTTTCTTCTTGCGTTTTGCCCCATCGCTCAGTAGATAGGAAAGGCGTTCCTCGGCCATCTGGGCTGCTGGTACGAGAGCGGCCGGGCATGTGCGAGCGGACAATCGCGTAGAGCCTTCATTTGAAAGGGACTTGCTCATGCTGAAGGTAGGGATGATCGGTGCCGGTTTCGTTGCGGGGTTCCACGAGCGAGCCCTGCGTTCCGTCCGAAATGCTGAATTCGCCGGAGTCTACGCCCCCAAAGGAGCCGAAGAGCTGTCCAAACGGGCTCAAACGCACCGCCTCGGAGACGCCCGGGTTTACGATTCCATCGCCGCGCTGACCGAGGCGGTGGACGTGGTGTGCCTCTTCGCGCCGAATTTCGCCCGCCTCGAGATCATGCGCGAGGTGGCCAAGGCCGTCGAAGAGGGGGCCGAGATCAAGGGCATCATCGTGGAGAAACCGCTGGCGCGCAATCTCCGGGAGGCCGACACGCTGGTCCGCATCGCCAAGGCGTTGAACGTACCCACGGCGTACTTCGAGAACCAGATTCACATGCCCGCTGTCGTTCAGGCCCGCGCCCAGCTCGCCCAGGTGGAGAGAGGCATGGGTCCGGCCCACCTGGCCCGCAGCGCCGAAGAGCACGGCGGCCCCCACGAGCCCTGGTTCTGGGACCCGACCACCCAGGGCGGCGGCGTCTGCTGCGACATGGGCTGCCACAGCATCGCCTGCGGGATGTTCATGCTCACCGCGACCGGCCGGCCGGTCGATTATCTCAAGGCCGTCCGCGTCAACGCCACCATGGCCCTGCTGAAATGGGGCAAGCAACCCTGGCTGGGCCAGCTCCAGGAACGAGGCGTGGATTATTCCGCCACGCCGGCCGAGGACTACTCCAGCGTCACCGTCGAGTTCAAAGACCCCGAGAGCGGGCACCACAGCATCGTGCAGGCGACCAACTCGTGGATGTACGACGCGCCGGGCTTGCGGCTCTTGATGGAGACCTTCGGGCCGGGCTACTCCTACACCGTCAACTCGCTGCAATCGCCGGTAGGCCTGTTCATCAGTGACGCGGCGGCCGCCGCCGTAGCAGACGGCGAGCTGGCTCTGGAAAAATCGCAGGCCAGCCGCGGCTCGCTGATCCTCCAGCCGGACGAAATCGCTCTCTACGGCTACGTCGCCGAATGGCTCGACGCCCTGGCCGCTTTCGAACAGGGACGGGACGCCCTGCTCAATCTCGAATACGGCAAGCTCATCACCATGCTCATCATGGCCGCCTACATGTCACACGAGAAGAAAAAGACCATCGATCTGACTGATACACACGTCCTCGATGAGCTCGAAGACTACGTCCCCCTGATCCAGCAAGGCAAGGGCAAGCAGGTCCTCTGACCGTCTCGCGTAAGCTGCCCTTCCGGAGGGGCAGCGTTCAGCGACGCTCGCGCGCGGCGGTCGGCCAGCCGTCGTGCAGGAGTTGGTGTAGCCGCTTCACGGTATCGGCGTACTCGGGTTTGGCGGCCAGATTGGTGAATTCGCCCGGGTCGTTCTCGTGGTCGTAGAGCTCGGCATTCTCGGGACCGCCCCACTCGGTGTAGCGCCAGCGCCGGGTGCGAAGGCTGTGGTTCTTCGGTCCCTGGCTCGTGTAGGCCGCCGGCTTCCAGCGGCGATCCGGGTCGGCCAGCAGCGGTCTCATGCTGACTCCGTCGAGCCCCCCGGAGACCGGGAAGCCGCAGAGATCGACCAGCGTCGGATAGATGTCGAGCAGCTCCACCGGCTGACGACACACGGCCCCCTGCCTCGCTACGCCGGGGGCAGCAATAACAAAAGGCACCCGGGCGGCGTTCTCAAACAGCGTGTACTTGCGAAAAAGCGTGTGCTCGCCCATGTGCATGCCATGATCGCCCCACAGACAGACAATGGTGTTTGCCAACCGCCCTGGCTGCTCCAGGGCATCCATCAGCACTCCCACGCACGCATCAATGTACGAAATGGTGGCGTAATACGCCGCGATCACCTCCCGTTTCTCGTCAACAGTGAGCCACCTGTCATCGGTCGTGTTGAAGATCGAGTATTCATGCGGCACATCCGCCAGATCGTCCTTGGGATTCTGCGGCAGCGCTACCCGGTCCGGCGGGTACATCTGCCAGTACTTGTCGGGGGCTCGCAGCGGATAGTGCGGCGCATGAAAACCGACGGCCATATACAGCGGCCTGTCATGCTTCTTCTTCAACTCCTCGGCCACGGCCGCCGCAATCGCTCCGTCGCGCTGCTCGGTGTCCTCCAGCCCCGTCGGTCCCCACTCGATGCTGCGGTTGATGTAGTCGTCTTCCTTCAGCCAGGCGGGTCTGGCCGCCTTTGGCCGCCGTGGCGGCGTGGCGTAACGCTTGCTCCGCGCATTCAGCCTGCGGTTCCACATGCGGTCCTCGCGCTGCTGGGCCTCGGCCGAGGCATCCTTGAAGTAGCGCTGATGGTGATGGATTTTTCCGCAGATGACGGTTTCGTAGCCGTGGTCGCGGAAGAACTCGGGCAGGGCAAGGTGACCGTCGGGGAGGCGTCGTCGCCAGTCCACGCTGTTGTTGTACACTCCGGTCGTCTGCGGCCGCAAACCGCTCGAAACGCAGGCCCGCGAAGGATTGCACACCGCCACCTGGCAGTACGCATTTTTGAACAGCACGCCCCGTCGCGCCAGCGCATCGATATGCGGCGTCTTGACCACCGGATGCCCGTAGCAACCCATCAGCGGCGCGATGTCTTCAATCACAATAAACAACACGTCCGGCCGGCGAGCCCCGCCGCCGTCCCGGGCAGAAGATGTCGCGTACGAAGACAACCGCCCCAATACCACCGCCCCGCCCACACAACCGACCTGTTTAAGAAACACGCGACGACCCATAAAGCTCAACCTCCCGTCCCAATCAACTCTATCATTCATCTCCGACACCATCTGCATCCTGGCTGATCGGATTATACCCTCTTTGCAGCGATCCGGTAACGCAAGAAAAACCCGAAGCCCGGGCTCGGGAACCTCTACCGTCACCACATAATCGTGGCGTTGTGTGCGGGCGGCGTGGTACAATGGGGCAATGACGTACCGTCGGCGGCCGGAGGAGACGGTGCCTGATGTCGGTTGCCGATACGACGGGTCAATTTCTTTGCCATGACGAGTGCGTTGGCTCACGACGGACCGATGCGGTATGGCTCCCACCCATCGGGTCTGTCCTCGTTCGGGAAGGTACTCTGATGGACGCAAGGACAAGTGACAGCGGTCCCGACGTTTTTCCCCGCCCGCCTGCGCTGACCTGGCGCCGACACAGAGGCATCGCCAGGAGAAGCCTCAGTGCATTGATTCTCGTCGGCCTGCTTGCCCTGACGATCATAACGGTGACCCGGGGACAGGACGTCTACGAACAGGAGGACATGGACCAGATCAACCGGCGGGGACTGGAGCAGATCGACCGCATCAACCACGCGTTGGAGCTGGCCGGAAAAATCTTCCTCGGCATAGGGGCCGCCCTGCTGGCCATCGTCGCCCTGAAGATCCTCAGTCCCGTGCGAATCTACGACAACACCAGGGACAGGCACCTGCGCAAGGCCGTACGCGGTGTGGACGATCTGTTGCAGAAGGTGCAGAAGGAGGCGGAGGCGACCAGTACGGAAGCGAAGGAGGAAGCGCCCGAGGAAGGCGTCTTGGCCGGCATGATGGAAGTGGCCGAATTCAGCGAGGCCGAACAGGTCCCCTCCTACGTCCTGACGGTGAACGATCTCATGCTGGACAACATCCGCGCCACGCTGAAGAAGCTGCGCCGCTTCACCGCCGGCGATGCGCAGCGGTACCGGGAATATCTCTTTTCGGTGATCAAGGGCATCAAGACGCTCACGGAGCAGAGCAGCGAGGCGGGCATCGCCTCCGGGCTGGCCGTCGATCTCAAAGAGTACTTCCGGGACGACAAGCGTTGCAGGGCCTGGAGAAGGCTGCTCCGCCGGTTCGCCCGGAAAGGAAGATACCAGGAAACCGCGCAGTCCTTCCTTCTCTTCATCCGGGACATCCGGGAAGGAAGGCCGCTGGCGGCGACTCCGGAGCAAACGACCGTTACGGCCGACACCGTGACGGTCTCTTCGGTCACGAAGGCGCCAGCGATCCCCGGTTCGCTGAGCGAGGAGACCTTGCCCGCCGTGCAGCAGGCGGCACAGGCGGAGGCCAAGAATCTGTGCGCCCTGATCCGGACCGGCCTACCCGCCGACCCGGCCCACGCCTGGCAGTTTGAACTGGTGCAGCGACAGCAACAGGTCCACGTCCGCGACGAAGCGCAGCAGATCTTCCGCGTCTTTCTCAATTGCGAGCGAAAGGCCCTGCACCAGATGACGAAGATCAAAATGCTGCCCTGTCGCACGTGGAAGCACGTGCTGCACATGCTGGGCGTGGAGACGGCGGTGCAGTTGCACAACCGCATTGAGAATCGGCTGCTCACCATTCAGGAGATCATCGTCCTGCAAAAGGCCTTCTTGCAGACTTTCGCCAAGCGAGAGTCTCTGGTCCGCGTGTACGGTCACGACGCCGATGCCGCCCTGATGATGGACGTGCACCTGCCCGAGATTCGCCGCGCAGCGCTCGTTCTGTTGCGAGAATCACATCAGACCGAGCCCAAACGCTTCGCCCGGGCCACCGAAGAACTCAACGAAGAGGAGACGCCCCGGCACAACGAGGTCAGCCGGCTGATCGAGCATTACGTCAACGGCGGGCACAATCCGCCCGGCATCGACCAGGAAGCCCGGGAAACGTCCGGCTCGTGACGCGCCGTCGCAACGCGAGGCTGTCACTCAGCCTTTCAGGCCAAACAGAATCAGGAGCCCCAGACCGATCTGCGCGCCGGCGAATATCCTCAGAGTGAGAACCGGCTGCCTGAGGATCCACTGCGTGGCCTCCTCGGCCGCCCGCGATTTGAGCAGCAGCAGGCCCTTGAGAACGGCCACCGCCCCCGCCACGGCCAGAATCTTGGGCAGCACGCCCGCGTACCGCCAGCCCAGCGAGATCAGCATGATCCCCGTCCCCAGCGCCGCGCCGAAGAAGTAGCGTCGCAGCTTCCGCAGCGCCTTTTTGCGCAGCCGCTTTCGCAAACTCTCCGGATAGAGCAGAAAGACAATCCCGAAAAGGATGAAGAACAAGCCGATGATCGTGGAAAGCATTCGCCGCCGACCTCGTTCGCTGCGAGAGTTCTCTCACTTGTTCGTTGAGGCTTCCGCCGCCTGCCGGTACGATGCGAACTTCGCACCGATGCCGGCCCGCTCGGTGTCTCCGGCGTGCACGACGACGCGGT
>JAFGCA010000059.1 GCA_016932895.1 Sedimentisphaerales bacterium | reverse complement strand
CCGTCGAAGGCCGAGACCGTGCCCGAGGCCGGTTGCTGGCGCTGCGACCCATGGTTGGAGGAATTCGACTGCCCCGCCACGATGAACACCTCGCCAACGCCAACGTGCGGCACGCGGGTCCAGCCGATCAGTTGGCCGCGTCGAAGCGCCCGGACCTGGCAAACGTACCACCCCCCGGCAGGCACCTTCAGCCTGGCATCGAAAGACCCGTCGTCCGGGTCGAAGGCAACCGTTGTCCAATCGCCGGGCAAATCCCCGTGAAGTGACTCACCGGTAAATCGCACCTGAAGGTCGGTGGTGCCGGACGGCACGCGCCCGCCGATGCGCACCTGTCCCTCCCGCCAGGTCTGTCGCTGAAAGACCTGATAATCGAGCGGCCAGTGGAGCGTCAGGGACGCCGGCGTCGAAACCTCCAGCGGTTTGCCATCGATAAACTCGTTCTCGACCGGCGAGTCTAATTCGAGCTTGATCACGGTATCGATTTCGTCCGGACGCGTACCGGTGAGGATAAGCGTCAGATTTGCGTCGCTGCGCTTGAGCTCGACCGCGCCCCCGGTGAGCACGTCGGCACGCAACACCCCGGCCTTTGGCGCAGGCAACTGCAACATGTCACCAGCCCATTCGAACACGTGCAGATAGAGCGTGTTTCCTTTGTAGCAGCTTCCGCCCCAGGAGCCGTTGTGATACGGACCGCCGCGCGTGCCATAGATGCTCTCGCCAAACCTGCGCAGCCAGCGGCCCATGCCCTTGAGATTGGCAATTTCCTGGGGCTGGAATTCCCCGGTGGGCATGGGACCGATGTTCAACAGGAGATTCCCGTCACCGGTGACGGTGCTGACCAGCATCCGGAGACATTCTTTCAGAGTGCGCGTTCGACCGTCGGGCCGATAGGACCAGCCGCCACCGTCGGCGCAGTGGGTCATGGTCACGCACGATTCCCAGGCGCGGCCGCGCTGAAAGGTGCCGATGCGCTGTTCCGGCGTGTCGTAATCGCCCATCACCAATGGCGCCTCTCCGGCGGGTATGCCCTTCAATCCTCTGGCGGCGCGGTTGTTCACCAGGAGGTCGCCCTGGAGCGTGTACATGTCCTTGAACAACTCCACCAGGGTGTACTGGCTCCAGTGGCCGAAACAATGGTCGAACCACATCATGTCCACCGGGCCGTAGTCGGTCAGCAGCTCGCGAACCTGCGCCTCGTAATACCGGTTGTAGATGCGGTTGTCACCCGCGAGATAGTCAGGGTGCGTCCAGTCGCGCGTCGAATAGTACCAGCCCAGCTTCAGGCCGTGACGATGGGCCGCCTCGGCGATCGAGCGGCAGAGATCGCGCTCGTACGGAGTGTCGGCGATGCTGTAGTGGCGCGGCAAGCCGGCGTTCTCCGGAAAACGCACCTGCCGGGTCGGCCACATCGAGAAGCCGTCATGATGCTTGGTCACGAAGACCACGTATTTCATCCCCGCCTCTTTCGCCAGGCGCAGCCACGCGTCGGCATCGAATTTGACGGGATTGAACTGCCGGTAGAGGTTCATGTAGACGTCGCGTTCGACCTTCTGGTGGGCGGCCCCGCCTTCGATGCGATCTTTCATGCCCCAACTGATTTCCGCGCCGCTGAGGCTGGCCGGGCCCCAGTGGATAAATAAGCCAAACTTGGCATCTCGCCACCATTGGCTCAAGCGCGCTTCGCGCACTCGGTTGGCCTGCGGGCCGGACAGAGTCTGGACCAGGGTATCAGCCTTTTGCGACGCTGATGCGCCGGCCCCTGCCCATCCGAGAATCAGCACGCATCCCAGAGCCCGTGAAAGTGACCTTTTCTGCAACATCTTGTTTCTGCCTCCTGTTCCTCACTGGACTTTTGCAAAATGGAGATTAGGCTTACTTTAGGGAGGAAAAATCTAATTCGCGATTTTTCCTCCCGAGAACGTAAGTGCTTTTCGTATCGGTATATAAGCCCCTTCTTCAAGGAAATCACACCAACGATTTCCTTGGAGAATATAAGCCTGATCTCCATTTTGCAAAACTCCTCTCCCTCATTCGGATTCATCCATGCGCGGAGCGTAGAGCCGCTCGACTGCATCACCGATCATCCCTACCGGTCAGCTCGACCGTCGGGCTCGTCTCAATCGTGACCGGGCCCAGCAGGCCGGCGCGGAGCGGGCCGCGATAGCGGGTCGGGATCGTCAGGTAGTGATTGGCCAGCGTATTGTAGACCAGAATCTCGATGCGGTTTTCTCCCGCGCGGACCAGGCCGGAGATATCCACCGTCCACGGGGGAGCCACGCAGAGGCCCGACTTGCGGCCGTTGACCCAGACCTCGGCCGTGGCAACGACATCGCCAAGGTCCAGCAAGACGCGGCCCTGAATCTGCGCCGGCGCCAGGGTCATCGTCTTGCGATACCAGGCGCCGCCGGAGTAGCACTCCAGCGCGCTGCCTTGCGACCAGTCGCCGGTCGTCATTCGTCCCGGCCCGCATTCGAGTTTGACCGGCTCGGGCAGCGTCGAACCGCCGTAGAAGCCGCGTCGCTGCTCGATACGAAGGGCGACCCGGGCCCTGCCGGAAATCGGCGAGTCGACGGTCATGCGATACCGGGTGGCCCCGGACGCCAATTCCTGCTGTTTCTCCACGCGCAGCGGTCGGCCGTCGGCCCAGCCTTGCGGGACACCGTGACAGGTCACCGTTATCGCGCGCAATCCCGGCGCGGCGGTAAAACGATACCAACCGACGGGCCTGGCGTCAGCGGCATGAACGTCATACGCCAGAACACCGGGCCGATCGTGCCAGCGCATCGCCAGAGGCGTCCGCGCTGCGGGCTGCGGCGCTCCTGCTTTCTCCAATACGAAGTGCCCCCGCCCCGGCTCATCGAAGCGCAGCAGCAGCGGATTGCCGCCCTTCTTGAGCGCAACCCTCGCGTCCGGACCCGCCAGTGGCTCGCCGTTGACGTAGACCGCCGCCGGTGTGAGTCCGCCGGCGACGGTGACGGCCTCCATGTCACGGGCCGCTGCCACGGAGGTCCATAGATAATACCGCGTGCCGGCTTCCTCGGCGACGTACAGCGTCTCATTGTGCCCGCCTTTCGGCTTGCCCAGAGCGATAAAATCGTCGGTGACGTTCTCCTTGAGACCGTGATAGCCCTG
>JAFGCA010000558.1 GCA_016932895.1 Sedimentisphaerales bacterium | reverse complement strand
GGCTCCGATGCCGACCTCGCCAAACTCCCGCAGGAATAGCTACCGTCGTTTGCCGGCGATGTTGCACAACACCCGAAAGCTCTCCTCATTCGTTTCAATCTGAGCCGGTGCGCAAGATACGTACAATGTTATTCCTTGCGATACTGCCGGAGGAGATCCAGGAGGTGTTGCATGTCGGCGGGCAGGGGGGCTTCGTATTTGACGAGTTCGTTGGTGCTCGGGTGGGTGAATTCGATCGTCCAGGCGTGGAGGGCACAGCGGGCGATGACGGGCTCCTCGACGGCCGGGTCGGCGTCGGCCAGTTGCCAGGGATAGACGAGTTTGCCGCCATACATGTCGTCGGCGACGATGGGGTGCTTGAGGTGGGACAGGTGGACGCGGATCTGGTGGGTCCGGCCGGTGCGCGGCTCGCACTTGACCAGCGAGAAGCCGCGGAACGCTTCGAGCACCTCGTAGAACGTGACGGCCTCCTTGCCGATTTCCGGGCGGATCGCGTATTTCTCGCGGACCTTCGGGTGTACGCCCAGCGGGGCGTTGATTCGGTCGGCATGCAGCTCGGGCGTGCCATGTACGATGGCCAGGTAGGCTTTGTGGACCTTGCGGGTCTCGAACTGCTTGGCGATCCGCCACTGCGCGGTTTCGTGCTTGGTGACGATCATGACGCCGGTGGTGTCGCGGTCGAGCCGGTGGACGATGCCCGGGCGGAACTCGCCGAGCCCGCTTGACAACCGGTCGGAATAGTGCATCAGGGCGTTGACGAGGGTCCCGCTCTTGTTGCCCCGCGCCGGGTGCACGATCATGTTCGGCGGCTTGTTCAGGATGATGATGTCGTCGTCTTCGTGGATGATGTCCAGTGGGATGTCTTCCGGCGTGATATTCTTGCTGGGCGGCTCGGGCAGGACCATCTCGATCACGTCGCCGGGGGTGAGGCGAAAGCTCGGTTTGACCGGCTCGTTGTTGACCTTGATGGACCCGGCACGGATGGCGTCCTGAAGGAAATGCCGGCTGAGATTGCGAAACCGGCCGTGCAGGTACTTGTCGATCCGGCGTTCCGTGATGCCGACGCCAACGTGCAGCGTCAGCGGCCGGCCTTTCAACTCCTGCAATTCCTGTGATTCGAAGTCTTCCATAGAGCGTCTGACAGAATGAATTCGCGACCGAACGCCATCAGCACGTCAGTCCTGCGCGGGCCGAGACCTACAGATGTACGAAACCGAACCTCCACCTGCGCAGAGCGACACGGCAAACCCCATTCTATGTACATGCTTATGGGATGACGGCAACAACCCGCCGGAACGGTTTCAGTTGCCGGCAGCGGCGTTGGCATCGGGCGCGGCCGCCGGGGCCGGCGCCGGTCCCATGTTCACATCGCCGGGTACGGGAGCGACCAGAGGCACGTTGGCGTCAGTGCTCGCCGTCACGCTCGGCGGCGTGTTGGCGTCGCCCGGGTGAATCTGGATCAGGGGCGTCGATGCCTGGGCCGGTGGCTCCGGGGCCGGCTTGAACGTGATCATGCCCACGTAGTCATCCACGGTCTTGAGGCGAAGCGCCGCAGCCGCCTGGGCGGAGGTGCCTGCGTAGGCCTGATCCTCCGCGACGGTGCGATAGATTTCCTTGGCTTTATCGACGTTGCCCAGCTCTTCCTCGCACAATCCCAGTCCGAAACGGGCGGTCGCCGTCAGGGCGGGATTGCCCTTGGCCTTCTCGATCGCCTGCGTGTAGCTTTCCTGTGCCTGGGCGATCTGCTTGGCCACGTCGTCAGGGCTGACATCGCCGAGCCGGTAGTGCAACTCCGTGCGAAGTGTCTCGCCCCGCTCGATCAGGGCCAGGGCGGCCATCTTGCCGCTGCTCGCGCCTTTGGCAAAATCGCCCAGGTCCTTGGCCAGGTCGATCAGGACATATGACTGGTCGGCCTGCTTCGCCATCGCCTGGGCCAGGTCCGACTTCTGCTTGGGCAACTGTGTGACCAGGTTGGTCAACCGAATCTGCGTGCGCGCCGCCGCAACATTATTATGGTAAAATATCCAGAAATAGACCGCCACGGCCACGACGATCACCGCCGCCGAGGCGATCAACGTCGTCTGGTTCTCCTTGAGCCATTCAGGAAAATGGGCCAGCCAGTCGGCCAGCTCATTCGTCTTCAACTCATGTCGATGATCCGATTTCATGCGATTGCTCCAGGGTCCATGTCTATATCGAGTTTTCGCCGTGTGGAGAATCGGCTCGCGGTTTCCATGCCGGGTCTCCACGCTGCGAAAAACTCTCGTTCACAACCACCAGGGGCATTATCGGGCCCCTTGAGAAATAAACCCCAATGATAACAAAGTCGGTTTTGCCTTGCAACGCAAGTCCTGAAAAGTTAAAATATTCGGCTGCTTTTGCCGAAAAGACACGCATGGTGGGGATGGATGAAAGGCTGGAAGGCTGGAAAGCTCATGACCTACACCCGTTTGTCTTGTTATGTCCGGATAATGATCCTGGTTTATCTGGCCGCCGCGACCGGTCCGGCCCGCGGGGCCGATGCCGAGCGGGCCGCCACGGATGATTTGTGGGACCCGCAGCGCTACATCGGGGTCGACGAGATCCAACGCGACATGGAGGGCTACTGCCTCACCGATTACGGGGACGGCGGGATCGAGAAGTTCCCGGTGAAGGTGGTGAACGTCGTTCGCGAATACGAGCCGGGGCATGACCTCATTCTCGTGATGGGGCTGGACGACCGGTTCAAGCACACCGGCCCGGTGGCGGGCTGCAGCGGCTCGCCGGTCTACCTGTCCGGCCGGCTGGCGGGGGCCTTGTCCAGGGGCTGGTCCTTGCAGAAAGACCCTCTTTACGGCGTGACTCCCATCCGCGATATGCTCCAGGTCGGCACTCTGAAGGGGTCGCCCTCGTCCGGGCAGACCACGCAGGCTGCGGCCTTGAGCCTCGATTTCTCCAAGCCCGTCAATCCGATCGAGGTGGACAAGCAGATCACCCGGATGCGGGCGTTGAGCCGCAGCAATCGAAGCGGCCCGACGGCGTTGCCCTGTCCGCTCCAGATTTCCGGCCTGCCGATAGATGCCTGCCGGCAACTGGCGCCCCAGTTCGAGGCGCTGGGCTTCGCGGCCGTGCCGGGTCTCAGCGGCACAGCGCAGAGTGACGAGGCGACGTCCTTCGCCCCGGGCGGCGTCCTGACAATCCCCCTCGTAGCCGGCGACGTCAGGATCGACACACTGGGGACCGTCACTGAGGTCCGGGGCAATCGCATCTATGGGTTTGGCCACAGCTTCGAAGATTTCGGCGCCACCAACCTGCCGCTGGCCGGCGGACAGGTTTATACCGTTGTTTCGCAACTGACGACCTCCTTCAAGCTCGGCGCCGCCGGCGACATCATCGGGGCTATCACGATGGATAACGCGGTGGGCATCTACGGCGAGATCGGGGCCGAGGCGAAGATGGTGCCGCTGACCGTGCACGTCCAGCCGAGCAACGGGGCGCAGGCCCGGACGTACAACTGCCGGGTGGCCTACAACCCGCTGCTCACGCCGTTGCTGGTTCGCGCGACCGTGGCCGGAGCGACGCTGCCGTTCAACGCCGCGCTGCCGCCGGACCATACGGTGCAGTACAGCGTCGCCGTCCATCTCGAGGACGGCCGGTCCGTCGAATTTGCCAACACCTCCACCGGCTCGGGACTGGCCGAGCCCGTCGCTGAGATCAACGGCACGCTATCGCTGCTTTTGAACAATCCCTACGGGGGGCCGGACATCAAATCCGTCGAGGCCGACATCCGCGTCGCGACGAAGAACATCGACTCGTACCTGTGGTCGGTGAACGTCGCCGATTCGACGGTCAAACCCGGCCGGGATATCGAGATCGAGGCTGTGGTCGAGTCGTATCTGAAGGAGAAGCGGCGATACCAGGCGAAACTGACCGTGCCCGAGGACGTTCCGGCCGGCAAGTACAATCTGATGCTCCTCGGCGGCTATGAGTACGAGAATTTCCTGCGCAAGGCCGCACCGCACCACTTCGTCGCGACCAACTCGAAGACCCTGGTCGAGGCGTTGAACGACGCCCTGAACATCAATCGCGCCAGGCTGTACTGTGTCCTGGCACTGCCGCCGGAAGGCATCTCCATGGACCGGGCGGAGCTGCCCGGTTTCCCGGAGACCAAGAGCATGATTCTCAAGAGCAACAAGTGGGCGATTCCGACCCAGCCCTACGCACGGTGGGTGGAAAAGGTGGTAGAAACAGATACGATCATCATGGACAAGGAAGTCATCCCGATTATCGTGGAAACAGATGGATCAGAGCGACCAAAAGTCGCCGTTGGAGATTAGAGCATGAGAGTACGTTTCCGGCACGCACACTGGACCTGTATCGGGCTGTTCGTCCTGGCCGCCACGCTGCCGGCCGTCCCGGCCCGGGCGGTCACCAGCAAGATCACGCGCCAGTCCAGCAGCAAGGACCTGGGCGAGGGCCAGACCGATAATGTTGTAGTTGCTTCACGTGGCAGGATTCAGCTCGGACGCGCCGCCAAGGTCCTGACGAGCGAGTTCAAGGACGTCTGGTCGATCAACAGCATCGCCGTCAGCGGGGGCACGATCTATCTTGGCACCAGCCCGAACGGGGCCATCTATAAATACGGCCTGGGCCAGGTCACGAAACTGTATCCGCCGGAAGACCAGGAGACTTCTTCGCGGCCGGACGGCGAGTCGGAGGACCCCAACGCTCCAGACGACAAGGATGACGCCAAGGGGCAGCTTATCCACGCGGACGAGCGGTTCGCCAACCAGCATGTGTTCGCCCTGGCGATCGACGTTGCGGGCCGTCTGCTTGCGGGCATCAGCGGGGAGAAGGCGAGGCTGTGCCGCTATGAAAATGGGGTGATGGAGACGGTTTTCGAGCCTAACGACGCCCGGTACATCTTCGCTATCGAGGTGGACAACATCGGCAACATCTACGTGGGCACGGGACCCGAGGGCAAGGTCTACTCGCTCGATCCGTCGGGCAAAGTGGCCCAGCTTGTCTACGACAGTCCCGACAAGAACATCCTGTCGCTGGCGGCCGGTCCGGACGGCCTCGTCTACGCCGGCGCCGACACGCGGGGCGTGATCTACAAAATCAACCCGCGCAACAAGACGGCCACCGTCGTCTACGACAGCGACGAGCCCGAGATCAGCGCCCTGCTGTACGTGCCCGGCACGTCGCCCGACGCGGGCAATCTGTTCGCCACGGCCACCTCGGCCAAGGTGGCGGAGCGGGCCGAGAGTCCGGCCGCGGCTTCGCCGGAGCAATCGGGCCGACCCGAACCCAAGGAAGACGGCGAAAAGGTCTCATCGAACGCCGATGGCACGATCCGCCTGAAGATCGCCAATTCGACCCAGGAGGCGTCGAGCAGACCTTCGACGTCCCGCGCGCGACCGGCCCCCCGCACCACCAAGCCCGGCACGGCCAGCTACATCTACCAG
>JAFGCA010000557.1 GCA_016932895.1 Sedimentisphaerales bacterium | reverse complement strand
AGAAGACATCAAGAAGCTGAACTTCGAAGAGTCGATCAAGCAGCTCAAGGAGATCGTGGAGCGGATCGAGCAGGGGCAGATTCCGCTTCAGGACAGCCTGGAGCAGTACGAAGAGGGGATGGCCTTGATCAACCACTGTCGCGGAATCCTGCAAAAGGCCGAGAAGCGCATCGAGAAGATCTCGAAGGAGCAGGAGCCTGCCGAGCAGGCTGCGGATGACGAATCCCCGGTCGGCGACGAGCCCGAATCCGATGACGGGGGGCTCTTTTAGCCGGATGGTCTGTCGCCGGTGACGGCGCGCAATCTGCGGCCGCTGTTGTCGAAACGGAATATGCCGCATGTCTATCGACCAATCAGCGTGTGAATCGGTGCCTGAAAGCTGCACCCACCTGCGGTTACCATACGCGTTGCTCGCTCTGACTGTATGCGTTTGGCTCGGAGCCGGCTGCAGCTACAGACCGGTCAACACCGCCGATGTCTTGAGCGATCCGGGAGTCCGGCGGATCGATCCCGACGATGGGCCATTCGTGATCGAGGTCGAGCAACAGACCTCCGAAGACGGATCGGAACCGCAGACCGTCCACACCGTCAAGTGGAAGCCGACGCGGGTCCGTTTGAACATGCCCGAGGGCCGCACTTTCAACCTGAGATACCGGCCCCTCCATTTCTGTCTGTCCAGTCATCCGGCGGTGGATGTGGAGATGCCGGGAGGCAAGCGGTACGCGGCTTTGTTGGACACCGGCTACACCGGGACCGTATACGTCAACGATCAGGTGGTGCGCGGCAGCGATCTGGCGGTTTTCCCTCTGGGAAGTCATTCCGAAACCGGCTGTACGACCGGCTACTGTGAAATCCCGGTCATGAAGTTGGGCGATGCGACGATCCACAACCCCCGGTGCGTGTACGAGCAGAGGCAATGGCAACTTCGCGTTCTGGGTGTGCCGCTGTACCGCCATCAGATGGTGCTGCTCGGCCTGGACCTGATGCGTCAGTTCGCCTACGTTCTCTTCGACAACGCGGGGCGGCAGGTGGTGTTCAGTCCGTTCGATCCCTTCGATCCCGGCGACGATGGGAAGTGGGTCAGCCATCCTTTCGCACTGGAAAGCGTCGCCGGCGAGGTGCGTCTCATGACGGACATCTCGCTGGGCTCCGGCAACATTCACGTCGAGTTCGACACGTGCGGCGGCAAGCCCGACCTGCTCTTGCGGCATGACACCTGGCAGAGGGTCTCCTCCGGCGCAGACGCCCGGGGCGGTTCAAAGAAACTGCACCAATCCTATCAGTACGGGTGGCATTGGTGTCGTCAGTATACTTTGCCGAGCGTGCAGATTGGTCCGTTCGCGCTGGAGAATATCAAGGCCAACGTTCTTCCCGACGAGAGCCGGTTCGGGCAGGATTATGAGGGGATCCTCAGCCTTCACTGTCTCCGCGAAACCGCCGTCGTCCTCGATTTCAAGAAGAACCTGCTGTGGATGCGCCAGTGAAGTTCAGGCGAACGCCTCACGGCTGGAATTTGATTGAAGGGCGCAGCTGGCTCTGGTAAAAGAAGGGCGCTGTGCCGGCCCTGCGCGGGCTGTTGCGAGCGTGGCGGAATTGGCAGACGCGCCAGGTTTAGGTCCTGGTGTCCTTTGGGACGTGGAGGTTCGAGTCCTCTCGCTCGCATTCGCAGACTGGGATCGCGGTCGCAAGGACAAGGAGACTCGGATGAGACGACGCTTCGGCGCCATGGTTTTCTGTGTGTGGCTGGTTTTTTCCGTCGGCTCTTGTGCCAGGGAGCCTGCGAACCCGGAGCCTGAGTCTGCCCCTGTCACGGCGATCCTGGGCGCCTTCCAGAAGGAGATCGCGTTGCTCAAAGACAGGCTGGAGTCGCCCCGGCAGCAGGTGATCGAGGGGATGACGTTCGTGCGGGGCAAGTTGAGCGGCCGCGAGGTGGCCATCGCCTGGACCGGGGTGGGCAAGGTCAACGCCGCCGTGACCACGGCGCTTACGATCGAGCATTTCCAGCCGGCCCACGTGATCTTCACCGGCATCGCCGGAGCGGTGGACCCGAATCTGGAGCCCGGTGACATCGTGATCGCGGCCCGCACGGCCCACCACGACATGGGGCTGCTCTGGGAGGGCGGCTTTACGCACAGCGGCGTGACCAATCCGAGCGTCGGGATAGAGAACCCCGTCTTTTTCGAGGCCGATGAGGCACTCCTGGCGACCGCCGAGCGGGCGGCGAAGACCGTGACGCTTCAGCCGATAGAGACGGTGCAGGGTCGCAGGCCCCCGCACGTGGTCACGGGCGTGATTGTCACCGGGGACTCCTTCGTGGCCTCGCGGGCCAAATGCGAGGAGCTGGAGGCGGTGCTGGGCGCCGACGCGGTCGAGATGGAAGGGGCCGCTGTGGCGCAGGTGTGTTTCCAGCGCAACGTCGGCTGTCTGGTCATCCGTAGCATGAGCGACAAGGCCGACGCCGAGGCCATCGGTGACAAGCAGATGTTCTACGACCTGGCCGCCGAGAACTCCTCGCGCCTGGTGGCGAAGATCATTGAGGAACTGGGCGCGCAGGTCGGGCCCGTCGAGCCGGAAGCGAATACTCCCCCGACGGACTGACCCGCCACGCGCGTGGCAACTGTAGGGTGGGTTCTAAACCCACGCGGAGAGACTGTGGCAGAAAGGACTCGCAATCATCGGCGGTGGTCGATAGGATAGGTCCGCTGAAAGGCCGTCGGCCCGCCGGGCACGTGACCGGTAAGGGCTGCTTCTGTAGGATGCAGAGGGGAAAATGATCAGCGGGTATTTCGAGCTCGACAAGCGGCATACGAGTTTTCGCGTCGAGGCGGTGGCAGGCGTCACGACGTTCCTGACCATGGCCTACATCATCTTCGTCAATCCCTCCATCTTGAGCCTGGAAGGCGTGGACGTCTCGGGCGTCGAGAGGATGGACAAGCAGGCCCTGGTGGCCGCGACCTGCATCGCGGCGGGAATCGGCACCTTCGCCGTCGGGCTCGTCGCCAACGCTCCGATCGCGATGGCTCCCGGCATGGGCCTCAACGCTTTCTTCGCCACGCTGCTGATCTCGGGCAAGATGACCTGGCAAACGGCCTTGGGCGCGGTGTTCGTCTCGGGAGCGTTCTTTCTGGTCCTGACCCTGCTGGGCCTGCGCAAGCGGCTGGTCGAGGCGATCCCGCCGTCGCTGATCTCGGCCATCGCGGTGGGCATCGGCCTGTTCATCACCTTCATGGGCCTGGTCAAGCTCGGTGTGGTCGTCCCCGACGAGCACACGCTGGTGGCGGCCGGTCCTCTGACCGGCACGGTTCTGATCGGCCTGGCGGGCCTGCTGGTGATGATCGCCTTCGAGATGCTCAAGATCACGGGAGGACTTCTGGCCGGCATTGTCGTCGCGACGGTGCTGGCGGCGCTGTTCGGCAAAGTCGACGTGCCCGCGCAGCTTGTCACGACCCATGTCCCTCTGGGAAAGGTCGCGCTGCAGTTGGATATCCTCGGCGCGCTGAAGTGGGGCTTCTGGGGAAGCATCTTCACGCTGATGTTCATCGATATGTTCGACAGCGTCGGGACGTTGGTCGGCTGCTGCCACCAGGCGCGCATGGTGGACGAGAAGGGCAACATCGAAGGGCTGGACCGGCTCCTGGGTATCGATGCCGTCGCGACCATGATCGGCGCGCTGGTGGGCACGTCTACCACG
The DNA here is from genome assembly GCA_016932895.1 of Sedimentisphaerales bacterium. The sequence goes on along the minus strand of JAFGCA010000557.1, from coordinate 8,174 downwards.
ACGTCGTACATCGAGTCGGCCGCGGGCATCGAGCAGGGCGGCCGCACCGGACTGACCTCCGTCGTCACGGGCGTGTTGTTTCTCCTGGCGATCCCGCTGACGCCGCTGGTGGGCATGGTCCCCGGATATGCCACCGCGCCGGCGCTGATCATGGTCGGCCTGTTCATGATGAAGGAAGTCAGGAAGATCGATTTCGACAGCATGGAAGAGGCCTTCCCGGCGTTTGTCATCATGGTCATGATCGCCCTGAGCTACAGTATCAGCACGGGGTTGGCGTTCGGATTCCTCTCGTTCGCGATCATCAAGGTCCTGGCAGGCAAAATCCGCGACGTCAAGTTGGCGATGTGGGTCATAGCCGTCTTGTCCCTGTTGTTTCTGACGGTCGATTATTTGCCCGCTGCGTTTGCCCGCATCAGGGATTTGCTGTAGGATAACGCGATGATGGTTTGTCGCAGGTTATCAGAGGGTTGTCAGGCTGAACGAAGTGAAGCATCCGGGCCGGGAGGGCTGGTGTTGTCACGCAGCGTGTTTCTTGTGCCATGCCCGGATCCTTCGCTGCCGCTCAGGATGACAGTAATTATGTGACAAGTGACAGGGTACTACGTCAGTGAATACGAAAACCCAACCAGCAGCCGAGAGCTGTGAATGACAAAGGAGGTTTCGACATGGGCAAAGTGTCTCTGGGAGTCAATCTGGAATACATCCGTCACGCGGACAAGCCGTTCGAGTGGGGCGTCGAGAAGGCCGCCGAGCTGGGCTACGAATACGTCGAGCCGTGGGTCCACCTTGGACGCGAGCTCATCAGCGAGGCGGGCTACTTCGCGACGATCTCGATGTGGGAAGATGCGTACCGGATCAAGCGGCTCTGCGAGAAGGCGGGCGTGAAGATCTCGGGCCTTTCGGCGCATACCCCGCTGTGCAAGCCCGACATCAGCGGCAACTACCTCAAGCAGGCGATTCGGTTCGCCGCCGAGTGCGGCGCGCCCGTGGTCAACACCGACGAAGGCCCCAAGCCGAGCTGGACGACCGAGGACGAGGACTTCGTGCTCATGCGCTACGTCCTGGCCGAGGCGGCGGCGTTCGCCGAGAACCGCGGCGTCCTGATCGGCCTGGAGCCGCACCAGCAGTACAGCCAGACGCCCGAAGGGCTCGACCGCATCTACAACCTGGTCGATTCGCCCGCCATCGGGATCAACTTCGACACGGGCAACAGCTACCTGTGCGGCCACGATCCGCTGGTGTGGCTCGAGCACGTCAAGGACCGCCTCGTGCACCTGCACGCCAAGGACATCTCGATCCAGCAGTCCGAGGACGAGCGCGGCAAGGTCACCGGCACGCCCGCCGGCTGCGCCTGCGGTGAAGGCGTCAACGACTGGCAGAAGGTCGTCGAGATCTGCAAGACGGTCGATCGCGACATCGTCTTCAGCGTCGAGTGCGGCACCGTCGAGCAGGCCGAACGAAGTATCCAGCACCTCAAGCAGTTCGTCTGAGAGCAGGAAAGGAGCGGGGACATGCGCAAGGGACCCGGAAGAGGATTTGCTGCCTTTGGCGTTGTTGTCAGCCTGATTGTCTTGTTGCTGATGACCGTCGTTGCACCGGCTGATCAGCCGGTGGTCGCTGCCGTGGATGCCAACAGTCTGTCCATGAAAGCCGGCGGCGTGCAGATTGCAGAGTATCGTTACGGCGATGTGCCGTTCAAGCCATACATCAAGGACTTGCTGACGCCGAGCGGATTGAACGTCCTGCTCGATGCGCCGCACGATCATTTGCATCATCACGGCCTGATGTTCGCGCTGGCGGTCGATGGCGTGGATTTCTGGTCGGAGACCGCGGCGAACGGGCGGCAGAAGCACCGCGAGTTTGCCAAGGTGATGAAGGCCAGAGAAGATGAGGCGCCTGGCGCTCTTTTCAGGGAAGGGCTTGACTGGTTCGGTCCCACCGGCCAGAAGTTGCTGACCGAGCAGCGCGCCGTCTCGGTCCTTCGGCCTGTGACACCGCCAGTGACCATCTTGCGCTGGGGCAGCCGTTTGAGCGTTCCGCCGGGGAAGTCTTCCGTGGTTCTGACGGGAGCGCATTACTTTGGACTCGGTATGCGTTTCATTCCCAAGATGGACGCGCGCGGGACTTTTCGCAGTGCCGGCGGCAAGCCGGGCGTGATCTTCCGAGGTGAGGAGCGCCTCGTGCGCGCTGACTGGTGTGCGTACACGACCCAGGTCGACGGGCGCGACGTGACCGTCGCCATGTTTGGTGATCCCGGCAACCCCAGACATCCTACGACATGGTTCACCATGGCCAAGCCCTTCGCCTACTTGTCTGCAACGCTGGGGCTTCACGAGGAGCCCCTGAAGATCCTTGCGGGAGAGCTTCTGGAACTGAAATACGCGATTGTCTTGTGGGATCGCGCGGCTGAGACCGAGGAGATCGACCGTTTGTACGAGGAATTGTCCAACTGACTTTGCACGAAGCTGGGAGGTATCACGATGAGCGCCACCGACGTAACACGGCGAGGCTTTATAAAGATGACAGCGGCGGCCGTAGCCGTGCCGAGCATTGTCCCGGCCGGTGTGTTCGGTCAGAATGCGCCCAGCAATCGGGTTCACATTGCCGCTATCGGCGTGGGCAATCGGGGAGGCGGTAACGTCTTCCACGGCTTTGTGACGTCGCAGCCGGACGTGCGCGTGGTGGCCGCGTGCGATTGTTTCAAGAGCCGCCGCGATGCGTTCGCCGCCAATGCCAACAAGCACTATGGCGCCACCGTCTGCAAACCTATGGCCGATTGGCGTGCCGTGCTGGCGCGCGACGACGTCGACGGCGTCGTGATCAGCACGCCGGACCATTGGCACGTTCCACTGGCCTATCACGCCGCGCTGGCGAAGAAGGACATGTACGTCGAGAAGCCGCTCGGCGTCGCCATGGCCTGGGCGTGGAAGTTGCGCGAAGCTGTCGCGAAGAACAACGTGATCTTCCAGTACGGCACCCAGCAACGCTCGGAGGAATCCTTCACGCGGACGGTGGAGCTGGTTCGCAACGGCTATATCGGCAAAGTCCAGCGGATCGACGCCTGGTGTTGCGGCATGCGCTCGCCCGGATGGTACGCCGAGACGTTCGAGACGCATCACAAGAACGTCGAGCCGGCCGATGTCCCTGCCGACCTGGACTACGAGACGTGGGTCGGGCCGGCACCGATGAAGCCCTACACCAAGTCCCGCTGCACCGAGTGGGGCGCCTACCACATCTACGACTATGCCCTCGGCTTCATCGCCGGCTGGGGCGCCCATCCGCTCGACATCGCCCAGTGGGGTCTGGACATGGACCACACCAGCCCGGTCAAGTACGAGGGCAAAGGCGAGATACCGCCCAAGGGCCTGTTCGACACGATCGACAGTTGGGACATCCATTGCGAGTACGTCAACGGCATTCCGCTGCATTTCATGTGCACACGCGTCGCCCAGGACGTCGCGGGCAAGATGGACCAGCGCAAACGGCCGTTCTCCGACCACGGCACCACCTTCTGGGGCGAGGACGGCTGGATCAGCGTCAAACGCGGCGGCCTCTATGCCAGCACCAAAGAACTCCAGAACGCCTCGATCAAGGACACCGAGAAACCGATCTATCGCAGCACGAGTCAGACGCGCAACTTCGTCGAGTGCATGAGGACGCGCAAACCGACCATCAACCCGCTCGAATCGGCCATCCGCTCGGATACCATCAGCCACATGTCGGACATCTGTATCCGCCTGGGCCGACCCATCCAGTGGGACCCGAAAAACGAGCAGATCGTCGGTGACGCCGAGGCCACGAAAATGCTCAACCGCCCCATGCGAAGGCCCTACACCATGTGACGCACCGGCGGTGTCGCGTTTCCGGAGGCGGGGTGGCTTGATGCGATCCGCCGGGACCGGGGTTGTTCTCTGAAACTCCGGGTCCGCGCGCTTCGTGTGCGCCGGCCCATTCTGGGGAGCGAATCGGGCGCAAATCCCGCGTTTCCGACGGTTCAGCGAGGCAAATAGCAAGATAGTTATAAAAATCAGCTCGACGAGATTACCCATTTTGCCGATGTTCCCCGATAATGATACTTGTGGGCTATCTGGCCCGTATCCGAGCGTTGTTAGATTTATGGCAGTATGATGCAATTGGATCCCCGCAGCATGCAGGACTGGGAGATCGCCGAGGCGGCCGAGAGCGGCATGAAGCCGGTTCAGCAACTCGCCGGCGAGTTGGGCCTGCAAGACGACGAACTCATCCCCTATGGAAACAAGCTGGCCAAGGTGGACTACCAGAAGGTCCTGGGCCGGTTGCACGATGCTCCCACGGCTAAGTACATCGACGTCACGGCCATCACCCCCACGCCCCTGGGCGAGGGCAAGACCACCACGACGCTCGGCCTGATCGAAGGCCTCGGGAAGCTCGGCAAACGCGTCTGCGGAGCGATCCGCCAGCCCAGCAGCGGGCCGACGTTCAACATCAAAGGCTCGGCCGCCGGCGGCGGGCTGGCCCAGTGCATCCCCCTGACGCCCATTTCCGTCCGCCTGACCGGAGATATCGACTGCGTCACCAACGCCCACAACCTGGCGATGGTCGCGCTGACGGCGCGGATGCAGCACGAGCGCAACTATGACGACGCCCGTCTGGCCAAGAGCAACCTCAAACGCCTCGACATCGACCCGCAGCGCGTCCAGATCGGCTGGGCCATCGACTTTTGCGCCCAGTCGCTGCGCCACATCCGCATCGGCCAGGGCGGCAAGATGGACGGCTTCGAGATGGACTCGGGCTTCCAGATGGCCGTCGCCAGTGAAGTGATGGCCATTCTCTCGGTGGCCCGGGACCTCAAGGACCTGCGCGAGCGGATCGCCCGGATGGTCGTTGCCTACGACAAGCAGGGCAAAGAGGTCACCACGGGCGATCTCGAAGTGGACGGCGCGATGACTGCCTGGCTGCTTGACGCGATCAACCCCAACCTGGTCCAGACGATCGAGGGCCAGCCCGTGTTCATCCACGCCGGGCCGTTCGCCAACATTGCCATCGGGCAAAGCTCGATCATCGCCGACCGGCTCGGGACGAAGCTGGCCGACTACCACATTACCGAGAGCGGCTTTGCCTCCGACATCGGGTTCGAGAAGTTCTGGAACCTCAAGTGTCGCATGTCGGGCCTGACGCCCGACGCCGTGGTGATCGTCGCCACGATTCGCGCGCTGAAGACCCACGGGGGCGGGCCGCCCGTCAAGCCCGGCGCAACGCTCGATGAGGCATACACTTGCGAGAATCTGGAGCTGGTCGAGAAGGGGTGCGAAAACCTCGCGGCCCATATCGACATCGTCCGCAAGAGCGGGGTCCGGCCCGTGGTCTGCGTCAACCAGTTCAAGACCGATACGGACGCCGAGCTGGCCCTGGTCAAGCGAATCTCCGACGCGCAGGGTGCCCGGGCCGTCGTCTCCAACCACTGGCTCAAAGGCGGCGCCGGCGCCGTCGAGCTGGCCGAGGCTGTGATGGCAAGCTGTGAAGAGCCGCATGACTTCAAGTTCCTCTACGAAATGGAGTTGCCGCTGCGAAAGCGGATCGAGCGGATTGCCCGCGAGGTCTACGGCGCCGACGGCGTGACCTACACCGACGCAGCCCTGGCCAAGGCGATCGCCCTGGAGGAGGAATCGCTCGGCACGCACTTAGGCACCTGCATGGCCAAGACCCAGCAGAGCCTCTCGCACGATCCCGAGCTCAAAGGCCGCCCCCGCGGCTGGACCCTGCCGATCAGCGACATCCTCGTCTACAAGGGCGCCGGATTCGTCGTCCCCGTCGCCGGAGCCATCAAGCTCATGCCTGGAACCGGTTCCAATCCCGCCTTCCGAAGAATCGACGTAGACACCGAAACCGGAAAAGTAAGAGGCCTTTTCTAACTCCCGCCCCCGGCGGATCCGGCGCCGACTCGAACGAGCAGGGGGCCCGGCAACGTGCCCCACGGGCCATTTGTGCCCCAGATGCCCTATCTTTCCCAAATTTGGCTTCGTTTGGCGCGCTGTCATTGCAATCGCAGCGAAGCAATCTCCACGGCCCGGATTGGCTTTGTTTTCACGCGTTCCTATGGTCTTGTTTGGGTCATAAACCTCCTATTCAAAATTACTTACCACTCAAACGGCTTCCGCAAATTGGCTTTGTTTCACATTCCCTGGCCCCGCAGCCGCGAATCCCCAATCGCAGGCCTCCCGCCCAAATTGGGTTCGTTTGGCGCATTTTGGTCTGTTTCGATCATTGGCATCTCGACTTTGTTTAGGATTTCGAGCTTCGGATTTCCCGGGGCCGTCAGGACTCGGGTGAATTGGGTTCGTTTGACATTTCCCGGTCCCGGCGACGAGGGTTCGCGTCGACCTTCGGGCCATTTCTCGACGATTCTGTAGGGCGGGCCATGTCCGCCAACCGCCCGTCGCGCGAAATTGGGTTTGTTTCGCATAGTCGCTACACCGGCGCTGTCTTCGGCACGCGCAGGTTCCGAACGCCTACCGGGGCGACGAGAGGTTGTGATTTCCGATTTGCCACATACCATTCCGCGGCCTCCTGCTTCCTGATAGTCTCATTGCATTGGTTTTATAAATACCAGACACCGGGCCGCCTGTCAAGCGAAAAACCGATTGGTTTGCCACAGAGGTCTCAGAGAACACCGAGGAAATAGCGCGTCTGTGATTCTGCTTCGTACTTCTGGAAGCATGCTTGATCGGCGGGATGGGCCGTACTATGATTGACGTCGTACGTGCGAGAGACTCAGATGGTGCGATCCCATGAGACAGACGCTCCAAGCCGAGCACCGGTCGCCCGGGTGGTTGCTCCACACAGAGCCCCGTCGCTCTCAGGTGAACCCGAGAGATGGAGGAGGAGTTGAAGTCTACACTGCCGTGGTGGAACGTTAAATGCTTCGCGGACTTGAAGGAAGAGCGCCATCATGAAAGCGGGAGACATTCGCATCCGGCCAGGGGCGGCCCTTGGTGCGCTGTTCTGCGCGGCCCTGCTGGTACGGACGTGCGCGGGCGCTGCTGACGGTGGGGAGGACATTTCCATCGTACCGTATGCCGCGATCCAGAGCTCTATCGCTGCGGGGCAACATGCCACTGCCGTCAGCAGCGTGCACGAGGTGCTGCGCCGATTGTCCGGTTCGCAGGATTCCCGCGGCCTCGAGCGACCCCTCGTGATGCTCACAGGACTTGCGGCTCAGTTGCGGCGCGCCGGTGCTGTTGCCGAGGCAAACGACTGCGAGGTGGCCATCCTGCGCTGCATGAACGAGGCTCCGGTGCCGCCGGCGGTGGCCTACGTGGTCCTCCAGCATGCTCTTCTGCACGATCAGTATCAGATGGTCACTCTCACAACGGACGTCGGAGGTGGATCGGGCAGGCCCGGTTTCGTCACCTCCGAACTGGTGCACCTCCAGGCCCGGGGGGCGGGAACCGCCTTTCGTGAGTATGACTGGATGCGGAAACGCGACGCGGAGAAGCGGGGCCAAAGTGGGTGGCCTACCAGGGAGCAGGCGGCACAACTCCGGACAACGGCCCGACGGTGCACACGCCTCTATGAGCACGCCCTGAGCACCGCACCGACGGCTTTTGAAAAGGCAGGGATTGTTGCAGAGTGAATGGCGTTGAATGTGTACCCATACTTTGAGGCCGATTCGCAGATGCTCCGAGGTGTTCTGCCTACGGGCGACTCTCTCCGTCCCGCCGATGGGGAGGCACGGTCGCGTCAGATCGTCCGGTTCAGAAACGCCGTGGAGGAGGCTCTCAATCGCGGGACGCAGGGCGCTCAGCTAACACCGGAGACAAGGAAGACCATCGTCCGCCAGTTTTCCCTTGAGTTCGAACAATTTGCCGGTATCGGCATCCCTGATGCTGTTGCCGACGACGTTATCGCGGATCTTGATGTCTTTCTTGATATCTGTCTGCCGCTCCGATATATTGAGGACCTCAAGGTTTTCGGCTGGACGATGCGCTGGTGTCTGTGGAACGCATTGACGCGCAGCCTGCCCGATGAGGTCGAGAGGGCTGCCATCGACGAACAGGTCAGAGCGTTTGGCGGCGCCATTCGAACAGAGATAGATGGTGCCCTGGCATATGCTGATCTCAAGCCCCTGGGCGCAGAGTACGAGGCCAAATGGCTCCGATCATATCACCGTCTCAAGGACAACAGGTGGATACCGT
>JAFGCA010000556.1 GCA_016932895.1 Sedimentisphaerales bacterium | reverse complement strand
GGCCGGCTGTGGGACTGTTCGAAACCGTGTAAATGTTGTCTTCATCGAGGCCGCAATATGCGCGCTTGGCGAACTCGACGTGAGAATCGAGAAAGAGCACGTTTTGCCCATCGCTCCGATGTCTGGGCACATTGCCTTTGCGGGCCTGTTCAGATGTCCCGTTGAAAGGCGGAACATCGGGTTGAAATTGGGAGAAGTCCAGCGCCTTGCCAGAGGGCGAGTCTATCCACGGATTGCGATCCGCAGCGACGGCAACCCCCGGCTCGGCCGATGTTGTCAGGGCGTACATACCATAGGGCATGTGATACGAATAGCTGCAATGCTGCCACGGGTCCGGCCCGAAATCCCAGAAATCGATCAAAACCGCCTTCTTGTCGGACACGGGGTACAGGCCCCGCCAGAACTCGCTCATCCCCTCTTCCAGTCGGTCTCCGTTGTCCCCGCACAGGAACGTCTTGGGGTAGACCTCGGCATACTTGACGAGCAGATAGAGGCTGGCACTGACGGTTGCCTCTCCGCCGGTCCCATCAGCAGCCAGGCCAAAGGCCGTTCGTCGATCGGGGGCCGCCCAACCGGGTGTGTGCCCGGTCCATTGACTGTTAGGGCCACCCGCCCGAGGAAGCTCGTCATCGTAATCGTTCGCATAGATCAACATCGCCTTGCCGATCCCTGACAGATTCGTGCCACAGGTGAAGCGGCAGGCCATCTTCTTTGGACGAAGCAGCCACGCCTGCACGCATACGACCAAGAGGGAAAGTGCGAATACGACAATAAAAATCTCCGTAAGTGTCAATCCTCCGGATACGCGATGCTTCACCATCGGTATTGTCTCCTTCTTGACCTTTCGCATCGGATCTGTTGCCCCTTGAGTCAGTGCGGGCCAAGGGGCATTCAAGCCGACATTTGCCAGCATCATATGGACACAAGACTCTTCCTGCAACCCCTTGTCCAGCGGGACATAAGCGGAGTGTCTGTGGAGCTATTGCGGCACGGTGTTGCGTGGCAGCGTCAAGACCGCAGACGTTGGCGATGGGTTCGCATGGCGAGACCATCTTGGTCTTGCCCTTGATGCTACAGCCCGGCCGCTCGTGAAGCGTCCGCAATCTGTGACGACGGGCGATCGATCATTCGTAGAGTTGGGTCGCCTCGGTCTCTTCCACGCTGCGGCCGAGCTCGGCGGTGGTCAGCGTGGCCCTGAAGCGCACGTCGCCCGGCCTGACGGCCTTGACGGTGACCTGCCACACGGCCTTGGCCTGCGGGGCGAGGGTCGCCAGCGGGGCGGACCTGGCGGTGTTGCCCTGTATGGTGACGTGGGTCGGGCCGTCGGCCGACACGATCTCCTGAGCGTCCTCGACGGCCATAGTGATCTGCACGTTGGTGCACGAGCTGGAGCCCTGGTTGGTCGCGGTGATCACGTACGTGGTCCGATCTCCGACCTGAACGGGGTCGGCCGTGTCGATCACTTCCAGCAGCACGGCGGCAATCCCGTATATCTCGGTTTCGGTCGCGGCGCTCACCTTCTCGGCGCAAACGGCCGAGGCCGTGGCGGTTTGTGTCAGAATTCCCGTCTGTGTCGGGGCGTAAGTAATGCTGACTTTCTTTGACGCGTTGACGGCCAGTGTGCCGAGGTCCCACACGGCCTTCGCGCCAACGACTGTGCCGGCCGAAGACGTCTGGACTTGCTGCACGCCTTCCGGGATAGCGTCTTCCAACACGGTGTTGGTCGCGGGGGCGTCGCCCATGTTCGCAACCGTGATCTCATAGGTGACCGGCCGGCCGATGTATTGCCGGGCGGGCCCGGTTTTGGTGATCGCCAGGATGGGTTGACGCACGAGGGTCGCGGCGGTTGCTTCGACCCGCAGACCGCCGTTGGCCGTGGCGACGGCCTTCGTGACGTACTGCCCGGTTGCGGCGGCCTTGAGCGCGCCGCCCAGACGACGCGATTGTCCCGGCGACAGGGCGCCGAGATCGAGAACCAGCTCGGTCTTGCCGTCCGCGGTCGTCAGGCCGGGCGGCAGTGTCGCCGCGATTCGGACGTTCTCTGCGACGCCCGTTCCGTCGTTCACGACCACGAACTGCAGCTCGACCGGATCGCAGAGCAGGACCTCATTCGAGGCGATTGCCGTCAGTGTCAGTTTCGGCTCGACGACCGTGATGTCGGCGCAGAGGGGCGGGACCACGCAGGTCACCGTCGCGCAGGGTTTGACATTGTCGACTGTCGTGGCGATGCCCGCCACTCGAATTTCACGGCTTGCCCCGGGATCGAGCGAGCCGAGCGCCCAGGAGAGCTTTCCGTCGGCCCTTTGGGCCTCCGGGCTGGAGCTCTGGAAGGTGAAATTCGCCGGCAGGGTTTCTTCCACGACCACCTCGTGCACGGGCGTCTTCGCTATGTTGGTCACCTTGAGCACGTAGTCGAAGGGCACGTTGATCGGGACCTCGACGGGCGCCAGCCTGTCCAGGCGAATGGCGTTGTCGGCCGAATAAACGCGCGAGCCGGGCGAAACAGCGCGGGGCGCCGGGGCGACGGTCGGGGCCTGGAAATCGCCCGTCACGGGCAGGCTCAGGTCTCCGTCGATGGCGAAGAACACCGGATTCGGGCCGGACTCGCTCTGGTCGGCACCGAACGTCAGGGTGATGCGGCTCGTGTCACGATATCGCAACACCACGGCCCCGGAGGTGTCGGTTTCCTTGAAATCTCTGCCGGGTCCGACGAAGTGCACGCCCGTGGCGGTCGGCGTAGCCGTCACGCGAGTGCTCGCGGTCCCCGTCGCGTAGGAATACAGCCCATCCTGATCGAATGCGTCGAACCACTCCGTTTGCACGGGCTCGCCGTCAACGTCGTAGATGAGCAGCCGGAGGTCCGGGAGGACGTAGGGGTCGCGGAACGTGCCGCTGTGACTGGCCGTGCCGTCGAAGAAGGAGATGGTCAGCGTGATCCCGGGGGCGTTGCCGTACGCGGCCGCGTAGAGGATGCCGAGGTCGCCGTTCGGCTGGCCCCGGGTCGTCGCCTTGTAGTTTGGAATGTAGCCGCGTGCCGTTCTGTTTGTGCCGCCGGCGGCGAATTCCGTGTCCGGCTGCACGACGGCGGTGACGCGGGCGTCGATCGTCGTCCCGCCGGAGGTCGCCACGGCCAGGAATTCCATGGTCAGGCCACCGGTGTATCCCGGGCCCAGTTGATCGTTCACGTTCGTAATATTGGTGGCGGGGCTGAAGCGGCCGAAACTCAGCGGCACCGGCTCGGCGTGCCCGATCTGCGGCGCCGCCGTCACGGCCAGCAGCAGCACGACGAGGCCCCATCGGCGAATGGACTGTAATCGCCCGGGATTCCATGTCCCTCTCGACGGCATCCTGATCGCGTTCCTGTTTTTTGACATGACTCCTCCCTTTGGGTTTTGTGCACCCCCCGTCAGCGGCACTGCGTCAAAAAGCAAGGAGGGTGGTGCAAGCCGCCTCGGCAAACACATGAACGTGGTCGTCACGAGGTCGTGAACGTATGCCACGGGAGCAGGCAGGGCGTCCGCAGGGACCCGGGTCCGCGGCAACCGCCGGTATCCGGCAGCCACCGGGAACGGCATCCCCGGGGCACGGGTGAGAATTCTCCCCGGTCCGATCATCAGCCCATCACTCCATATAATAAGATTCAAGCATACCAGATGCCGGCGGTTTTGTCAAGCCGATCAGACGCTGATTCGCCGGCTGGATACATGGCCCCCGGGAGGCCGTATGTGGAGTTGTGTTCTCGGACGGCTCAGGGTTGCCCCGGCGATTTGTTCATATAGGGGCTTGCAGACAGGGCGAGGAGGGCGGTAAAATCGGGGCGACAATCGATTGGCACCTTGCTATGCCGTGAATAACCGCCGAATCCGCCGGTCTGTGGGCCGGTGGAGCGGGGGACCCAAGAGTTGGGGCTAATCCGGCCGAACGGCCGGACGGGGTAACTCGGCTCCGAGCCCGTCAGCTAACCTCGCAGGCGTTCGAGGAAATCGATGGTGTAGTCGGTCAACGCCCATCTCTGGCCCGATGGTCGGGTCGGCCTCGCCGTGCCGGCAAGTGCATTGTTCGGAGAATGCCGACCATGAGGGCTTTGTGTTCTCTGATTTCCCGTGCGCGCACGGTCTGCGCGCT
>JAFGCA010000555.1 GCA_016932895.1 Sedimentisphaerales bacterium | reverse complement strand
CACGCGTAAATGCCCGCGCGCGGCGCTGCCGGCCTGAAGCGTTTTCGAGCCCGACCGCCACTGTCACGCCAACGCAACCCGGTCCGCAGTCAGCGACGAGGCAATCCCTTTCTTTGTATGGCCTTTTGGCCGTCGGGCTTGGGCGTGAACATATCCGCTTTCGTCAGGCCGCAACGACGGGCCATCATCCGGCTGTAGGCAAGCTGGCCCAGGTCGTTCGCACCGCCGTTGTTGGTGCCGAAAGAGAACTTGGCGCCTGCAGCCTTGGCCTTCCGGATGAACTTCTCGCTGGGCAGACGGAACCGCGAGTTGATCTCGATCGCGACGCCGTTGTTCACGGCCGCCTCAATTACCCGGCCCATTCGCTCGTCGGTCCACAGGGCATCGTATTCGTCGGCGATCTCCGCCGGAAGGTACGTCGGGTTCACGTAGATGTCGATCGGCTCATTCGTAAGGATGGCGACCGCCCTGTCGACCAGCGTGTCCATAAACTCCTGCTTGTCACCGATCTCGACCTCGCTCGGAATCCACAGGCGCATTCGTTTGCCGCGGTCGTTGGTCCAGGTCATGGAGTCGGTGAAGATGTAGTCGAACTGCGCGAGCACCTCTTCGGACACGAGAGTCACCCACTCACGCCCCTCGGCCTGCACGGCCTTATAGACCGGCTTGCCCTCAACCCGCGCGAGAAACCGTCGGAGACCGTCGTCGCTGGAGGTCGGGAAACCGACGCCGCAGTTCTCCGCGATGCCGAACCGGACGCCCCGCCGGTTGGCGTTGTCCATCGCTTCATCGACCGTCAGTCCGCCCTTGAGGTGAACGTGGTAATCGACGATGGGGAAATCCAGCGCGGGCAAAGGTTTCACATAGATGTTCTTGTAGTAGACCGTGCTCCCGGGATCGTGCCCCTGCAGGGCGAACGTGCCACTGCCCAGCGGGCGTTCGGCCGATGTCGACGGCTCGGGCTTCGTCCAGTCGACGACCTTCTTCCCATCCACTTTGACAACGACGTGGTCGCCCTGCACGGTGATGTGCTGGGTGAACCACACGTCATCCCCGGCGGGCGCCTGCCGCACGTCTTCATAACCGTACAGACTGCCGGTCTTGCGCGGGTCACGGCGGTAGCTGTTGTTGACCTGGACCTCGAAGCCCCTCCGCGGCCAGTTCGTCTCCTGGTACCGGGTGTGGAAGTAAATGCCGCCGTTGGAGTTGCGCCGGGTCATCACGTCAACTTTTAACTCAAAATCTGTGAAATCTCCGCCTTCCACCGGTCCGATATAGAACAGATGGCTTCTCGACCCGTGCGCGACGATCGCGCCGTCCTGCACGGAAAAGGTGTTCTTGTTCTCGCTGGCTTTCCAGCCATCCAGGCTCTTGCCGTCAAAAAGGCGAATCCAGGCCTGGTCCGCATCCTGTGCCCCCGCGGGAACGGCCAAAACCAACAGCGCAGCGGCAATCCAAGCCGCGTGATATCTCGTTGACGTCATCTGCAATCTCCTTGGTCTATGAAGAGAAACGAAACCGATGAATGCAATACGGTCGCTATAAAACCAGATATGCCCTGCCAATGCAAGCGGCGAGACTATATCGGAGCTGCACGACTCTGTGGGCAACAAGGTAAATGAGGGCAACCAGGGAAAATAGATGTAAAGCCAAAAAGAAAAGACAGGAAAGAGTGTCGTGCCGCCGGGGGCGAAATGCGCAAAAAAAAAGAAGGAGACGAAGGCAACAAGAGTAGAACTGGTTGTAGGCCCGTCTCCTTGTTGCGATATGCCGAATCGCACCATACCGCGGGTCAGTGCTTTCGAGACCAACTGATCTCCGTATGCATTCGCAACACTTATAGTCTACGATAAACCGGCCGGAGGGTCAAACAAAATCTCGTCCCGACTGTACAAAACAACAAAAAAATGTTCGTCCCACCTCGTTAGTCTTCACATAGCCAAGCCCAAGCGCACGCAGACTCCGTCGGGCGAACGTTCAAATGTCAGAATTACGGCTGCTCCGGGCGTACCTCTTGAGCTGCCCCCGTTCTCGGCAAGCCACTGATACGAACATCGCCGTCAAAGGCCGTGATGTCGACGTGATCGAGATTGACCGCGCGCACCAATTCGGCCATCGGCGCGCCAACGTACGCGGCGCCGGCGGCCCCCAGAATCTGCGGAGCGATGTAAACGCAGACTTCATCGACGAGCCCTTCGCGCAGAAACGACGTCAGCACGTGCGGACCGCCCTCAATGAGCACCTGCTGAGCACCGCGGCGGCCCAATTCCTCGACAAGAAAACGCAGGCTGGAGACCCCGTCCGTCTCGTCGTATGCAACCACCTCAGCGCCCCTCTTTTTGATGCGGTCGGCATGCTTGAGATTCGCCTCGACGGCCGACTTCTTCGTACAGATCAGGACGGGACAGCTCTTTGTCGTGCGCAGCAGCCTGGCCTTCAGCGGGATCCTCAGCGCATTGTCCAGCACGACGCGAAGGGGTTTTCTGCCCTTGCTCGGTCGCGGCGTCAGCAGCGGGTCGTCCGCCAGCACCGTGTTGATTCCCACCACGACGGCGCCGACGCGCCGGCGCAGCTTATGCGCATCCCTGCGGCTGGCCTCGTTCGAGATCCACCGCATCTGCTCCGACGGAGTGGCGAAGGCCAGCTTGCCGTCGAGGCTCTGGGCCCACTTGAGCACGACCCAGGGCTTGCCGGTTTGAGCGTACTTGAAGAACGGCGCGTTGAGCCGTTTGGCCTCCTCCTCACACAGCCCCACCTGCACTTCGATTCCGGCCCGACGCAACTCTTCGACGCCTTTGCCCCGCGCATGCTCGGACGGGTCCATCGTCGCAACCACCACACGGGCCAGTCGGGCTCCTATGATGGCCTCGGTGCACGGCCCGGTCTTGCCCTCGTGGCAACACGGTTCCAACGTGACATACATCGTCCCCCCTTCCGGTCTCACGGCCAGCTTCCGGCAGTCCTCGATCGCGTTGACTTCTGCATGCGGACCGCCGAATT
>JAFGCA010000554.1 GCA_016932895.1 Sedimentisphaerales bacterium | reverse complement strand
CCAAAACCGACAATACCCACTCTCAGCATCTACATGCACCTCCTTATCGCGCAGACCGACGGACGCAAGTCACCGTCCCCGGGTAACGCCTGAAATGACTCTTCTTCCTTGACCACAATTCCATACGCCAGCCTGTTCAGGTCGCTCAAAAAAGCTCCCAAGGCCCGAAATTCTATCAGAACCGCAGCCCCCCGCCAACCCTTTCCCAAGAATTTCCCCCCAGCGAGAAGCTCTAAACCCGAAATCCTAAACCCGAAACAAATCCAAATCTCGAATGACAGAAACCCCAAACGAGGCCGACGGCCCCGCGGGTCTGGGACATTCAGACTTCGGTCCCTTGTGCTTGTTTAGAATTCAGGGCTTAGAAATCAGAATTTCCGCCCCCTTATTCGGCATGCAGACCGGACGGGGATTTGCTGGCTTCGGCCGTAGCGCCATAGGCACCCATGTTGACGAGGCCGCCGTTGGGAAACGGCTCAAAGGCCATAGGGCTGTTGGGGTCACCCGCATCGATGCAGGGGCTGGTGACATCATCGATCACCCACGCGTCAGTCTTCGCATCCCAACGGCCCGCTTCAGACCTGAGATGGTAATCCCCATTCACCCAGACATCATCATTCACGTCCTCCGGCGTCTCATCGGTATCCCAATACCCCGGATCGACAAAGAGCGGGGCCGCATCGATATTCCCGTCTCCCGCCCAGCCACCCGCAATATCACTGTATGAAATCGCGTTGCTCCCATAGACTTCCGCCTCGACAGAAGCCTCATTGCCCCAGACAATGCAGTTCTGTAGTTGCGACCGGCGGGCGCTGTAGATGCCCGCACCGTAGTTGGCTCTGTTTCCGCTGACGGTGCAATGCACCAAGGCGAGAACTGGACTACTACAGTAATTGTAGACGCCTCCTCCCTCTGGGGCCCTGTTCCCGACGATTATACAGCGGGTGAGAACGGGAGATCCCATGAAAGAACCACTGGTTGTGTGCAGACCCCCACCCGTTTCATTTGCTTCGTTCCGGAAGAAAACACATTCCGTCAGTGAGGCACGCGTATTGTATATGTATGCCCCGCCTCCGCGATGGGTATTGGCGAATGATTCTGCTGCGCGATGGGTGCCGGCACAATTCTCTGTAAACACGCAGTTCTGAAAAGACGCAGAACCACCGAAAGAACAGACACCTCCACCGGAAGACGCGCTGTTCGCGCGAAAAATGCAGTTGGTGAAGACCGCAGATATGGGGCCCTGCTCCGCGTCAAACCCGCCTCCGACGTCATGTGCCTGGTTTCCAATGAAACTGCAATCCTTGAAGCTCATTTCTGAGTACATATGAGCGTACACTCCGCCACCCCGCCCTGCCGTGTTCTGGATGAATGAGCAGCGAAGGTAGGTTGTCTCATTCACGTTCATATCAACTATAGCGCCACCCCGGGCCGCTCTATTTCGGAGGAACGTGCAGTCTGTAAGAGTCAGCTCGCAATCCTGGTCACTGAACACAGTGCCCCCCCAAGCCGAACGTCCAGGGTTTGCATCATTACCAATGAACACGCAGTTGGCCAGTGTTACCCCGCAGGAATCCTCGTTGTAAAGAGCACTGCCAGAGATTCCGGCCGCGTTTCCGCGGAATAGGCAGTTCACAATGACGGGCTTGCTGGAACTTCGATTACATATGGCTCCACCATAGCGCGCAGAGTTTGCCCGAAATGTACAATTTGACACGGTTGGCTCGCTGCCCGATCTAAGATACATCCCGCCTGCATATCCAGCATATCCAGCGGTGTTCCCATCACTGACCGTAAAACCGTCCAAGATGGCAGTGGGGTCCAATTCGTAACCATACACCACATGATAGCTGTTATCCGCTCTGCTCGGCTCGTTCAACAGGTCGCACGGGTCGTCCACGACGGCGTCATTGCCCAACAAATCACCACTCAGGATCGTCTGGTATCGGGACGATCTTCTGACAAAGAGAAACACGCCGTCCTCGCCCTCTATCTGCGCATTTCCTTCCCCCGCTATGATGCCCTTACTCTGGTCCATCTGCATGGTCAGGCGGGTCGTCACGCCATCGGAATCTGTGACTTGGCCGGTTACTTTCCCCGTGGCATCAATCGCCAGACTGCCGCCGACGAACGTATATACAGGTCCCTCAGAGCTGGCAAGCATACCTCCGGCTATGGCGCCCCTGCTGTCGATCAGAAGGAATCCGTCCCAGGTATGGCTGCCTTGAATATCCGAGCCACCCAGGAACCACTCGCCGGCAAGGTCGTCTGTCATGAATCCGAGTGATTTTCTAACGAAAATGAATACACCATCCTCTTCGTCTATCTGCGCATTTCCTTCCCCCGCTACGATACCCTTGCTATTGTCCATTTGCATGGTCAACTGGGTTGTAACCCCATCGGAATCCGTGATTTGGCCGGTCACTTTCCCCGTGGCATCGATCGCCAAACTGCCACCGACAAACGTATATACAGGTCCCTCGGAACTGGCAAGCGTGCCTCCGCTTATGGCGCCCGTGCTGTCGATCAGGAGCAATCCGTCCCAGGTGTGGCTGCCTTGAATGTCCGAGCCACCCAGGAACCATTCGCCGGCAAGATCGCTTGTCAGGAATCCGGAAGATTTCTTGATGAAGATGAATACGCCATCCTCGTTGTCTATCTGCGCGTTTCCTTCCCCAGCGACAATACCCTTGCTCCTATTCATCTGCATGGTCAACCGGATTGTAATCCCCTCGGAATCCGTAACATGGCCGGTCACCTTGCCCTTTGTGCCAATCACCAGATCTCCGCTGACGAACGTATATACTGCTCCGTCAGAACTTGAAAGTGTACCGCCGGTTAGTGCGCCTGCGCTACTGATTGTGAGCAGTCCGTCCCAGGTATGATTGCCTTGAATATCCGACCCGCCCAGGAACCAGTCGCCTGCAAGATCGCTTGTCGTGAACCCGGCAACATCGCGGGCATCGGGGTCTTCGTGGCCAAGTCCGGCGTAACTGCCTTTGATCGCCACGTCGTTGATGAGTCGAAAGCTGGCCCCTCGGTTGCCCGGTGTCTGGTTCGCACCTTCGTCTGGCCTGTGAATACCCCGGGCGACCCGAATCTCCACCGGCTTCTCGGCCGAATCTGCATCGGCCAAGGCATCCTGAAGGTGGACGTAGGCATTGGCCCAGTTGGAGCCGTCGTTTGCCCCGGTGGCGTCGTCATCCACGAAGATGACCTTGGCGGGAGCGATCGGGCACAGCGCGGCCATCATGAGCAAACATGGGACTATCCACACACCTCCGAGAGGTTTCGTTCCCATCATCCCGTTCCTCCAATCCTCCGGTTCCGCCAAACGTGGTACAGGGCCTCCGTCTCCCGATGCCGCCACGCATGAAAGGAGGTCGAACCAACAGGGTTCTTCCTCCGTTTCGGTCACCCCCAGTGTACCAATTCCTCCCTCTCACGTCAATCAACGCGGGACTGGGGTGTCTGCCTTCCATGGGCGCTCTGGTGACAAGAAAGTCCGCGTTTCTCCCTTGACGGCCGGCACCCGGCCTTATATGATAATCACAGAACGAATATATGGTGGCAGCAATGACCGGAAGCGGAAAGCAGCGAACCATGACCAGCGACACAGAGGTTTTTCGCCAGTGGACCGGATTGACGGGGCCGGACCAGCCGAGCCGGCACCAATCCACACAGGTCCGCTTGCAGCGGGCACGGGACCCGATTGTGTCAAACAAACCCAATCTCCCTGCAATTCAGGTTCACCACGGAGACACGGAAATCACCGAGAAACACACAACTCTTTTCAATCAAACGAGTTACAATTCATCCTCCGTGTCCTCGGCGTCTCGGTGGTGCATACCTCGGCCCCGGGCGCGCCAAACAAAGCCAATTTCGGGGGTGCCGGCCGAAAGCCGGGGGGCCAGGCGCGCCAAACAAAGCCAATTCGCCAGGGCGGCTGCGCCAAACGAAGCCAATTTCATGGCCGGCGGCGCTTTGGGCGGACATAGCGGGCGCGGCCAGAGAAAGTGCGTGAATCTCGTGCCGCCCCGGCGTATGATGCCGGTGTCGCCTGAGCCAGGGAACGGATGTGCCACTTGTGCCTGGTCGCAGCTCGTGGCGTCGGAAGAAACCATCGCCAAGCTGCGCTTGACGCTGCCACCCCGGGGGCAGGAGAACCGAACGGCGTTTTTTTGTCATTCCCGCGCAGGCGGGAATCCAAACGTTCCGGTGTGTTCCCGGCCCCCCTGCCAGGACAAAGGTAGCAGGAGGCCGATCAGACGTTTTTGTTGGATGTTTCCGAAGTCAAGGGGAGTGAAACACGAAATGACACCGAAAGAGCGAATCTATGCGATCATCGAGGGCCGGCCGTACGATCGCCCTGCCGTTACGCCGATCTTCATGGCCTGGGCGGGGCACTTCATCGCCCGGACCTATCGCGACTACTACCTCGACGGCGACGTCCTGGCCGACTCGCAATTGGCTGTGACCAGGGCCTTCAACCTCGACCAGGTCAGCGCCATCAGCGACCCCTGGCGCGAGGCCTCCGCGTACGGGATGGAGTTCGACTACCCCGCCGAGGGCGTCGGCAAGCCGAAGAGGCTCCTGATCGAGAGCCCCGCCGACATCGGACGCGTCAGACCCCTGGACATCGAGAACGCCGAGCGTCCGCGCCAGCGGATCGACAGCGTGGCGAAGATGGCCGCGGCCGTCAGCGAAACGCACAGCGTGCTGGGCTGGGTCGAGGGGCCGCTCGCCGAGTATGCCGACCTGCGCGGCGTCGAGAACATGTTCATGGACCTGATGGACAAGCCCGAGATCTACCTGGAAGCGATCGACATCATCATCGAAAACGAGATCCGCTTCGCCCGGGCCCAAATCGACGCCGGCGCCGATATGATCGGCGTCGGGGACGCCGTGGCCAGCCTCATCAGCCCGGACATGTTCGAGAAGTACGTGCTGCCCTACGAGAAGAAGCTGTTCGACGCGATCCACGAGGCGGGCGCGACGGTGAAGCTGCACATCTGCGGCGACATCGGCAACAACATCGCCCTGATGGCCACCACGGGCACCGACATCATCGACGTCGACTGGATGGTCCCGCTGGACCGCGCCCGGGAAGCCGTCGGACCGGATGTCACGCTTTGCGGGAACTTCGACCCCACGGCGGTCCTGCTCCAAGGAACGCCGCAAGACGTCGCCGACGCCGCCCGTCGATGCTTCGAGACGGCCGGCGAGCCGTTCATCCTCCAGCCCGGCTGCGAAGTCCCGCCCGGCACACCCGAAGACAACATCCGGGCCTTCTGCCCCTGCGATGGATGCCTGATCGGTGAAATGCTCAAACTGTAAATGCTGCTTCAGGGACCAAACCGCCGGGATCGTGCCGCCGGGTATTCTCCCGCATGACATGACGCCGCCGTTTGTATGAACTTCGCAAACACACGGGGCGTAGGAGGGGTTGTGTCGGTTGCATCGGCACAGTGTAATAGGTTGGTGCTGAACAGGGAGGTAGCTATGAGCCATTTGCTTTATATCAAGGCCTCGCCCCGAGGGGATCGCTCGTATTCGGGCGCCGTGGCCGATGCCTTCGTCGAAGCGTACAGCCGGGCCCACCCGGACGACCAGGTCAGAACGTTCGATGTGTTCTACGACGATCTGCCCGCTTTCGATTTCGAGGCGACCACCGCCAAATACAAGATCATGCACGGGAAAGACCACACGCAGCAGGAAAAGAAAACCTGGGCGCGAATTGTCTCGGTCATCGCGGACTTCCAGGCGGCCGACAAGTACGTGCTGGCCGTGCCTATGTGGAATTTTTCGATCCCCTACCGCCTGAAACAGTACTTCGACGTGATCGTCCAGCCCGGGCACACGTTCGCCGTCACCGAGGACGGCCAATACGAGGGGCTGGTCCAGGGCAAGCCGGCCGTCATCGTGTATTCCCGGGGCGGCGAATACCCGCCCGACAGCGAAGCACAAGCCTTCGATTTCCAGACGAAGTACACCGAATTGATCCTGAACTTCATCGGCATAACCGACATTCAGTCCATCGTCATCGAGCCCACACTGCTCAAGGGACCGGAGACCGCCGCCAAGATTAAGGCAAAGGCCGTGGAGGCAGCCAGGAAACTGGCAAAGAAATTCTGAGCCGCGTGACCGAATCAGGCCCGCTCGTTGCGGGTAAGACGACGGGCGCGAATCAACTCACCGACGCTCCAGGCCTGGGCCAGGCAGCCCTGCGGCCGTTGCGGAGAATCGCCATCGAAGACTTCGGCGACACTGCCGAGACACCCGTCCTCGGCCAGGTGACGCTGGAGAGGTTCGAGCCATCGGGCCGCCTGCGACCTGGCGGCCGCGTTGAAATCGTGGACCTTGAGATAGGCCTCCACGAACGCGCCCATCAGGTACGGCCACACCGTCCCCTGATGATACGCCTCGTCCCGCTGCCGCATGGGTCCTTCGTAACGTCCCTTGTACGACTCATGCCCCGCGTTCAACGTGCGCAGCCCGTACGGCGTGAGCAATTCTCGCTCCACGACATCCACTACAGCCCGCCGCTGTTGCGGTGTCAGAGGCGGACCGTACGGCAGTGACACGGCAAAAATCTGGTTCGGCCGAAGGCTCGCGTCCACCGTCCCGTCGGGCATGACGGTGTCATTCAGATAGCCGCGACTCTCGTTCCAGAACAACCGGGAAAAGCTCTTCCCGGCTTGGGCCGCCATCTCGGTGTATCGCGCCGCGTCAGCGGAGCCCCTCTGCCGGCAGAACTCGCGCATGCCGCACAGGGCGTTGTGCCAGAGGGCGTTGACCTCGACCGCCTTGCCCCAGCGCGGCGTGAAGGCGAGCCCGCCATACTTGGCGTCCATCCAGGTCAGTTGCGTGCTGCTGTCGCCGGCGACGATGAGCCCGTCGCGGTCGCAGTGAATGTTGAAGCGCGTGCCCTTCTCGTAGGAATCGATAATGCATCGAATCGCGGGCAGCAATTCCTCGCGGAACGTCACGATATCTTCAGTGGCCTCCAGATACTGCAGGGCGGCGTGGATGAACCAGAGCGACGCATCGACGCTGTTGAAGTAGGCCGTGGCGCTGCGGTCGTCGAAGCGGTTCGGGATCATGCCCTCGTCGGCAACGCCGGCGAACGTGCTGAGGACCGACCGCGCGTCCTCGTATCGCCCCGTCGCCAGCAGCAGACCGGGCAGGGAAATGAAGGCATCCCGGCCCCAGTCGGCAAACCAGGGAT
>JAFGCA010000010.1 GCA_016932895.1 Sedimentisphaerales bacterium | reverse complement strand
GTGCTGTTCCTGGACAGCCACGTCAACTTCGAGAAGAGGTCGTACTGCTCCGTAGAGGACGACAACATCTTCACGCGCTCGGATAACATGGATACAGGTGATGTGCGCGGCACCCCGCCGCAGCCGAGTCAGTTTGATCCGGCCAACCGGAAGGACACCGTCTGCGTTCACGATCCGGGTAATTTCACCGATCCCACTCCGCCGCGTCGTTAAAAGCGACCGGCGAGTCTTTCGGATGACTCAAAACGGCGGCCTCGTGTGGCGGAGCGCGGGGCCGCTGTTTGGCCACTCCTTTGCTCCCTGACGGCCAGCCCGTCGGCGGCGCAGGGCACCGCTGCATACACCCGTTGCCGTCCACACCACACGCGGCTCGTCTCAGGCCGGTCGGCTGTCTGTGAAATGGCTTTGCCACGCGAGCAGCCGGCGACGGACTGAATCCAGACGGCGAAAGAAGTTCACACATTCGCGGGCGAGATCGCCAGGGATTTGCCTTGCAACCGGCGTCAAAATCCGCAGAATAGTTTGTCCGACTTGCGCCTCGACCGCGCGAGCGGGAGCGTTACTGCGCGAGCATACGAACAGCAGAAGCTGGGCTTTTGACGAAGGAGTACGGAATCATGGCACAGGCAGATATGGGAGTGATTGGGCTGGCCGTCATGGGCGAGAACCTCATCCTCAACATGGAGAGCAAGGGGTTTACGGTAGCCTGTTTTAACCGGACCGTTTCGAAGGTGGACGATTTTGTCAACGGGCGGGCCCAGGGCAAGAACATCATCGGCTGCCATTCCATCGAAGAGCTGGTCGAGAATCTGAAGCGCCCCCGCAAGGTCATGCTCATGGTCAAGGCCGGTCAGGCCGTGGACGCGTTCATCGACAAGGTCCTGCCGCACCTGGAGGACGGGGACATCATCATCGACGGCGGCAACAGCCACTTCCCTGATACCATGCGCCGCACCGAATACGTCGAGGGCAAGGGCAAGCTCTATATCGGCACCGGCGTTTCCGGCGGCGAGGAAGGGGCGCTGCTCGGCCCATCCATGATGCCGGGCGGTTCTCCCGCCGCGTGGGAACACGTCAAACCGGTCTTTCAGTCGATTTGCGCCCAGACCGACGACGGCGAGCCCTGCTGCGACTGGGTCGGCGAAAACGGCGCCGGCCATTTCGTCAAGATGGTGCACAACGGCATTGAATACGGTGACATGCAGATGATCTGCGAGACCTACCAGATGATGAAGGAAGGTCTCGGCCTGTCCAATACCGAGATGCATGAGGCGCTGGCCGAGTGGTACCAGGGCGAGCTGAATTCGTATCTGATCGAGATTACGCGTGACATCCTGGCCTACAAGGACGAGGACGGCAATGAAGTGATCGACCTGATCCTCGACACGGCGGGCCAGAAGGGCACCGGCAAATGGACCGCGATCGAAGCCCTGAATCTCGGCCAGCCCTTGACCCTGATCGGCGAGGCGGTGTTTGCCCGCTGCCTGTCGGCGTTGAAGGAAGAGCGGGTGGCCGCTTCGAAGGTCCTATCCGGACCGAAGCCGCAGTTCAAAGGCGACAAGAAGGCGTTCATCGACGACCTGCGTCACGCGCTGTACGCGGCCAAGATCGTCAGCTACGCCCAGGGCTACCAACTGATGCGGGCCGCGGCCGCCGAGTACAAGTGGAACCTGAACTACGGCGGGATCGCCCTGATGTGGCGGGGCGGCTGCATCATCCGCTCGGTCTTCCTCGGCAAGATCAAGGAGGCGTTCGACAAGAATCCGGATTTGACGAACCTGCTGCTGGACCCGTTCTTCAAAGAGGCGGTGGAGAAGGCGCAGGCCTCGTGGCGTCGGGTTGTCACCGCGGCGGTGGAGATGGGCATTCCCGTGCCGGCGATCAGCACGGCGCTGGCGTTCTATGACGGGTATCGCCACGACCGCTTGCCGGCCAACCTGCTCCAGGCGCAGCGCGACTACTTCGGCGCCCATACGTACGAGCGGGTGGACAAGCCGCGCGGCGAGTTCTTCCACACGAACTGGACCGGTCGCGGCGGCGCGACGGCCGCTTCGACCTATACGGTCTAATCGCAGAGGCTCGAATCGATGTACCGCAGCCTCCGGATGCAGTCCGTCCAGACCCCGATCATCCCGGTGGTCGGCGAGTTGATTCGCGCGGCCCCGGGCACGATCTCGCTCGGTCAGGGCGTGGCCTACTACGGGCCGCCTCCGGAGGCGGCTCAGCACCTCGAACGCTTCTGGGCCGATCCGGAGAACCACAAGTACAAGCTCGTCCAGGGTATCCCGGAGCTGCTGGCGACCATCGAGGCCAAGCTGGCCGCCGAGAACGGGATCCGCGTCGGCGCCGGCCAGCGCATCGTGGTCACCGCCGGGGCCAACATGGGTTTCGTCAACGCGGTGCTGGCCATTACCGACCCGGGTGACGAGATCGTCTTGAACCTGCCGTACTACTTCAACCACGAGATGGCCGTGGCCATCGCCGACTGCAAGGCGGTCTGTGTCTCCACGGACGACGACTACCAGCTTCGTCCCGACGCGATTGAACGCGCCGTCACCGACAGAACGCGGGCGGTTGTCACGATTTCCCCGAACAATCCGAGCGGGGCGGTCTATTCCGAGCAGACGTTGCGCCGCGTGAACGAAATCTGCCGGGACAAAGGCATCTATCATATCAGCGACGAGGCGTACGAGTACTTCACGCACGACGGCGCGACGCACTTTTCGCCCGGCTCGATCGCCGGCAGCGCGCCGCACACGATTTCGCTGTATTCGTTGTCGAAGGCTTACGGCTTCGCGAGCTGGCGGATCGGCTGGATGGTGCTGCCCGAGCCGCTCTACATGCCCGTGAAAAAGATTCAGGATACGGTCCTGATCTGTCCGCCGGTGGTTTCGCAGTGGGCCGCCGTCGGCGCCATGCACGCCGGGCGGGCGTACTGCCAGCAGAAACTGCGCGTGACGCGCGAGATCAGGCAGCTCGTCCTCGCGCGGCTCGGCGAGATCGAGGACCTCGTCACCGTCCCGCGCGCCGACGGCGCGTTCTACGTTCTGCTGCGCGTCCGCAGCGACATCGATCCGATGCAGCTCGTGCGGAGGCTCATCGAAGAGCACAAGGTCGCTGTCATCCCCGGCACGACGTTCGGTGTTTCCGACCTCTGCCTGCTGCGCGTCGCCTACGGCGCCCTCGACAGAGACACTGCCGCCGAGGGCATCGGCCGCCTCGTGGGTGGGCTCAAAGCGATCCTGCGCCCGTAAGACGACGAACTCCGCCCGCATCGCTTCGTATCCTCTATCGTACGGCCGGCAAACGCTGAGGCTCTTCGGTTGTTCGTAAAGCACGGTCAAACACGGGGGAACCACGATGAACGCAGTCTTACACTTGCGAAAATGGACCGTGATGTCTCTTCTCGTTGTTGTCGTATGTGGCCGGACGGGGCTGGGCCTCGAGCCGCCGCCCATCACGGATCTCGATCGCTTCTTCGTTTTCAATGGCAAAGGCATCCCGAACATCGGCGAGGACTGGCGGTTGCGAGTCGAAGGCGCGGTCGAGACGCCTCTGGCTCTTGATCTGGAGGCGCTGAAGCAGTACCCCGCTGTTACCGAGATGGCGACTCTGGAATGTGCCATCCCGGGAGGCACCACGCTGCTGGTGGGCAACGCCACCTGGACGGGCGTGCCTCTGAAGACCGTTATCGAGGCTGCCCGGCCTGACACGGAAGCGGCGTCCGTGCGCATCGGCGCGGCGGACCGCTACGCCCTGGGCGACATCGATCTGGGCGCGATCCAGGCAGCCGACGATATCCTCCTCGCCTACGAGATGAACGGCCAGACCCTGCCGCCGAACCAGGGCCATCCTTTGCGGCTGGTCGTACCCGGGGTCGGTGGTTTCCATTGGGTGCAGTGGGTCGAGAGCATCGAGATCAAGGCCACAGCCGCTACGTATGAATTGGACTATCTCCCCCAGCACGCGCGCTTCTTGCGGCCGCTGCACAACGAGGTTGTCGCCATCGGCCCGCGCACGATTCGGGGCATGGCCGTCTCGGGCCGGGGACGCGAGATCACCGCCGTCGAGGTCAGCCTGGACACCGGAGTCACCTGGCAACCCGCGACCCTGCTTACCGAGTTCGTCCCGAACGTCTGGAAGCACTGGGAGTTTGCCTGGGAGCCCGCCTACGTCGGACAGCATTACCTCTACGCGCGAACGTACGACGAAACGGGCGCAGTGCAGAATGAGAATGGCGCCTACGGCTGGCGCGGCTTCGTCATCGGCGTGCGCGTGGAGGACGACGCCGACGGCGACGGGATCGGGGACTCCCGGGACAACTGCCCTGCTATTCCCAATCCGTCCCAGAGAGACTCCGATGCCGACGGTACGGGCGATGTCTGCGACAACGATTGCCCGGACCTCGACGGCGTCAATCCCGTCTCATTCTATGATTTTGCCGTTTTTGCGGCCGCATGGCGCGCTGCGGAGAGTGATCCGCCGGCCGGCGATTGGAATGCAGACGGCGCCGTCGACTTCCGGGACCTGCATTGGTTCGCCGCCTACTGGCTCAGTGACTGTCACGCCGAGTGACTCCTCTTGCTGCGACGCGCCGAAGCACAAGCGGACACCCTCCCTCCGGCTCCGCGCCTGGCTGATGAGACGACTGTCCGGCGGCGTGTTTTTCGTGTATCATGGGATGCGAAACGACAGCCGGATAGATCGAAAGGTAAAGTAGTGCATTTGAAGAATGTCACGTTGCATCCCGACAGATATCCCACGCGGGAGTATTATCCGTTCAATCTCGAACTGTTTCACAAAACCAGACAGGTCGCTTTTGATGCGCCGGTGACGCTGTTCGTCGGCGAGAATGGCACGGGCAAATCGACGCTGCTCGAAGCCCTGGCCCGCAAAGCGGGGATTCATATCTGGCGCGAGGGCGGGCGGACCCGCTACCGGTTCAATATGTACGAGGACAAGTTCTACCGCTGCATCTCTTTAGAATGGGCCAACGGGCACGTCCCGGGCTCGTTCTTCGGCTCGTCGGTCTTTCAGGACTTCGCCCGCATCCTGGACGAGTGGGCGGCGGCCGACCCGGGCCAGCTCGAATACTTCGGAGGCCAGTCGCTGCTGACGCAGTCGCACGGGCAGTCGATCATGTCGTTCTTCCGGGCCCGCTACAAGATCCGGGGGGTGTACTTGATGGACGAACCGGAGACGGCCCTCTCGCCCAAGACGCAGATTGCTTTGCTCGAGCTTTTGAAGGAAATGAGCGCCGCCGGCCACGCCCAATTCATCATCGCGACCCACTCGCCGATCCTCCTGGCCTGTCCCAACGCCACCATCTACAGCTTCGACCGGAGCCCTATCACGCCGGTCCCCTACGAGCAAACGGACCACTACCAGACCTACAAAACCTTCCTCGAACAACGGAGCACCGACCTTACG
Source organism: Sedimentisphaerales bacterium (assembly GCA_016932895.1). Next base: position 8,509 of record JAFGCA010000010.1, on the reverse strand, counting down.
TGAGACCGGGCTCGGTCGCGCGGGAGACCTTGAGGACCGGGATCAGAATGACTCTTTGAAGCCGGCCATCCACCGAGGCCAGTCTTCGGGGGCGACGCCGCCGGCTTTGGTCCAGGGACCCTGGGTGTCGAACTCGCGGTGCCACTTGAGTTGCCAGAGTTGCTTGAGGGCGACCTTGCGGACGGACCAGTCGGCGAAGAGGCAGAACTGGGCCCCACCGTGGCGGTTGACGCAGAGTGTTCGCATCTCCTGACCGCCTATCACCGGCGTCTGGTGGCCCTGTGCCGGAGGTCCGTCGGTGTCCCGGGGCCAGCCGTCCACCCACCAGCCTTCGGTGAAAACCGGGATATTGTGCGCCCCTTGTACGAGGTGTGTCCGCCAGTAGTTCTCCTTGGGCCCGCGCCCCCACAGACTGGTCAGGTTGGCCGGCGGGTTGCACATCCAGCCGTTGGGGCCGTAGCTGCCCTCGTCTCCCCCATGGGACTGGGGGACGCGCCAGGCTTCAAAGGGATTGGTGGCGAGGGCCATGGCCGACAGGTCGGCGTTCGAGCGGTATTTCCTCGCTGTGGGGCACAGCCACATCTTCTTGTCCTTGGACATCGGCCGCATGCACTCGCGCCACCAGTCACCGTGCGCCACGTCCCGGCCGAAACTTTGCAGCAGGCCACTGTAGAAATACCCGTTGTTGTCCTGCGTGTACATGGCGAAGATCAGGCCCCACTGGTGCAGGTTCGATTTGCAGCCCACGCCCCGGGCTTGTCGCCGGACCCGCTCCAACGCCGGCATCAGAATGGCCATCAGCAAGGCGATGATGGCGATCACCACCAGAAGCTCGATAAGTGTGAACCCCTTTTGCTTACGCATGGCTGCAGTCCTCCAAATCACCTTTGCCACCGGTTCAGTCACAGGTGATTATACCATCATGGGACCCGTAGAGCAAATCTGGCCAAGGTCCAATTCCGCTCCCGCCAGGCTGTTTTACCCCTCGGCATCATTGGGCGAGAACCCCAGGCTTGCGCCGAATCGTCCAGCCAATCCTTTGCATCTCCGGAGTCGCGACAGTAAGATGAGTGCGGTCGAGCCTCGCGCATCGTCGGGCCGGTTTGTTGAGGGCCACGGTTTTACGCGGGTCGTTTCTGTCGTGGGAGGATACGGATGCAAATAGGCATTATCTCCGATACGCACGATCATCATCGCAACGTGGCCCGCGCGATCGAGGTGTTCAACGAGCGCGGTGTGCAATACGTTTTGCATGCCGGTGATATGGTGGCGCCGTTTACCGCCCGGGCGTTTGCCGGACTGAACGAGGCCCGGCTCATCGCCGTCTTTGGCAACAACGAGGGCGAGAAGCTCTTTCTCAAATCGACCGTCGAGGACTTCGGGGGCGAGATTCACGAATACTGCTACAAGGGCGAACTGGCGGGCAAGCGGATCTACATGACCCACACGCATCACAACATTGACGAGGTGGCCCGCAGCCAGATGTACGACCTGGTCATCTACGGGCACACGCATCGACAGGATATCCGGGAGGAGGGAAAGACCCTCATCATCAACCCGGGCGAAGCCACCGACTGGGTCACCGGCTCGGCCCGGGTGATGATTCTCGATCTGGCCGACATGAGTCACACCGCGGTGGCTCTGGCCTGATTCGTATCGTCGTGACCGCGGCTACGCGCGGAGTTTCCGGTAGTTTTGCAGTGAGAGATCGACCCCTTCCAGCGGCGGGTAGGCGTCCTTTTCTTCCTCGATGATATACCAGCGGGTGCCGCCGATGGTCTCACAGAGGCTGAAGATCTCCTGCCAGGACAGGTCGCCTTCGCCGATCAGCGCGTTCTTGTTGGTTTCGGAGTATTCCTTGATGTGCACGGTGACGGCGCGGCCGGGGTACTTCTTGAGGTACTTCACGGGGTCGCCGCCGCCGCTCATGGCGTTGCCCGTGTCGAGCTGCATGGCGACTTCCGGCCGGGTGTTGTCGAAGAGAATTTCCCACGGTACCTCGCCTTCGACGGTATGGAAGTCGTGGGCGTGGCAGTGATAGCCGACCACCATTCCCTCGGGCGTGACTCTTTCGGCCAGCTCGTTGAACCGCTCGGCGTGCTTGCGCCAGGCGGCCTTGGGGTTGCTGTCGTCGGGCTTGAGCCAGGGAACGATGAGGTACTTGTTGCCCAGCGTCTGGTTGAACTCGATGGTGGCCGCGAGATTGGCGTCCGAGAGCGTATCCATCGCGGTGTGCGTGCCGCAGCAGACCAGGCCGTTGTCGTCGAGCAGTTTGCGCAAGTCCGCGGCCTTGTAGTCATAGTAGCCTGCGAACTCGACGCCGTCATAGCCCATCTTTGCCACTTTCTCGATGGTGCCCGGCAGGTCCTTGGCGCAGTCGGCCCGGACCGAATAGAGCTGCAAGCCCACGGGAATCTTCTTCGCTTTCTTGCCCATTAGCTCATCCATGCAACCGGCTCCCATGACGCCGCCGGCCGCCACGGCCGCCGCGGTCGTCGCCAAGAAATCGCGACGTGACAAATTCGATTTGGCCCGCAGTGCTTTCATGTGCGTTCACCTCGTTTTCTTCCCTGAAGGGTTGACATTTTGCTATTGCTCCCTGCGCCGCAGACGCAGGCGGCACAAGCCCGGATTGTAGTGGGAGGCCGCGTACCGGTCAAATCAAAAGGCCTCGCGTCGGTCGAGGCACCAGGGCCGGCACTACCGGTTCGCAACTCGCTTGCCGGGCGGCGCCGCGTTCATTGGAATTGACTACACCGAATATGCCATGTTGGCGTTGACAAACGCGGCAATGATGCGACAATGCCGGAGCGCCGGCATATGAAGACACACGACCTGGGCAACGTGTCGGCAGTCGCGTTGGGAGGCCTGGGACAAGTGGCGCATTAAGGGAATGGGTAAAGCCCGTCTGCGACTTCCGAATCAAGGAGGTAGGATGGCGACAACCGGGCACACCAGGGTGGTTTCCGAACAAGAGTGGCTGGCGCTTCGAGAGAATCTCGGCCTGTCGCGTCAGCAAGCCGAGATCATCAGGCACATTCTGCGAGGGGCCTCCGACAAGGAGATTGCCGAGCGGATGGAGATTTCCGTCTCCACAGTACGCACCTACATGAATCGCCTGTTCCACAAGTTCCATCTTAACGACCGTTTGAAGCTGGCTCTGCACGTCGTCGCGTGTGCCCGAGAACACAGTCTCAAGCGTCAGAGTCAATACGAAGACAAATGGCAGACCGAGCCGGCGTAGGCGCCCATTCTCCCGCTCTGACCCCGCCAAACCTGACCGCCACGCTCATTTACAGCTCCTTTTCGTTTCCTTCCGGACTTTCTGCCAAACCGCCGGCAGCCAAACATCCGAGTTTGTATAGCATATTTTCTTATCCGTCACCGGCATACGGCCGATAGAAGACCAGAGTGCTTGGAGGTTCTCGTGCGGTATGTACGTTGAGAGCGAACAAATCCTCGGGGCGTGCGTGCCTGTCCTGCGTCAAGTGCGGGCCGGGCACTGCGGTGAGCACACCTTCCTCACGGCCCAGCAGATCTGGATCGCGCTGGCCCGCAAGCGTCATCAAATCTGCGGTCCTCTGATCCATCTCTGCCGCAAGAATGGCAAGAGCGACCTGTCGGCCGTAATGGCTCGTATCGCCCAAGCGCTGGCCGATGCGCCCTACATTGAGACTCGCTACCTGGACAGCCGCTACGTCCTCTTCGACCCGGTCGAGGCGCCCGAATTCGGCGCCGGCGGAACCACCTGCCCCATCTTCCGCCTCCAATGACCTGGCCCCGGCGGTTTCGCGGGAGCCGTGATGATTGCAAGGCTGCCGGCCACCGGCGCCATCCCTGCCGGAGCCGGGAGCCGACGCCACCATCGAGAGGCACGCCGCCGCAGTAATGACAGGGTCAGCCGGGGGCGCGAACGATGTCGAAAATCTTGGTTAACTGGGTAATTTCAAAGACCTTGTAGATTTTCGGGTCGAGATTCAAAAGCTGCAAATGGCCGCCGGCCTCGATCACCCGCTTGTGCACTTTCACGAGCAATCCGAGGAAGGCCGAGGACATAAACCGGACGTTCTCGAAGTTCAGAACGAGCTTCCGCCCTTCGTTCCTGGAAATAACGGGGGTCAGAGCCTCCTCAAGCTTCTTGATCTGCTGTTCTTCCAGGATGTTGTCCACGTCGAATGTAACGATGGTCACTTCGGTACCGTATTCAACCTTGATTTTGGGCTCAATCTGTTCCATGAATGCCTCTGCACCTAATCTCATTCTCCGTCACGTTTGGCCTCAGAAGACGTCCACACCGCCCTCCTTTTGTCAAACCGGCCCGATTCCATATTTTATCCAGCCACCGCCCTCCCGCCACAAAAAAAGCGAAAATCCCCGTCGCCTCCAAACGCTTGTCTCTTCGTAGCCCAAAGACGCCCGCGAGTCAGCCGAACCGCTACAAGCGACCCCAGGCAGCAAAAGAACAGGCTCAACAATAAAATGTGATAAAATTCACAACAAAACCGTTGACTTGGGCGTAGAATTTCCTGATAATCTCTTTCAGGGGTTGTTATCGCCCAGACACGGACACGCAAGTCCTTTTTTTGTGACAGTTGGAACAAAACAGTAGAAGGTTTCATTTATGCCCAACAGAAGCTGCATTATACGGCTATCACGCTACAAGAACGCCCTGAATCGGCTGAAAACGTTGAATTTCGTGCGTGTCTTCTCAGACAACCTTGCCGATGCCGCCGGCGTAACGGCGGCCCAGGTCCGCAAGGACTTCTCTCTGTTCGGCATCACAGGCAATCGCCGGGGGGGATACAAAGTCGATGAGCTCAGCATCCAGCTCAACAAGGTTCTGGGCAAGGACCGCGTTCAGGAGTTCGTCGTGGTGGGGATGGGCAACATCGGCAAGGCGCTCTTTCACTACCCCGGGCTGGGCAAAAGCGGCATCAAGATCGCCGCCGGTTTCGACATCGATCCGGACAAATATGACCGCGAGGCCAAGCCCCCGGTCCTGCCGCTGGAGGAATTCGCGGGTTTTCTGGCCGGTCATCAGATCAAGTTCGGTGTGATCGCCGTACCCGACTATGCCGCCCAGCAAGTCCTCGAGCTCATGCTGTCCGCAGGCGTCAAAGGGGTGTTGAATTTCGCACCGATCTGTCTTAAGGCCCGTAGTGGCTGTGTCATCAACAACATCAACCTCGAAACCGAACTTGAGAATGTGATCTATTTCGTCAATGCCTCCAACACTAAAAAATAGCCGAATACTGCCGCCGGTGTCCATCAAGACCAGGATTGTGCTGTCGTTTTTGATGGTGATCTTCGTGTTATCGGCCTCCATCGGCCTGCTGGGGTACTACGTTATTCAGCGGGACATCATTCAGCGGGCCGAACGCCGGGTCCGCAACGACCTCAAGGCCGCCCGGATGGTGTACACGAGCGAAATTGAGCGCATCGGACAGGGGTTGAAGCTGGTCTCGCCGACCGAGAGTCCGGAACGACTGCGGAAGAAACTACAGTTGCACTACCTGCGATACGTGGCGGCGTCCGACTTCGATTCGCTGCGCAGCGACATCGCGCGCACGGCCGCCCGGACGGGTCAGCCCATCGGCGGCACACGCATCGTCTCGCTCGACGAGCTTGAGGCGTTGCAGGCTGATTTCCCCGGCTTGAACCGCATTGAGATCAAGGCGACCCCGATGGCCCGACCGACAGCGAAGGTCGTGCTCAACGAGGTGATGGCCAAGGAGTACGCCGTGCCGGTCCTCGGCGAAGAGGGCAACGTAGAGGCCATCCTGTACGGCGGGCGCGTCATCAACCGCGACTACACCCTCGTCGACCGCATCCGCGAGATGGTCTTCGGACGGCAATCCTACCACGGCAAGCCCGTCGGAACCGTGACCATCTTCCAGGACGACGTCAGAATCTCCACGAACGTCCTGACCGAAGACGGCCGGCGCGCCATCGGCACCCGCGTCTCCGATCAGGTCTACGTAAAGGTGGTCGAGGAAGGCCAAATCTGGCACGATCGCGCCTTCGTCGTCACCGACTGGTACAAGACTGCCTACGAACCGATCACCAGTATCACAGGCGATATTATCGGAATCCTCTACGTCGGGATTCTGGAGCAACCCTTCAACGACATGGCCCGCGAGGTCCTGCTCCTCTTCGCCGCCTCCGTCGGCGGCGTGACGGCCATCGGCATATTGTTTTCCTTCGTCCTGGCCGCCGCGATTTCTCGACCCCTGACGCACATGGTGCACGCCACCGAGTGTTTTGCTTCGGGCGACTGGGGCTGCCAGGTGGACAGCGACACCTCCATCAGCGACATCAACAGCCTGGCCGAGGCGTTCAACGCCATGGCCCTGGGGCTCAAGGAGCGCGAGGAAAGCCTGCGGATTTCCAATCAGAAACTGGCGGCCTCCAACAAGAGCTACGTCGATCTCATCGGCTTCGTGGCCCACGAGCTCAAGGGCATCCTGGCCTCGGCGGTGATGAACGCGTATGCCGTCCGCGACGGCTATCTGGGCATGGTGAACTTCAAACAGCGCAAGGCCCTGGACTCGGTCACGCGAAACCTCGATTACCTCGACGCCACCGTCAAAAAATTCCTCAATCTCGGTCGCATCGAGCGGGGCGAGCTGGCCGTCAGTAAATCCAGGCTGAACCTCAAAACAGACGTGTTCGACAGCTCGATTCATTCGCTGGCCGCCATCGCATTCCGCAAGAACTTGAAGATTTCCAACGCCATCGACCCGGATATGGTCGTCGAGGCGGATTCCGACCTGATGCAGATCGTGGCCAACAACCTGATGAGCAACGCGATCAAGTACAGCCCGGAGGCCGGAGAGATCCGCGTCACGGCCAAACAGCAGAACGGAAAAGTCGAGGTGGACGTCTACAATGACTCGACGCCCATCAGCGACGAGCAGAGAGCCCAACTCTTCCAGAAGTTCTCCCGCCTGCAGAACGAACAGACCCGAAGGGTCAAGGGTACGGGCCTGGGATTGTACATTACCCGACAGATCGTCGAGCGTCACGGCGGGCAGATACGGGTGGAGCCTCGCGAGCACGGCAACTCCTTCATATTCGAGATAGAAAGGAACTAACGCAATGCCGACACCATTGGAACTGATCAGAAAAAAGCGTGCCGAGGCCGTCGGACGCATCGTCGGAAAAGGCTACCTCTCCACCAAGAGGGTCTACGTTGGCATGGCCACGTGTGAGATCGCCGCCGGCTCGAATGAGGTGATGGAGGTCTTCCAGAAAGCCATCAGTCGCGGGCTGACGGACGTCTACCTCAGCCAGAAAGGCTGTGCGGGCCGCTGCAATCTGGAGCCCACCGTGGAAGTCATCGAGGCGGGTAAGAGTCCCGTCAAATACGGCAAGGTCGACAAGGAACGGGCCCAGCAGATCATCGAACGACACCTGAAAAACGGTGAAGTGATACAAGAGTGGACCATCGATTAGAAAGGGATCGCACTGTGACTGCGACGTACAGAATCATCGTTTGCGACGGGACGAGCTGCATCAACAAGGGATCGCGCAAGCTCACCACCCTGTTGCGGCAAGAGTTGGACAAACACGGCCTGACCGACCAGGTGACCATCGGCCTGTCCGGGTGCCTGGGCATGTGCGACAAGGGCCCGATCATGGTCGTCAATCCAGGCTACACCATCTACGGAGGGTTGACGGAAAACGACATCCCTGAGATCGTAGAGGAACATCTCGTTCACGACCGTCCCATCGCCCGGCTGGCCATCCAGGAAGACCATTTGTACAACCGCTTCTTCCGCGTCTTCGGGGATGCCAAGTTCTTCGGCCACCAGATGCGGATTACGCTGCGGAACTGCGGCATTATCGATCCCGAGAGCATCGACGATTACCTGTCCCTCCGCGGCTACGAGGCTCTGGCCAAGGCCGTTACCGAGATGACGCCGCAAGAGGTGGTCGCAGAGGTCGAGCAGGCCGGTCTGCGGGGCCGGGGCGGCGCCGGGTTTCCCACGGGGCTCAAATGGAAGTTCACCGCCGCCGAGAAGGCCTCGCCCAAATACGTCATCTGCAACGCCGACGAGGGTGATCCCGGCGCGTTCATGGACCGCAGCGCCATCGAAGGCGACCCGCACACCGTCGTCGAAGGCATGGCCATCGGCGGCTACGCCATCGGCGCGAGCAAAGGCATTGTTTATATCCGGGCGGAATACCCGCTGGCGATCAAACGCATCACGAAGGCTATCGAGGACGCCCGCGCCCACGACTTGTTGGGTGATCACATCCTGGGCTCGGACTTCTCGTTTGATATAGAGATAAGGCTCGGGGCCGGGGCATTTGTCTGCGGGGAAGAAACCGCCTTGATCCACTCGATCGAAGGAGCCCGCGGCATGCCACGACCCCGTCCGCCTTATCCGTCGGTGGTCGGCCTCTTCGGCCAGCCGACGCTGATCAACAACGTGGAAACCTGGGCCAATATCCCCGTGATCGTCCTGGACGGCGCCAACTGGTTCAAGACCGTCGGCACCGAGAC
>JAFGCA010000553.1 GCA_016932895.1 Sedimentisphaerales bacterium | reverse complement strand
GCGTTCATCGCGGTGCCGATTTCCGCCTCGAACGGATCGTTCGGTGACTTGGACCGGTGCGAGATCACCAGTTCGGCGCCGTACGCCAGCGAGGTTAGCATAGCCAGTACCGTCTCGGAGAGTGTTCCGATCTGGTTGGCCTTGATGAGCGACGCATTGATTTCGCCGTTCTTGGCGCAGGCCTCGATGTTCGAATCCTTGGTGGTGACCAGGTCGTCACCGATGATAAAGATCTTGTCGCCCAGCTCTTTGACCAGGTTCTTCCAACCTTCGTGGTCGCGCTCGCCGAAGCCGTCTTCGATAGAAAGAACCGGAATGCCCCCTTCCATCGCCTGCTTGAAGAGGTCCAGAATCTGGTCGCGGCTCATCTCGACCTTGCTCTTGTCACGCCAGAAGCGGTACATGCCGACGGAATCGGGCTCGCCGCGCTCATCACGGTAGGCGTTTTCGAGCTCGGAGCAGGCCGGGTCCAGCGCGATCGCAACATCCACGCCGGGGATCCATTCGCAGTCGAGAATGGCCTGCTTCATGAAACGCCACATCCGCTGCTCGGGCACCTGGTCCTGCGGCTCCTTGTCGATGTACGGAGCGATGCCGCCTTCCAGACCGACGCCCATGACCTTGGCGCCCGGGGCCGACTCGATGATTTCCTTGAGGCGGTACTGAAGCTTCACCGTCATTTCCTGCGCGTCTTCGTAGGTCTTCGGCGACAGCGGCATGAACATGCTTTCCTGCATGGAGATGTTGCTCTCAGGATACTCTTTCTCGGTGTGCCGCCCACCCATGGCGCAGTTTCGGAACTGCCACGGGGCCGCCACCCTGCTGCCGTCTTTCAACGTGACGGCCTGCATACGCGTCGTCAGCAGTTTCTTCTTGACCTGCGCGACCTGGACCATCCAGCTCTCTTTTGAGGCAGCCGCCGCGGCACGGGCGGCCTGCTCGGCGGCGATCTTCTCGCGGGTGCGGAATTCGCGGAGCTTGCCGGGGTCAGCCAGCAACCGGTCCAACAATCCGACGCAACCCGGCGCCAGGAAGAAGCGACCGATGTAGATCATCCAGTCCTGCCCTGCGGCCAGTCCGCCAAGGATGAAGATACCGGCAAGCGGAAGGAAAATGGTTGCCAGCCACTGGCTCCAGATGGGCGCAGAGGCCGCGACGGCCAGGTTATACGGCGCATCCGGAGCGAAGTTGCCGCCTTCCTTCTTGACGCCGTAGAACTTACCCCACGGAATGAGCAGGAACATCTTGGCGTACCAAGCGAATCCGGCACTCTTGTCCTTCTCGGCCTTCTCCTGGGAGTCCCTGTTGAGCGCCGTCAGCTTCATGGCCGTCAGGAAGTGGCCCATTTCGTGAATGGCGATGGCGATGTGCCATGACAAGTAGAGGATGGCCAGGGAGACAATCGTCTCGGCACTTAGGAACATGAACTTCAGCACTTCGAGCTTGATGTTGACGCCCTCGGTCGCAGCCAACGTCTTCAGCTCGAGCGCCGGAAGACTGAGCACCGACGAAATAAATGCGGCGTGGAACGAGACGAGCTTGTGGTTGGCGATGACCCAACCGCGTTCCAGGTACCCCGCCGGGCCGACTTTCGCGGTCCCGGTCCCAGCCGGGAGTCTATGTCTTTCCCTGTTCATTCTTGCCCCAGATTTGTCGATTTCAGCCATTTAGAACTTCTCCTTCTACTGATATTTCAAACATACTCTGTCGGTTCCATCGCGGCCGGAACCCGCAGCCATGGAACCTGACCGGCGCTGCACGGGCAAAGCCGAGCCCACCGGATGGCTTCTGGCGGCCTGTTCTACGCACCCGTACTTCTCCCGCGTCGGGAAAAGGCATGAGAATACCGATTATCCCCGCACCCGTCAAGGGCTGATTCTGCAAGTTTCGCGGCGGATGCCGCCAGACCGACAACAAAGGGATTCTCGCATCCATTCTCCTCACAGAATCGCCGGAAAGGGGCAAGATGATCTCGCCGCGATCATGTGGTTATCCACGGATGACACCGCCGCCGGGCGGATGTTTGCGAGGGTGCATCGGCCAAATAATCTCAAGAAACGCTGTAACATCTGAGTGTCTGTCGCGTCCATGATGGTGAAGGCGCCTGGGAATCGGGTTCCTGCCCGGCTCCCGGAAACCTGATGGTCGCATTCGGGTCAGCTACGAGACATCCGGTCGTAGCAGGCTCGCCCATAAGATCTGTTGTCCTCCTTTGACTGGGCCGATTGGCGGAGATCGGCCTTTTTCATTGCCCGACACGTCCGCTGGGCCTATCATGGCCGGCCTATGAGAATCCCATTGACCAAGTACGGATGGCCTCAGGTAGCCGTCTATCCGATCCTGATCGCCGGGGCAATGGTGGTGTACGCCGCTATTGCCCTGCGCTACTTTCCCGCCTGGGCCAAGGGGACCCCGTGGGCGCTTCCGATCTTCTGGCTCGTTGAGTTGGTGCTGCTGGCGGTGCTGGTCTGGGCCTTGATGTTCTTCCGCGACCCGAGCCGGGAGGTGCCCCAGGACGACGCGCTGCTGATGGCCCCCGCCGACGGGAAAGTCACCGATGTTGAGACCATGGACGAGAACGAATTCACCGGCGGGCCGGCGTTGCGCATCGGCATCTTCCTGAGCATTTTCAACGTCCACCTCAATCGCGCCCCCTGCCGGGCGACGGTCGAGACGATCACCTACCGCAAAGGCAAATACCTTAACGCCATGAATCCTCTCTCGGGCCGGGTCAATGAATCCAACACCCTGACCCTGATACGCGCCAGCGAGCCGAAGGACCGATTGGCCGTCCGGCAAGTCAGCGGGGCCATCGCCCGGAGAATCGTCTGCGCCGCCCGAGAAGGCCAGGAGTTGGCCCGCGGCGAGAAGTTCGGCATGATAAAATTCGGATCTCGGACCGAACTTTATGTACCGGTGAACGAAAAGATGGAGTGTCTGGTCCGCATTCGAGACAACGTCAGAGCGGGCGTTACCCCGCTCGTGAGGTATGAAAGATGCCACGATTGAAACCCAAAGCGGATAAAGGTCGCCTGCTGCGCCGGGTTCGGCGGCAGCGGGTAAAATACATCACTGTCCTACCCTCGCTGATCACGATTCTCAACGGCGTCTTCGGTTTCATCGCCATCGTCTTCGCCAGCCGCGGCGCCGAGGCAGACATTGGCGGGTTCTCCTACTTTGCCATGGCCGGCTATATGGTGCTGCTGGCGATGTTCGCCGACATGCTCGACGGGCGGCTGGCCCGGATGAGCCAATCGACCTCAAGCTTCGGCGGCCAGTTGGACAGTCTCTGCGACCTGATCAGTTTCGGCGTCGCGCCGGCCTTCCTCATGCTCAACGTCGTGCAAAGCGAGTTGGGGCTGCCCACCATCCTGGCCGGCAACCTCTTTCATCGCTTCGTCTGGGTGGCAGCCTTGGCCTACATCAGTTGTGCGGCGATTCGCCTGGCTCGCTTCAACGTCGAGAACGAAGAAAACGAGGCGGCGCACGCCAGCTTCGTGGGCTTGCCCTCCCCCGGGGCCGCCGGCGTCATCGTCAGTCTGATCATCTTTCACCAGGAAGACGTGCCGGGCTTTGACGCCCTGATTTACGTGTTGCCCATCATAACGCTGGGTGTGGCCGTCCTGATGGTCAGCCGCATTCGATACCCGCACATCCTGAACCTCTATCTCCGGGGCAAGAAGCCGTTCAGCTATCTGATCCAGGTGCTTTTCTTCCTCGGCGCCGTCCTGTGGAAGCCGCAGGCAGCCCTGGTTCTCATCTTCGGGGCCTTTGCAGGCAGTAGCTTCCTGAGGTGGCTTTATGACCGCGCCCTGCACAAAGGAGTGGGGCTCGTCCCCATGGACCAGGAACAACCGGTGCAGCCTGAGATACACGTTTAGGCCGCACGATCATGCGCCGCGCGGAACCGGCGTGTGACTGCTGTCGCAAGGGCCGGAGGGACTGGGCCCTATTGCGGCGCGCCGGTGGGAATACCGGAGGAGGTCGTCTCTAACCTGGGCGAGGGTTCCCCATCCTGCGGTCTGCCCTCGGCCTGGTTGATCTGAAAGTAGCGATCCACCACGGCCGCCAGGCGGGACAGGGTCTGCCGCCCTTCGTCGCTGGCTTCGAGCCCCACGATCTGAAGGCCCAGGCAAAGGCCCTGGTGGTCGGCGGTCGGCAGGACGTTGCGGATCTGGGCGTTGAACATCAGCGGCGTCTCGTAGGGCATCGGCGTGAAACGCATCCCCACGAACTGGCCCTTGTGGAAGTCGGCCTCTTTGGCGACCGTTGCATCGCCTGGGCTGCGGCCCGTCAGCGGCACGATCAACTGGGCGCCGCCGGCGGAAATATCGGTCAGCCGGCCCTCGTAGTACTTGTGGGCCATGTCCTTCTTCGAACTGCAACTGCTCGTGCGATGCCACAGGACGACGTTGACCCTGAGCGACTCCGGAACGCTCACGCGGAAGTAGCTTCGCCTTTGGACGACGCCAATCCGGTGCGGCAAGGCCAGGACGATCGTGCCGCCAGAGGAAGCGTCCGCCGAGGGTTCGAGCCCGACGACGGTCGTGTCGAAGACGAACTTGCCGTAGGCGTGTTTGAAGTTGACGCCGACCGGCTGCTCGAGACGGATATTGATCGGATGAGGCTTATTCGAGGAATGGCAGCCTTCGACGAGCAATCGCTCCCCCGCCAGTTCCTTCATGAGCACTTTCGCCACGTGCCACTTGTCCTTCGACAAGTACGACATGATCGCCGGGGCTTGGCTGTCCACCACGGTCTGAAGCACTGCCTGCGATTCATGCCCTTCCAGCATGACGATCTCACTCATATCAACCTCCCTTG
>JAFGCA010000552.1 GCA_016932895.1 Sedimentisphaerales bacterium | reverse complement strand
GGCATGGGCCCGACGTTGAACAGCAGGTTTCCGTCCCCGCCGACCGTTTGCAGCAGCGTCTGGATGCACTCTTTCTTCGATTTCATCTGGTCGTTCGGCTTCCACGCCCACTGGCGGCAGATCGTCATGCACGTTTCCCACGGGCGCTCGCGGTTGAAGCCGCCGACGCGCTGCTCGGGCGTGTCGTAGTCGCCGGCGTTGAGGTGGGACTGCTTCGTCGTGCCTGCCATGCCGTGCCGGCCCTTGCTCACGCGGTTGTTGATGACCAGGCCGGGCTGGATCTTCTTGAGGTAGCGGTACAGCTCGTTGCCGTATTCCTGCGTCCAGGGCTTCTCCCACTCGCCGTCGAACCACATGATGCCCAGCGGGCCGTAGTTGTCGAGGATTTCCTTCGTTTGGTTTTTCAGGTACTCGTTGTAACGCGGCATGTTGGGGTTCGGCTTCTCGCTGCGCCCGCCGGGGCTGCCCATGGGATAGTCCGGGTGGTACCAGTCGCAGATCGAGTGGTAGGTGCAGAACTGGATGTCGTGCTTCTTGCAGGCGTCGGAGAGTTCCTTGAGCACGTCACGCTTGAACGGCGTGTTGCCGATGTCGTAGTTCGTGTACTTCGACGGCCAGATGCAGAATCCGTCGTGGTGCTTCGACGTGATGACGAGGTACTTCGTGCCGGCGGCTTTGGCCACCTTAACCCACTCCTCGGCGTCGAACGCCGTCGGATTGAAGCGCTTGTAGAGCTGGTCGTATTCCTCGGTCGGCACCTGCGCGCCGCGCGACCAGCCGATCTCGGTCCCCTTGAGACTGACCGGTCCCCAGTGGATGAACAGCCCGAACTTCATGTCCCGCCACGCCTGGATGTTCTCATCGGTCTTGGGGTCCGCCCCCCACGCCGGGTTTGACAGCCCCAGCACAACCGCCGCCACAAACACCGCACAAACGATCCTGACCACATAGCTCTTTGCTGCTGTAGCTGAACGCATGACCCATCCCTTTCCAATCTCTTCGTTGAACGCACCAGAGCAGGCAGTATACCCCAGAACCACCCCGATGGGAAACCGAAACGCTTTGCCCGGCAGGGTGATGTGTCCCGGCTTTTTTTCGGAAAAAGGTTGCCAATTCCCCGGTCTCCGTAGTATAATGCGCTCAGTTGGGAACCGAAGGCGGGCGTGGAAGGATTATATTCTCGACCGTCATCATATTCTCGCTGTACCGATCATATCCGCCGGCCTTCGCCGACCCACGTTGAAGCTGTGGCCTCGTTGCCGAGACGCAGCCGGGCCGATACACAAGTGCGGTCATGCATGGAAGGAAGCGGAAAAATGGACAGCAGCAAAAGCCTCGGACTCGCGGTGTTCCTCTGCGCCCTGATCGGGTCTTTCTGTGGACTCACCCACGCCCAATACGGCGGCGGCTCCGGAGACCCCAACAACCCCTACCTCATCTACACCGCCGAGCAACTAAACGAAATCGGCCTCCACGAGGACCACTGGGACAAACACTTCAAGCTCATGGCCGACCTCGACCTCGCCGCCTACACCGGAGCTGAGGTCAACCTCATCGGGTCTCCTCTGGAGGATGGAAGTGGTGGGTCTGGCGCAGGGTTCAAAGGGGTCTTCGACGGCGGTTGCCATACGATTGCGAACTTCGCCTACAGTTCGGCGAATGAAGCTTGGGTGGGTCTTTTCCGGTGCGTTGATGATCCCAACGCCGTGGTCAAGAATCTCAGCCTGATCGATCCCAATATTGACATTGCGGGGGGATATGCTGTCGGCGCGCTGGTGGGCCAGCTGCAAGAGGGTATTGTTACGAACTGCTACGCGGAAGGGGGGGCTGTTTCCGCCGATGAGAGCGTCGGGGGGTTGGTGGGGCATGGTGGAAGGTGCGCAATTGTCAACTGCTATGCGAGCAGTATGGTTACTGCTAACAACAATGTTGGCGGCCTCGTCGGTGGCTCGCAGGGAAGGATCACAAACTGTTACGCAGCATGCAAGGTCGACGGCGTTGCCCATGTTGGCGGCCTGCTTGGATATAGCGCCCCGAGCAGGCGTTTGGGTCTTCCCGCAGAGCCGGAAATCGTCGCGTCGTTTTGGGATATCGAAGCCAGCGGGCAAGCACGCAGTGGCGGCGGTCAGGGCAAAACCACCGCCCAGATGCAGATGACTATCACGTTTATGAGTTGGGGCACAACTGACAACGAGGGAATCTGGACGATTGACGAGAGCAACGATTACCCGAGACTCTGGTGGGAAAACCAGCCGGGGGTCCCCATTGTGTTCAAACCGCTGTCGGAGCTTCTTGCAGGCGAGGGGAGCCAGGACGATCCGTACCGGATCCAGACGGCCGGGCAATTGTATTGTGTCGGTTTGTTTCCAGGGCAATGGGATAAGTACTTCGAACTCAGCGCTGATGTCGATCTATCCGCATACACGGGTACTGAATTCACCATTATTGGAGACGGCAAGACGCCTTTTTCGGGTGTCTTTGACGGAAATGGTCACGTAATCGCAAATTTCACGTACAACGGTGCCGACAAGGATTTCACTGGGCTCTTTGGCTATGCGTGGAGTGTCAGTGCGGAAATCAAGAACCTGGGCTTGATCGATCCCAATGTGGATGCCGGCGCAGGAGGCGAGTATGCAGGCTCGCTTGTCGGTTGTCTTTGTGCTGGGACTGTCGCCAACTGTTACGTGGAGGGCGCCGCGGTTTCTGCCTATCGTCGCGTGGGCGGTGTGGTGGGATACAGCGAGGGGGGCGTTATCGTGGATTGCTACTCAAGTGGAAGGGTTTTCGGCGACGAGTATATCGGCGGCTTGGTCGGGTGTAATGCCGAAGGCGGGGAGATCGTGGAATGCCATTCGACGGCTGATGTTTTCGGAAACATGCGTGTGGGAGGGCTTGTGGGCTGGAATTACCCTAAAGGCTCTTACGTTGTTAGTTGCTCTGCGGCCGGAACAGTTGCTGGTGGGCATATCGCCGGTGGACTGGTGGGGAAAAACGGCGGTGCCGTCTCAAGTAGTCGCAGCACAGGCCCGGTTAGCGGCGCCGATTGTGTCGGCGGCCTGGTGGGCCACAACTGGTTTGGCAACGTCGCCATGAGCTACGCTGCCGGTGCCGTCAGTGGGGATAGCCATGTCGGCGGTCTCGTGGGGCTAAACCTGTCGGGCAGCATCATTGGGAGTTTCTGGGATGTGGAGACTTCCGGGCAGGCTGAGAGTTCAGGCGGCACCGGTCTGCCCACGGCTCAGATGCAGACGGCGGCGACGTTTCTGGCGGCGGGCTGGGATTTTGTGGGCGAGACCGAGAATGGGACGGAGGATATCTGGTGGATTCTGGAGGGTCGGGATTATCCGAGACTGTCGTGGGAACTGGGCGAGGCGGAATCGCCATAGACCAAATATCACGAGGCAGATAGCAAGATCCGAGATGGAATCGCAGTTGGACGCGAATAGACGCCGATGAGGCGTGGTTGCTGGAGGTGGTTTCGGGCTGGCGGGGTGTCAGGTTGGCGGAGTTTTGACGATGTGGGTGTGGGCGGCGTCGAACATGCGGACGCCGCCGCGGTCGAGCTGGAGGATCAGGCCCTTTTCTGGGTCGACGCCGATGCAGTGGCCGGTGAATCGCTTGCCATTGCAGGAGAGGGTCACGCGGTGGTGCAACTGCGTGCTCAGGCGGCTCCAGGCGTCGGTGACGCGGCGGCTGCCTCGGTCGGCGACGGTGAGCCAGTGGTCCAGGGAGGTCAGCACCCTGCGGGCCAGCGGGATGCGATGGCAGCGGATTCCGCCGGTCCGGTCGAGGCTGGTGGCCGTCTCGCGTAGCTCGGGCGGGAAGGTCTCGGCGCTCTGATGGCAATTGATGCCGATCCCGATGACATGGGCGGTGTGCTTTCCGGCCCGCCTGGACTCGACGAGGATGCCGCCGACCTTGCGGGCGTCGAGCAGGACGTCGTTGGGCCACTTGATCCGGGCCTGGTGGCCGCCGACCTGCCCGATCGCATCGGCGACCGCCACCGCGGCGGTCAGCGGGAGCAGCTCGCTCTTGACCTTGCAGTCGATCAGGACGACGGAGAAGAGCAGGCTGTCGCCGTGGCGGCTGTGCCAGGCGGCGCCGTTGCGTCCGCGCCCGGTCGTCTGCTCTTCGGCGAAGACGACGAGCCCGTCATGGTCGGGATTGCGGGCGTACTCGGCGGCGACGTCGTTGGTGCTGGCGGTGCGGTCGTAGACGAGGACCTTCCGGCCGATACGCCGGGTTCGCAGATTGGTCTGTATGGCGTCCGGGTCGAGCCGGTCTTCGGTGGACATGGCCTTCTACCGGTCCAATCCTATATCGACGGCCGTAGCCGAGTGCGTGATCGCGCCGATGGCGATGCGGTCCACGCCGCACTGGGCGGTGGCCGAAACGTTGTCCAGCGTGATGTTGCCCGAGGCTTCCAGCAGCGGCTTGCCGTTCTTGCCGCACATCTCGTCGCGCATCTCCACCGCGTGCTTGAGCTGCCACTGGCCCATGTTGTCCAGCAG
>JAFGCA010000551.1 GCA_016932895.1 Sedimentisphaerales bacterium | reverse complement strand
TCGTCCAAACAATCGAAGTGTAACTGAACGAAAGGATTGCGTCTCTTTATACCTTCAGCCTCAAGGCCGAAGGCCTTGGGGATGGCGCACTCTCATCACGCATTCGGATAGGAGCGAACCGCAGGTAAGGACAGTGGGCAAGCGGCCTCCTTGCGTGTATGATGGGCGCTGCTGTTTTTGAAAGGCCATCGACCCAAGGGGTATCTCAATGCATTTGAAGAGTGTGCGTTTTCATCCGGACCTGTATCCGACGCGGGAGCACTATCCGTTCAATCTCGGCATCTTCCACCAGGGGACCGGCTTGGCCTTCGATTCGCCGGTCACGTTCTTCGTGGGCGAGAACGGCACGGGCAAATCCACGCTCCTGGAAGCCATCGCCCGACGGGCGGGCATCCATATCTGGCGCGAGGGCGAGCGGACCCGCTGCGTGGTCAACCTCTACGAGGACAAGTTCTACCGTTGCGTCTCCATCGAGTGGGTGGACGGCATGGTGCCGGGCTCGTTCTTCGGCTCCTCGGTCTTCCAGGACTTCGCCCGGATCCTCGACGAATGGGCGGCCACCGACCCCGGCCTGCTCGACTACTTCGGCGGCAAGTCCCTGCTGACCCAGTCCCACGGCCAGTCGATCATGTCGTTCTTCAAGGCCCGCTACGCGATCCGGGGTCTCTACCTGCTCGACGAGCCCGAGACGGCCCTCTCCCCCAGGACTCAGCTCGCCCTGCTGGATCTGTTGACGAAGATGGGCGCCGCCGGCCACGCGCAATTCCTCATCGCCACGCACTCCCCGATCCTGTTATCCTGCCCGGGCGCGACGATCTACAGCTTCGACCACACCCCCATCGCCCCGCTCTCCTACGAAGAAACCGACCACTACAGGATCTACAGAGCCTTCATGAGTGACCATCGGGATTCTCACCCGCCCGTGGCTCCGTGATATGCGCATCCTGGACGGCACTGGGTACGCGCCACTACTGCCGTGTGTCTCTTATCCTTTCGAGCCCGGCGTCAATACTGCGTCTCAGGTGGTCGTCGCGGCAGGCGTCGCGTGCTCTCTCCATCGCCGTTCTCGCGTCCGGGCCGCCGATCTTGCCCAGCGCGATCGCCGCGTTGTGGCGGAGATCGGTGTCCGCCTCATTGTCGTTCAGGATCGTACCCAGGCTTGGTACCGCCTCGGGGGCCCGGCGCTCGCCGAGCGTGTGGGCGGCCAGTTTCGCCGCGTCGAGGTCTTCCCCTGCCAGCAGGCCGAGAAGTTGCTCGGTACTCTTGAGCGAGTAGTCCGCCTCCCGGATGCGGTATACGGTCGTGACGCAGACCAGCACCATGACCAGGCTCGTCAGCACGGCGATGGCCGAGCCGACGACGCCCGTCGCGACACCCTTGCGCCAACCGACGAGAACCAGCGATGCGCCCACACCCGTGCCGAGGCACCATGCGACGAGCACAACCACGCCGAATGCCTGCTCGTAGAAACGAACGACGCCGCAATCGCCGGCCGTATGGCGGAACCAGACGACGGCAAAGACCCCCGCCGCCACGGCTCCGACAAGAGCGGCACTCCCTGCCACAAGCCACGCTTTCCGCTGCGGATGCTCGGTCATGTCGTCACTCCGGCTCCGGCTCAACCACTCGGCACACCTCTGCGCCGCACTTCTCGCACTTGCCTCGAAGAACGAGGTCCTTCTGCACCATCTCCGCCGTTTTCAGGAGGATCGTGACAGGCCCCCGACATTGCCCGCACCAGACGTTCCCGAGAATCCTCTCCTGTGCCCACGGAGGGATTCTCTCCCATCGTCGCGCCGCCTCCGGTGTAAACGGATCAATGGAATGATTGCGTATTATCATTTGTCTTCCCCGTTGAGACACTCAAGCTTCTCTATTCCACAATTCCAGTTCCCACTGGGAAATTGACTGATCCGCGGCCGCTTGTCTACACAACGTGATGATTCTCTCGTAAAGCTCGATTGAATCCAGTAGAGTCCACCTGGCATCATAATGAATCTCGCGCAGAACAATAGCGTCAATGGGGCAGTGTGGAGGTTCGGGAATCTGGCGAAGTGACCACAGGTATTTCAGGAACAGATTCAGTCCCTTTTGAGCAACACCGACCCTGATGTGCGAATCCTGCAAGATGACCGCGAAATCCTGAGAGAGTGATTCTGCAAACCCTCGGATGTTCTGGACATGGGTATGATCGCTTACGGGATTTGCGTATGCCTTCGCAAGGCTGGAAAGCTGTGTTTTGAAGGCATCCTTGAAGAATTGCTTCTCTCGATCGGTGACACCATCGGCGTAGACTCTGGCACGCCGGAGGCTAGAAGTCAGCGTATCGGATAGAGCTGCCTTCATCAGGAATCGTGTGTTCATATTCTCCAGGCCGTTCGTGTTCATAGGATTTGCTCCACGCACCCACTTTCTGGTTCCTTTTCCGAGTAGCTCGCTGCGGGTTCGTCAGTATTCATCCTTCATCCCGGCCATCCATTGGGGCCAGTCGGCGTCGGTGACGTTGCCGGCCTTGGTCCAGACGCCGTGGATGTCGAACTTTCGGTGCCATCTGAGCCGCCAGAGTTGCTTGAGCGCGACCTTGCGGACCGACCAGTCGGCAAAGAGGCAGAACTGGGCGCCCGCGTGGCGGTTCACGCACAGACGCTGCATCTCGTCGCTGCTGAGGGTCGGCAGCCGGTCGCCGAAGGGGGCGGGACTGTCCGTGTGCAGGGGCCAGCC
>JAFGCA010000550.1 GCA_016932895.1 Sedimentisphaerales bacterium | reverse complement strand
GCGTACAGAGTTCTGTTCTGGCCTGCTGGTTAGGCTTTGGCCAGGCTGGATTAGCCAGCTGATCCACATCAGCTTTCGTGGCACACCCACAACCACACGACAGCAGACGACGAGGCCAAGGCAATTCGCGATGCCTTTCCACAGATGTACGTCTTTCCCGTGCCGGACAGCGGCAACACCGTCGTGGTCACCTCACTTACGCAAACGAGAGAGAAACCTTGCGTTCTTAGTCAGAGAGCCTGCAAACTCGACCAGGATTCTAGCGCAGGTTCTTCCTTCCAACGGATTGCACGGTACCTCACGCAATAACCTCACCGCAGAGATCAGGCGCGATTGTCCGGCGTTCATCCGACCGCCCCCCGTGCTGCCGAGTTCACAGTGAATGCTCCCTAATGTGCCTGTGAAGCGTCCACAGGACCGTTTAGACGGCTGCCTATCCCTTTGAAGAACCTACATTCCCGAGGCACCTCACTGGCGTTTTGACCCGATCAGAGGCTATACCGTTGTACCGCAGTTCCACACCCTCAGAGTGGCATGGAGAAGTGTCTTTGAGACCTACTCTTCAGTCCCATCATGAGGGCCACGCGTCAATCATGCAGAGCTGTCTTCTTTCTCCTTGGGACGCTGTGCTGTGATCCACATGGTGTTCTCGCGCGAAATCAAGGACTCAACTCTCTCGATGAACAGAGCCTCCCGGTCTTCGGACTCTCTGTAATCACCGAGGCCTGCTCTGTAAAAGTGGATTTCCTTCTTGAGAGTCTCGCAGGTGGTTCTGTAGTTGATCCAGTTCTCTTGGTATTTGAATGTCTTGAGTCCACCCGTCCCGATCGCAACAAGGGTGGCAACAATGACTGCAGGCCAGCGGTTCGTATCAGGCGCTATCGCCACAAGCACTGGCGTGACAGCGGCCAATACGATGACGGACCACTGGAAGTAGCGATACAGCTTCTGGTTCCAGATCGACTTCTTATCGTACCAATTGATTTGGTCTTCGTAGCGCTCGCTCAGATACCTTTGGAAGTCTGCTGTTTCCATTCTCTATTTCTCCTATTGTCCGTCACGGATACCACAATAGACCCCACAATCCTGATTTGCAAGCTCAAATTCTAGCAGACCACGCCTGTGTACTCAGCTATCTACCATGAGATCGTACGCTAACATATGCCTCGGATTCCAACGCTGGATCAACCGATCCGGTCCTTGCTTCCTTTGTGTGCGGCTTTGTCTGTACGGCTACCGATTCCCGGCTGGTTGCGCACCTGACCGGAACCCTATTGGAAACGCAGAGAGAAGTGACGCCAAGATGTCGCAGAACAGACGGCATAAAGCGCGGAGGCCGTGGGAAAGGAGCATCGACGTGTCAATCGAGATTCGCTCCTCGCCGGGCCCAGATGTTCCTTTGCCCTGTGCCGAACAAAGACTCGGCTCATCCATGTGGAGCCCACGTCGCTTGGGTCGTATTGGTACCTCAGACACGGGGTTAGTTGAATCAATGCCATGTCTTCCTACCATGCTGCTACCGTTATTCTGTGATCGCCATGATACCGTTCTTCCTTGGGAGTTCATGTCCCCTTTTGGGTTTAACCAGGGAGGAGTCATAATCGACACGGATTATCTCGCCGGCACAAATCTTCTTCTTAATCTGGTCGAAGAAATGCAACTTCATGCCTTCGAACATCCTGTGGCGCTCGCCGACGTCGATCCGGACATCTGATCGCAGAAGCGAGTACCAATGTCTTCGTGTGAAAGACACCTGCCCCTGGCACCGCGGGAATCTCTCCAAGACCTTTGAAGCCAACAGATCAATGTAGGGATTCAGATCCCCGACTGTACCATGAATGTCGGCAAGGACTTCGGTCTCGCCCCAGCGGTCAGGGAAACTAAGATCCTTCCGACGTTCCACGTCTCTGGCGCGAAGCGTGATCTCAAATGTTTCCTTGTCACGCTCTTTGCGCACGGTCAGCTCACCGTATAAGACAAGGTCAATCAGAGTATGGTCGTCCTCGTCCTGGCCGACTGAAGCGCCAGAACGTGTGCCCCTTTGCCAGTTCCTGAGCTTCTGCACTATCTCGTCCTCGGGCATATCCCAAACCTCGCGCAAGGGTTCTCCGCTCACCGTGTTCACGTCATGAATGCCGAACCTTCTTGTCCACCTCCTGCTAGATTCGCTGTAGAAGCGAAGATCCTCAAGTGATTGGCGAGTAGCCCAGTAGACGTCCTCCCTGGTACGGTCCTGAGCAGGCCATGCGGGAAGATCGCCCGAATACTCTGAGAAGAAGAGCAACAACAGTATCTGGTATACCTCTCGGGAGGTCAGGTTCCAGGTGGGCACCACCCTCGAACTGGAGCTAGCCTCTTGGCAGAGCTGAGGGGGAAAGTAGAACGCCCCTTCTCCGCGCTTGGGCATTTCGCGAATCGCTGGCTCATGTGAACTCGCAAGCAAGACCATCGGCCGGGAGGCTCCACGGCCAGGGTGGACCGAGACAAGAGGCAAGTGCGCGTACGAATCAGATGAGAGCGCGGGTAACGGAGGCCAGTCCCAGTTCGACGCAGCCACGTGATCTGCGGGTGGGAATGTCCGCGGCGCAGGTGGCCACGGTGCCTGCGCCACGCTCTCGCGCCCGGCGTGATCTGTGACGGGAATGTAACCCTCTAGCGTGTTCCCAGCGCAGTCGACGACAGTTACGGCCAGTTCACCGTCTCTCGGCATAGCACTGATAGTGGCCGAGCGTACAAAAGCACCATCACAGTCCAGTGCATCGTTCTCGTCCTCACCCAGCTGGATATGTTTCAGGCCGAAATCATCCTGCGCCATGACGACGACGCTGACTCGGGCGCCCCGTCGTGTCTTGCCCGTGTCGACCGCAAAACGCGCTAGTGGGGTCATCGTATCCAGAATGATGAGTGCTTTGGTCGGGTCGCTCGCGTTGCCGACAAGATCGACGGCCCATATCTTCACCACCGCTATGCGTTTCCCAGGTTTCAGGGTGACTTCCACCGTCTTGGTGACTACTTTCTCAGCCAGTTCAACAAGATACCTGGACCTGTCAATCTCTAGGCGGCCGTGAGACTCGTCAACGTGAATCTCCGCAACGCAAGACTGAACGTCCATGGCAGTCACGTCAAACCGAACCGTCCGACGGTTCGTGTGGATAGGTTTCTTCACCCAGATGATGGGGCCCTCTGAATCGTCTTCGGTTTGACGCAGGAGTTCTCTTCTCGCCTGATTCAGGTAGAACTTCGCCCGCGACGAATCCGTCTGGCGAAGCGACGCCTCGAGTGAATCGACCGCGTCGGCGTATAGCTTTCTTTCGGTGTTCGGGTCGACGGCCGGCCATTTGAGATCGTTGGGGTCCCTTCTGGACATGGCCTCGAGATGCAGCGCGATGCCGAATTCACGGTTCGGGAAGTAGTCTATGAAGTGCATGCCGTAGATGCGGGCGTCGCGTTTGTCCTCGCTCCTTCGATCCATCGCCTCGGCGAAATCGTCTCTTGCTGCCTTGTAGTGCTCATAGGCCAGGAGACAAGACCCGCGCATATAGTAGTTCCACCACCGGCCCCGGTGCAGATTAAAGTTGGCGAGGATCTCCTCCTTCTCCGTGCCCTCATTGGGGTCGTAGTAGACTTTCCACGGATTGCGAAGGTCCACCACCCGGCACCCGGCCCCGGCCACCAGAGCCAGCGCAAGGGCGACGACCGCAACCACAGCGCACAAGCGTCTGACCATCCCGAGCCATGACTGTCCCATCGTACCCACCACCTTTCTCGGTATTCCCCCCGGCCCGATTCTCAAGGCATCTGGCCTCTGACGACGATCCGGTCTCTGGTGTTGCATGCGAAACAACCTTAAATCACAGGGGGTCGCGCTGGCAGTTCCTATCGAAGGTATACTATCACGGAACCGACCACGAAGTGCTCCTGAAGCTCGTAATCATAGCGGGTGTCACCGAAATCGAACTCATCCTCTCCCCACCGGTATTGATAGGCGAGATCCAGACTGAAACGCTCTTTCAAGGTCCAGCCAACACCGAGACTGAGACCGTGCAAAGGCGCCGGTTCAACGATCCCTGCCGCCGGGCGCGTCTCATAGAACACTCCGCCCCGAAGTGCGAACACCGATCCCCCGGCAAGATCGCGGAACCACAGGCGTTCGAACCCCAGTCGAAAAGCCAACGTGTCCTCGTTAGAATGCGTTTTCCGGTCGCCCGTATCCCGGTTCCGTATTTCATACTCAGACCAGTCCCGCCATTCCACGTCGAAAGCCGCACTTAGCGCGTCAGAGAACCGGTAATTCACACCCGCGCCGAGGGACAGCGGAAAATCCATCTCCAGACGCTCAGTCTCAAACTCGCTGCCAGTCTTCTCGAAGTCGACCTTGGCCTTGAACGGAGTGTGACAAACGGCGCCGAGGGTCAGCAGGTTCTCTTCCTTTTCGAATGCGTCCCACAGCAGTCCAAAGGTGAAGTTATATGCGCGGAAACTGTCGTATGTCTCGTACAGCACGAACGTGTCCTCATCCAGAGTACCTATCTCAAACGTAGCAAGCTCATTCCGCTTCCACGCGTAATCCCGGCAGAGGCCTTGAGTGTGCCAGTTGACGCTGGCGCCGAAACTAACCTGCGGCCGAGAAGGCAGGGAAAATCCAAAGGCCACAGAGTACGCAAACACAGACCCCTCGGAATCAGTGCTGAACTCCGTTCCATCGCCGGTGTCCGAACCACTGACCTCCGCTCCGAAGTCATAGGCCCGATGGTAGTTGATGGAAACCACCACATCTGTCCCCCCAACCCTTAGAGGGCGGGCGTAGCTCATGAAGTTGATGTCGTACGCGCTCCAGGTATTCGGGCCAGCGGTCTCGTCGGGATCGGCCACGGTGTAGTCCTTGGTGGTGCTTCTCCAAGCACCGACGAAAGAGGCCTCTGGCCTTTCCAGGTTGATCAGGCCAGCCGGATTCCACGAGGCCGCCGTCGCATCGTCGGCAACCGCGATGAACGCCGACTGCCCCAGCGCCCGCGCACCAGAGCCAACCGGCTCGGGCGTGATTTCAACGAGTTGGGCTTGAGTGCTTTTGGCACTCCCTATCCAGACCATCAACATGACCGCGATTCTCATCCAGCCCCATGCAAGGCTCACGTTCGTACTGGGTAGGTCTTTGCGCGCCATGTTTTTCGCCTCCAATTCTCCTGTCGCTGCCGAACGCCCAAACGCTCGGCGGCTCCTGGAATCCCTGTTCGTGCCTCCACCGTGCTGCGATGATGCCAGCACACCAGCCGCCCTGGATGCAAGGGCCTCAATCGTGAGACTCATCCAATCGCCCGCAATGGATCCGGCTCGTTGAGTTTGAGAACCTTGGCATCCCTTCCTTCACGTACTAGCATAGTTGTTCTCCTGTGCAAAAGGCAAGCCAAAAATCGAAGATGTTGGCCAATCGGATGAGGCATCGGAACTGTTTGCCTCCCTCCCACAAAAAGCGGCTTTAGGTCTTGACAGGTGCGGATTAAGGCAGTACAGTGAAAGTACGTTGGAAGCTTCATTGTGGGCCCGAGAGGACCGGCCCCGGGGCTGCACCACCTGCGGGAGGGTCGCAATGAGGATGTTGGCAGGTGTTCGTGAGTGAGGATTCGACCCGAGCTTCGTGTGAACGGGCAGCGCCGGTCGCTCGCGGCACTTGAGTACCTATTGGCCGACCAAGGGTAAACACAACCGCGTCTCGAAGGGCGTTGCTTCACTGAGACATCGGATGACGGCGGCAACGATCTGGGTGCCCAACTTGAGGGAGGATTGCCATGTACAAGAGAGCATATCTGTTCGTTTCCTTCGGGGTGTTATTCCTCTTGGCGGCAACAACCGTGGTCGAGGCGGCGCAGCCGAACCTAGTGGGATGGTGGAAGCTGGACGAAGGCACGGGGGCGGTGGCCCGGGACTCGTCGGGCAACGGCAACACGGGAACGATCTTTGGCCTCGCCCAATGGGGCCCGGGGCAACGCGATGGCGCGCTGATGTTCGACGGGTCACACAACTACGTCCTCGTCGATCCCCTCTTTGGCCTGGCTGGCGAATCGCTCACCGGACTGGCATGGATCAGGGGAGACGCACGTGGACGCGTGATTGCCTCCCAGAGAGGAGGGGAGTCCTGGCTGGTGGCGGACCCGGGTTCCGGTTTCCTCATGACCCCCGTTGGACGCAGGGGTCTATGGCCCGAGCGACTGTCCTCTGGCATTCCCATTGACGACGGCGGATGGCATCACGTTGCTCTGACATGGGATGGCACTACACTCACGCTCTATGAGAACGCCGTGTTGAGGGCTTTCAGTAACCCGGATACCATCGCGGTATCAGCGGGTGCATTGGTGATAGGCGCCGCCGGAGGCCTTCAGACCGACACTCTCTGGTCCGGCGCGATGGACGATGTACGCATCTACGATCGGAGCCTAACCCAAGACGAGATCGGTGAGGCAATGGAAGGGGCCTCGAACTTGTCCCTGAAGGCCTCCGAGCCTCAGCCAGGCGACGGCGCCGCGGACGTGGCAGAAACGGCGTTGCTTCGCTGGACGCCCGGCGAGACGGCCGCACTTCATAATGTCTACCTCGGAACCAGCCCCGATCTGGGCCCGGACGATCTCGTTTCTCGGAGGACGCCCGCGTCGTTGTACTTCCACGCGCCTGGATTCGAGTCAGGGGTCACATACTACTGGCGGATCGATGAAATCGAAGCTGATGGCGTGACGGTCCATCAAGGTGACCTATGGCGCTTTTCAACCGGGTCGACCACCGCATTGGGGCCGTACCCTTCCTTAGGCGCGATGTGGGTTGAGCTTCAACCCGTGCTGAGCTGGCAGCCGGGGTTGAACGCCGTTGCACATGAGATCTACTTCGGAAAAACGGCAGCGGCGGTGGTAAATCGCGACGACAGCGTCTACAGAGGCAACCAGCCTGGGACGACGTATGAGCCAGGCCGATTAGAGGAGAACGTGACGTACTACTGGGCCGTCGATAAGATGGACAACACCGGCACCATAAGTCTCGGCGACGTCTGGACATTCAGCACGACTGGCCCCACCGGCGGCACACAGGTCGAGTACTTCGAGGGAAGGGATCTTGAGGGCACCCCACGGCTGGTACAACTCGACGAGGCGGTCGATCACAACTGGGGCCTGGGGGAAGTGGCCGCCGGTCTTAGCGATCAGGTATCAGCCCGATGGACGGCGACGCTCGAGATTCCAGTAGCTGATACCTATACATTTGTCAGCACGACCGACGATGGGGTGCGCGTGTGGCTGGACGGTGAACTGATCATCGACGACTGGACGGATCACGGGGCCACGGACAACGTCAGCGCTCAGTGGTACCTTGAGGCAGGCGTTTATGCGTTGACGATGGAGTGGTACGACAACACTGGCGAGGCCGTGGCGCAGTTGAAGTGGCAAACCGCCACGATGGAGCGCCAGATCATTCCGGCCGGCCCTCTGCGGCCCGTGCTCGGCCCCCGCGTGGTCCTCGCCATTGATGACTTCGAGAGCTATCAGCTCGACGCTGTAGACATCTTGCGCAACTGGAGTGTTGACGGTGGCGCGTCCATCGAAGTCATCCGCCAAACGGCGGCGCCCTTTCACTATGCGGGGATCAAATCGATTGAATTCACCTACGTCGGCTTCTCTCGAATACTCCGTACCTGGACAATTCCACAGAACTGGGATTTGGAGGGTGCTGAAGCCCTGGCCTTGTACATATACGGTGATCCGGACAACGATCCGGCGCCTTTGTTTATCGAGCTCACGAGCGAGGATGGGGTCCAATCCGGACCGGTGCGAGTGGAGCATCCCGATTCGAGGATCCTCCTAACGGCCGAGTGGAACGAGTGGAGAATACCGCTCAGCTCACTTTCGGGCGCGAGTGTGGATCTCACTGCGGTTCGGGCGCTATCCATTGGCGTGGGCTTGGATCCCAGTCCGGATCCGAACATCATTATCCTAGACCCCAATGGAATCGCGATAGACTCGAACGTGGTGCCGCTACCAGAGCCTAATCTGATCCGCCTGTCAAGCTCGGTCGTCTCTGCAAGCCAGGACCCATGCGGTGTGTTCTACATGTCCGACGTCAAGGTGATCCACCCCAGCATTAGCGCCGGAAGGCTGAGGGGGAAGGTGTGGATCGAGGGCACAGAAAAGCTTGAGACTGTGTCCGGCGCGGTGGTTACCTTGCTCGGCGACCCAAACCGCAAAGCCGTGACAAAAGGGGACGGTTCGTTCGAGATTACTGTGGACAGGGACAGCACCCGCATGGCCACCGTGACGGCATGCGGTTTCAATAGCTGGGGCCCGGAACAGTGGCAGTTCACGCTCGACGACCAGTACAATGCGGAAGTCGGCAAGAAACCTGAGTTGGGCGTGGACACTACTGGGTCAGGAGCACCGGGCCCGCCCGTCTATCGCTTCCGGTCACCACCTCACTCGACCGATTGGTGGTATTTCACGGCTGACCAAGAAGAGCGAGACCAGTATCTCAGCGCGGGCCTGGCGCGCGATCCCTCCTACGATGGTATCGCCTTCTTCTCGGCCGTCAACGATGGCCTCGCCGTGCCCGTTCACCGTTTTCGCCACATTGGCGGGAATGGAACTCCAGCGTACTCGGTAGACCCAAGCGACACGTTTGGTACAGGTACTTGGGAACCTGTTGGTGGTGAACCAGCTTTCTTTGTCTACCCTCGTGATGAGGAGGGTCAACGCACCACAGGTACCCCTGACGACACAATTCCCGTCTACCGCTTCTGGAGCCGAGCGTGCGACTGCTACTTCTACACGACGAACCGTGATGAGCCGAAAAGGTGGGAGAGCGTGGGGGCAGATTGGCAGGATCAGGGCATCGTATGGTATGCGTACAGTTGCGTTGGTGGACAGTAAACGCTGATAACGACTTGGTTTCGCAAGCTCGCCGCGGTGTCTCGATATGAGGGGAGCGCGCGAGGCTTTGTCTCGACGTTATCGGGGTGGAGGGGCAAGTTGCTCGACTGTTGCTTCTGGGTCGAGATGGAGGTCGGGCTGTAGCTTGCGGGCCTGGCGCAAGAGGGCCCGCGCGCCCGCGAGGTCACCTTGTCGCGCGAGGTTCTTGCCCGCATCCACAAGACTGTAATGGATGGGCAGATCTTGGCGGGTCTTGCGATACGGCTCATCAGGGAAATAACGCTGCCATTCTTCATAGGTCAGATTGCGCGTGAGGCGTGAACGTGCCTCGGCGGCCAGGTCCTCCGGTCGCCAAAGGTGCATCCATGTGGTTCCGTCTTGCCCTTCTGCCGCCACGTACCTTCCGTTTCGGCTGAACGCGACGACGCGTATTTCTCCTTCATGGTCCATCCGCGCGACTTCTTTGCCGCTAGCCACCTCCCAGATTCGCACTTTGTCACTGCCCGTCGCCAGGTACTTCGCGTCAGGGCCAAAGGCCACAGCATGTACCCGAATCTTGTCATGATACATGCGCGCGACTTCTTTCCTGCCTTCACGTGCTCTCCACCGCCACACTCGCGCTGTATGATCCTTGCTTGCGGTAGCGAGGTACTTTCCGTCGGCACTGAAACAGACGAACCAGACGTCGTCATCATGCTTGACGCGCGCGATTTCCTTGGTGTCGGCATGTGTTTTCCACTCCCACACCCGGGCGGTTGCGTCCCTCGCTGCTGTCGCCAGGTACTTCCCGTTCGGATGGAAGCAGAGGGCCTGGATGTCATCCTCATGGCCCGCGAATTGCGCGACTGTCTTTGCGACGGAATGTGCCTTCCACTCCCAGACTTGTGCGATGTTTCCACTTGCCGTGGCCAGATACCTTTCGTCCGGGCTGAAGCAAATAGATCTTCCAATGTCTCCCATCAATCGCACAACCGTCCTGCGGCTTTCCACATCCCACACCCGTGCTGAGTGGTTGACATCTACTGTCGCCAGATATCCGCCGTGCGGGCTGAAGCGGATGAATTGCGGCTTCGTCTCATGATTCATCTCTGCGACTCTGTCGCCACTCGTCGCGTCCCAAAGCCACACTGTGTTGGCGTCTCGGCTGGCCGTGGCCACGTGCTTGCCGTCCGGGCTGAAGGCTACAGAGTACTCTTTCTGTCTCCAGCCCAACCTTGCTCGTCCGTAGGAGCCAGCACCCCAGAGCCACGTGGCGCTGTCGCTACCGGCCATGCCTTGGTATTTCTCGTCTGGACTGAAGGCGACGGGGTGTCTGACATTGTCCCGGACCACCCACGCGATTTCCTGCTCGGGCCTGCCGGACTCCCACAGCCGCAGGGACCCGTCGCCGCTCGCCGTGGCCAGGTATTGTCTGTTTGGGCTGAAAACCACGGAACGCACGGCCCCCTCATGGTTGATGCGTACGATCTCTTCTCCATCATGGGCGTCCCACATCCGTGCAGTGTGGTCTTCACTTGCCGTAGCCAGGTATTGTCCGTCCGGACTGAAAACCACGGAATGCACGGCATCCTCATGCTCAAGGCGTATGATTTCTTCTCCAATATCGGCATCCCAAATCCGTGCCGTACGGTCATTGCTTGCCGTGGCCAAGTGCTTCTCGTCCGGGCTGAAAGCCACGCAACGGACGGTGTCCCCATTGTTGATGCATTTGACTTCTTCGCCCGTATTGGCATCCCATACCCATACGTTTGGATCTTCACCGGCTGTGGCCAAGCGCTTGCCATCTGGGCTGAAAGCTACAGAATACACGGTACCGTTGAGCTCCACCTCCAGATGACTCTCGTCAGCGGATGCGCTCCACTCCCACACGCGGGCGGTCTGTCCACTACCCACAGCCAAGCGCTTCCCGTCGGGGCTGAAGGTAATGCAATATACCGTGCCCTCATGAGGTCCCTGCCAAACGGGCTCATCAAGCTCTGACCAGTTCCATAAGCGCACCGTGTTTGAATTGGCCGTGGCGAGGTATTCCCCATTCGGACTAAAGGCCACCGAATGCGCAACGATCTTGGTCGGATCACCACCCCGGACTAAATCTATGACGGCGAGTTCACGGCCGTCGGCGGCCTGCCACACACGGGCGCTCTTATCCCCACATACGGCTGCTACCTGTTGGCCGTTGCTACTGAAGACGGCCGAGGAGATCCACTGCTGAGATTTCCGTTCCATCTTGCGAACGGGACGCGCCAGTAAAGCCAAGCTGTGTCGCGCAGCCTGGTCGCCCTCCAAAAACGGAAAGGGATGCCGGCCCAAAGACTCCACTGCCAGCAATGTGCTACGCTGGAGGTAAGAGGCCGACTCGTTCCGCGTTAGCTCGGATTGAGCTGCCAGCTCGCGGGCCAAAGCGATCACTCGTCGTTCTTCGGCGCGGTAGCCGAGCCAGACGGCGGTGACCGTCACCGCGACAAGCGAGACTACTGCCCCCTTCGCGACGAGGCTTCGCACCGTGGCTCGCCTTCGACTGGCCACAATGAACGCGTGTTCTTGTTTGGATAACCACAGAGGATGGCCGTTCATCAGGGCGAGGGCGTCAGCCAGACGATTGGCCGCCAGCAGCTCGTTCGCCCTCTTTGTGGTGGTCGCCGCCCACCGTTTGGCCGCGATGATCAAACCGTCGTGAATACGTTTCAGATTTGGTGATGCCTGCAACCACTCTTGAAACTGAGGCCACTGTGAGACAAGCGCTTCGTGAGCAAGCTCAGCCGTCTCGACCATCTGCTGGGTGTCTCGCTCTCTCGGTGATCGCCCTTTCGCTTCGATTGTCTCGTCCGATACCTGACTTTCGAAATCACCGGCGGTTTCCTTCGGAGACGCAGTGCCGCCTACGTGTATTAGTCGGTGGTATTCTTCGCTGGCCAGCTTCTGCAGCACGCGCCACGCATCCTCTGAAAACTCATCCCGTGTGGCTACTCGGCGTGTGGTGCCGCCTGTCTCGCCCAATCGAACGAGGCGAATGAGGCTTGCCTCGGCGAGCTTCTGCTCCACCTCACTAAGCTTGCCAAGGGCCTCGTCTGCCACATTGGCCAACGCCCCCGCTGTACCGCCTATACTCGTATAGGCTTGAAGCATATCACCGTCGAACTCGCTGCGGCGCCGCCAACTCTCCGTCAACGCCATCTCCAGCAGCGCAAGTTCGCCTGGCTGGTCGCCTACATCAGCCAGCACCTGCTCCACAAACACATCGCTATCGCAAATGTTCGTTAGCGCAAGCGGACACTCGATTGCGCTTCTCAGCTGTTTGTCTGACATGCGGCGGACTGAGAACTTTGCGTCGCGCTTTCTGTCTTCCAGGCAGGCGTAGAGATCTGAATATTCGCGGCAGAGGTTGTAGTAATCACGACGCATCGTCAGCACAACGCGTAGCTCGGCGGGACTGTCATGTCTTGCCAGACGCAGGAGCGTCTCGATGTAGGGTCTCCGGGACGTTTTGTCACTTAGTGTGAACAGTTCCTCGAACTGGTCGATTACAACCAGAATCTTCGCATTTCCCGGAGCACCGTCCCTGAGGGCGTCTGCAACCTCTTGAGGGTCTTGACCGCGCACCATCTTTCTTAGCTCACGAATGTTCCCCTGTCCCTGACCGATCATCCTGGCCCCCTCCGCTACGCTGTCAGCCAGTGCATCAAAGGGATTGCTCCTCGGTCGGGTTTCCACCACATGCCAAATGACGGCGTCAGAGCGAGGGTCATGTCCTTTGGCCAGCGCGCCCCCTCGGTATCGGGGGACCAGCCCTGCCTTGACCAGTGAGGACTTTCCAGCACCGCTGTCCCCCACGACCATCAGCAGCCGCGGTTGGTCAAGACGCTTCAGTCGCTCGACCAGCTCATCCGCCTCCTCGTCTCGCCCAAAGAACAGATGGGCATCTCCCGCCTGAAAGGCCTCAAGCCCTACGAAAGGCTCGTCGACAAGTTGGAGCCGGGCGCGACCGCTGTCTCTCGTCGCAGCGCGAAGGAGTTTGGCGAATTCCTCTGGTTCACGTTCGACGTCGATGACGCCTTGGTATAGGCGTGCAAAGGCCGGCAATGCTTCACTGCCGCCGCACTCTTGGCTGAGAATCGGAATGAACGGGTAGTCGGGATCACTTTGCGCACGGGACAACGCAACGCACGTTTCGCTCCTTACCCAATTGACAACGCCCCCACTGCCCACATAAACGGCAAAGGCGGTGGAATCATGTTCGAGGGCCTGCTCAAGCTGTGCTTGCCAGGGCTCGCCTGCCTTCAGGTCTTTCTTATCGAGCCAAACCTTCAATCCACGTTTCCGTGCCTCCGGCGTGCTCTCGATGCGCTCTGCGAGCGCACTTGCCGCTTTCGTGTCGGCACGCGAGTGACTCAAGAAGAGAAGATGAGACTCACGATCACTGTCGCTCTGGGACTTCTGCATGTCCGACTCTCCGTCAGGTCCGGTGCGCATCAAGGCACCTCAGTGCATGACACAAGACCTATCGAATGGGGCGGTAGAACAACACGCGGAGCCGATTACATCGGCTTCAGATATTTCGTCAGCACCTTGAGAACGACACCTCCCAGGTCGGAGAAATTCGCAGTAAGAGAAGCCAGCTTCCTGTTCTGCGACGCAGAACTGTTCACAATATCAATAACTTGCTGGAGGCGTTTCTTATCCACCTTTTTGGGCAGAAGCTTGTCGAGCTGTTCGGCCGTGAGAGGCGTGAGCTTGGCGAGCTCACCGGCCAGTTGCTCGTTTGTCAGATTCGCCTCTTCCTCGAAATTGTAGCCGTTCGGCATAAGTCACTCTCCCTAATCTCCAATACTCTCAAGCTCCTTCATGGTCTTATCCATACTTGCGGCAAAGGCGGCGATTCCCTTCGCAGCTTCCTCAACGCCGGTCAAGGCATGCACCGCACCGTCGTTGAGTTTCACAGCGGTATTGATGATTTCCCGTTGCTTCTCAAGAGCTCCAGTCTTTTCCAGAACCGCGTCGCGCTGCTCCACCAGCTTCACGGCGGAGGCAAGATAACCTTTGATCGTTGCTGTCCCCCGCTGAAGATCGGCGTAGCTGGCTCGCAGTTGGTCCAGAACATAGGCTTCTTGCTGATCAATCGGCTCGATAAGTGATCTCCGTCGCTCGTTAATCTGCTCCTGCACTGCTGTGGAGAAGTCCAGTAGAACCATGCCAAGTGTAGCGTTCTCTCGACTCGTCAGTTGCTCAATCGCACCGCGAATTGCGCTCTTGATGTCCTCGTCCTCGATTCCCTCAATCCCAATCGTTCTTTCCCAATCAACGGTGGCCAACTTATAGGCATTATCGAGATCGGATCGGAATCTTCCACCCTCTTCTCCCGTGCCCTCCACTACGTTCGCAAGAAACTGTGGAATCCATTTGTCTTCGAGGAAGCGGTCGACCTCATCACGAAGCTTGTCGTAGTACAAGCGGACGAACTTCTCGTGAGACACCTGCATCTCAACGATCTGGCGGTCAACGATCTCGGCCAGTTCCACCGTCTCCCGCGGTGCAGTTACGCACCCAGAAACGAAGAGTGCTGCACATAAGACTGTGGTGAGTTGCGGTTTCATTGTCTACCTCCAGCTTAACAGACGTTGCGAGTCGCGCGATCTTCCGTTTCAGAGTTGCAAACGCACACCCACCCGACC
This sequence comes from Sedimentisphaerales bacterium, assembly GCA_016932895.1. Next base: position 21,451 of record JAFGCA010000550.1, on the reverse strand, counting down.
CCCGCGAAAAGCCCCTCAGTAGCCAACTATCGTTGCGCAGCAGCTCTTGCTGTCGAAGAAGCCCAATTTGCCCTCCTGCCGGTCACGTCGAAAGACAACTCCACATCTAATTCGATCCAGGAGCGAACCGTTTCCTATTCACGGTTACCGAGGCTCAATCGCCACTGCCAATAATCACCGGGCTCTCAAAACGCAAGAACGCCAGTGTGAAAAAAGCAATAACCCACACAGCGAACCCTGTTAACCTGCGCGACCCGTCACTAACCAAAACAAATTCGCTTCGTGCCATGGTGCAATCTCAGTGTTGCCATAAATAGTATGTGGATGTCTTTTGCCTTTGTCAAGATTTTTCTCGGCGTCGCCGGTTCGGTTCGGGTTTGGAAGGACCTTCTGCGAAGGTCCCCGGAGATGGCCTCTCTGACCTGGAGCCTGAAGGCGTGGTTTGCGTTGTGGCTTCCGGAGAGCGGTCGCTGGTCTCGGGAGCATCACGCCGAAAAGAAAGCGGTGTTGCGGATGTCCGCCTGGATTGCTTTCGGTTTGTCCCGGCTGTCGAGCAACTGATCCACAGCGGTCAAAACTTCATAGCTCTTGATGCTCTGGCCAACGTGCAGAGCCAGGCTCTCACGACTGAGGATATCGACTGTCGTTGGGCACGGATCCAGTGACCACTGGCCGATTGATCTGACATGAAATCCATGCGCCAACGCTCTTTGCCCCCCTGAAACTCGGGTCCATCAGCCCGCTGCTTACAATTGACGCTCAACCAGTTGGTCGCAGGGACGGATCACCAAGAAGCTGGTAATCAGCCACACGTGGCGATATGCCGTTCACTCGATCTACGTCCTGAGCTTCTCACTCAATATCCCCTGTATCGCCGTCCCCTCAAGCTCCCCTCTTAGCCTCTGCTGGGCCTGCTGCGCTTTCAACGCTCGATCCTGTCTGTAAACCTCCTGCTGTTGGATAGTAATTTGACCTAAGGCAGCCTGGACCTCGCGGAAGTCTTTGGAAGAGCTTCCAATCATGGTGGCATAGGTGTGTCGAATGATATAAAAGCCCACTCCATACTTCCGTGCCACCCCTGCTCGTTTACAGAGCCTCTCGAAACGCAACTTGATGGCATCGGACCGTCGAACTTTGCCATCCTCCTTGAGCTCTTGCCAACACAGAGGCCGGCCTTTGCGACCGACAAGGAACAACTTGTCCGAGCCCGTGAACTTCGGCTGGCCCCTACGGTTATCGAGATACTCCCGTAAGACTTGGACCGTCTCTGGCCAGAGGATGAAATCCCTTTCTACACCGGTCTTAGGTCGAGGATGAGAAATCGTACCGGCATCCAAATCAACGTCTTTCAGTCTCAGAGTGCCAATGTCAGTGTTGCCAAAGCCACAATTCAGCGCCAACATGATCAAAGCCGAATCTGTACCATCTGCGACAGCAAGAAGCTTTTCCAAGTCATCCCACGATAGCGGAGTCCGGTCATGTCTTCGGCCATGGCCTTTCTTGGTGTTCTGCCGCGTGGAAAACTTGGAAATAGCTGCCAGAGGAGGGTGAGGGATTCCATGAACACGTGAGCCCCAGAGTAACAACATCCTCACATAGTCAATGCAATGGTTGGCACTCCTGATCCCAATTGATCTGTCTTCCGCCAGAGACTGCCGATAGGCTTCGAGATGTGCAGCGGTCAGTTGAGCGGCGCCCTGAGCGCACACATCGAATCCATGGTCTTCCAGCCAATCCAAGAATCGTTTCAAGTATCGTTTGACCGAGGCCAGGAACCAGGTGGTTTTCTGGGGGTGGGCCGGGGGCGGGGGGTGGCGGCTGAGAACTTCTTGGCGGGCATCCTTTGATCTTTGTCAATCGGCGGGTTGATCGCATGAAGATCCCGTGCCGGGGCCGCCGCGGCTTCCGTCTGGTCTGCGCATGCCTGGAGCCAGGGTTGCTCCATGTACTATCCACTCTCGGCATGTTTTGTACAGGATGAAGGCAAAGAAAAAAGGGCTGCGATATGGTGGTCGCAGCCCTTTGTGATGTCACGATTTCTTTCTGAGCAACTTACGTCGTTCTCCTGCTGCGTCGCACGTTCAGGGTCTGGTCAGGACGATTTCGTCGACGTAGAGGACGCCCTCTTGGGCGGCTTCGATGCCGATGGTCAGGGTCGTGACGTTTGTCAGGCTCACGCCGACCGAGGCGAGATCGATCTCCCAGGTGACCCACTGGTAACTCGCGATGTCGGCCGGGTTGCCGTCGTAGGGGACCTTGACGCCGTTGATCTTGACGTACAGATCGCCCGTGTTGTCGGCCTGGCCGCGGAAGTGCACCACCAACGTGGTCACACCCTCAACGGTCCAGTTCCGGCCCGGTGTGAAGGTGCGATCCGCTTCGGAAAGCGCGCCGGTGTAGTAGATCGGCATGGCCTTCGTGCCGCCATAGACGTTGTCCGTCTCGACGATCGTCGTATACGGGGTGTCGGGACTCCAGATGTCATGCCCGGCGGCCGCACCGGTGCCGTTGCCCGGATGGCCCGGTTCCGGCTGTGTGAAGCCGATGCCGTCGATCCACTTCTCGAAGACGCGCGAGCCGACCTCGTTGGTGTAGCTCTCGAAATCATCCACGATCAGATGATCCGGCACGGTGAACTTCCAGATATAGCCGGTGTGCACGGTCCCGGCGGCTTCGACCTCGTCGATGCGCCAGAAGTAGTCGCCACCGCCAAACTCGACCAAGCCGGCCAGGGAGAAACCGGTTCCCGGCTGGTTGCCACGGAACTCGGGGGCATCGTTGTCGGCTGCGGCCACGGCCGCCCGGTCGGTGCCGAAGTACACATCGTGCGAGGCCGCGGTATCGCCGGCGCTCCAGCGAAGGGTCGTCGCATCGAGGACGTCCACGCCGGCCCCGCGATCCGGTTCGGGATTCCCGGCCAGCAGGGGCTTTCCGCGCATGACTTCGGCGATCTCGGCCTCGGTCAGGGCCCGGTCGTAGACGCGGACATCGTCGACCGTGCCGGCGAAGTAATTGCCCGAAGCGGTCGAGTGTCTGCCGATCAGGAGAGTGCCGGTCTCGGCGTCCGGAGTGCCCGCCGCGGCGGTGTTGCTTACGACCAGAACGCCATTCTTGTACGACGTCAGGGCCGTTCCGTCGAACGTTGCCGCCAGGTGATACCAGGTATTGCCTTCCAGGGCGCCGAAGGAGGCGGCATGCCATGTTTCTCCCACGCGCATGGCCGCAGCACCGCGGAAAACCTCATCCGCGTGGTTCCAATCGAGCTGATAGTTCTTCTCTCGATGGACCGGACCGCTGGCGGAGCCGCTGGAGGGCGCCCTGGGACTTGTCACCCAGGCCGCGATGGTCCAGGTGGCCAGGTCGGTTGCATTGCCGGTATCCACGTGGTCGTTGCCGTCGAAATCGAGCGCGCCGCCGTGATACCCGTCTACCCACTGCGGATTGCCGATCAAGACGCCGTGATTGCCATGTCCGGACCAGTCCACGGCGGTGGTCCCTTCGCCTTCGTCCAGCGTCCACCAGCCGACGAGCGTGGGATCCGTGACCGCCACGTCGGGCACGGTGGTAAAACTCCAAACCTCGCCCTTGTGGGTGGTCGCGGTCGCGTCAAACTCATCGACGCGCCAGTAATAGGTCGTATCGCTCACCAACGGACCAGGCTCATGCGTGGCAATGACGATCTGGTACCCGCCGGTCGTGGCGTCGCTGACGTCGTCAAAGCTCTCGCCGATGTAGAGCGTGTGGAACAGGGCGCTCAGACCCGGCTCCCAGGTCAGCGTCGGATCGGTGAGAACGTATTGGCCTCCGTCGGCGGGCGAAGGGGCCCAGGCAATGGCCGGCTCGACGTGGAAGTCCCACACCTCCCCTTTCCACGGGCTGTTCGAATCGAGGTCGTTGACCTCGTCGATCCGCCAGTAATAGGTGGCCCCGGGAGTGAGGTTCTGCACGGCGAACAGGGTCTCGCTCTGGTTCCCTTTGAACGCATCGTCGTCGGGCGTGGCCTGGTTGACGTCGTCGAAGTTATCGCCGAAATACACGTTGTGCGAAGCCGCGAGATCCCCCGGCCGCCACGCGAGCAGTTGCACAGTTGCCTCGATCATCTCACCCTGGCCCGGTTCGGGACCGTAGGCCAGCGGCATTGGGACCAGACTCTCTCGCGTCAGTGTTACGTCGTCAAAGGCGACGTAGGATTCCCCCTCTTCTCCTGACATCTTGATCCCGATCCTATTGCCGGCGTCGGCGGCGGTGGCGGTATATTCCAGGCTGATCTGCTCCCAGTCACCCGACAGCGCGAGGCCATGTTCCTCAATCAAGTTGATTGTGTAATCTTCTGCGGTGAAATACAGCCCCCAACCGTCGGCGTAGCCCTCCCCCGGCCACGCATTTCCCGCCCAAACGCTCAAAATGTACGTATCGCCTTCAACAAATGTCTCATCCAGAATTTGGTAGATATAGTCAAAAGTCGTGCCGTCGGAGGGGTACGCCTTGAGGCTGCCGCTGCGGGCCGGCAGATCGCCGTCCCAGTAATGGTAATCAATGTAGGCGCCGTCGTCGGGGCCGTAATCGTTTTTCCACGCCCCGGTATAACCACTGTCGCCAATGTATATCCACCCACCCAGAGTAGTCAGAACGTGGTCCTCAAAGCCCGCGTCCGGAACCGGAATGTCCCGCTGCCCGGCCGGCGCAAACGAGACTAACAGAAACGCAACGATACAAAACCCAAGGACTGCAGGAAAGGATGACTTTTTCATGGCACTACCTCCTAAGAAATGACTCTCGAATCGACACCTCGCCGCTTTTCTCCTGGCCGTTCACAAGTACGCGTATTGTGATTACTTCGAGAAATGCTTATCGTAGAGATGATTCGGGGATCTGCTGGTATCTCGAAGTACATCACCCGCGCAAGCTGGGAGCGAATGCCTTAGAGGCCGGCCTCCAGGTTTACCCATGCCGCCAGCACCACTTTACCCTGCGGACCTCTGTATGCTCGATTCTTCACCTGAATTCCCGTGCAAAACATGAATGCTCAACACGATCGTTCTGTCTGCCCTCTCCCCCCGGATCGAGCCCACACGTAAGTACTACAGCACAAGACATGCAATCGCCAGAATTACCCTGGATTTCCCATGTAGCTCCACAACAGCACGCCCGCACGTTCGAGGCCCTATTATACCACTATGCTCCCTTGAATTTCAATGCTTCCGGGTGTCAATTTGGCCCCACTGGCAACGCGAATCGGGGAATCTGCGCAGAAATCCCGCATTCTGCGAGTCTTTCGAAGACCTCGACCGGCGATTTTTCCTCGGCGATCCGGAGAAGAAATGTGTTTGACCGCGGCCATTTTTCTCGTCTGCCGACGTTTACAGAGCACAGTGGTCGGCAAGGTTGAAGCCGGCAAGCCCCAGCAGGAGAAAGCCAAATGAAGAAGAAGACCGCAGCCATCGTAGCCGGGTGCGTTGCCCTGGCCCTGATATGGGCATCGCGTCCCGACACTCCTTCCGGCGCCGCTGGCTGAAACACAGGAACCCGGCATGACTCTCGACCAGTTCGACCGCCCGTAGGCGATGACCATGACGGAAGTCGGATTCGCCCAACTGTCACCGTCGGACAAATCGGCGGCGATGGACGAGATCGTCCCCGCGCTGCGCCAGGCCCGCCAGGATGCCCGGGACACGTGTGCCCGGGCAGATGCCGAGATCGCCGCCGGCGGCTTGGTGAAGCCGATGCCGTCGATCCACTTCTCGAAGACGCGCGAGCCACCTCGTTGCTGTAGCTCTCGAAGTTATCCACGATCAGATACTCCGGCACGGTGGACTTCCAGATATAGCCGGTGTGCACGGTCCCGGCGGCCTCGATCTCGTCGATGCGCCAGAAGTAGTCGCCACCGCCGAACTCAACCAAACCGGCCAGGGAGAAACCGATTCGCGGCTGATTGCCCCGGAACTCGGGGGCATCGTTGTCGGCTGTGGCGGTGTCGGGCACCTGTCACAAGCTCACGTCAGCGAAGCGGCGAGGCGGGTGCCGGCTCGGTGGGCTTTTTGCCGGTCTTTTTGGGTTAGGGTACCGTCGGGGGCCTGGGCTATGGCGCCGAAATAGAGGCTGGTCTGGACTTTTGCTCCCATCATGGCGGCGGCGATTTTGAGGGCCTTGGGCGGGCCAGGCATAAGGAAGCGGGCGATCAGGGCCGGACAGCCGGCCGCGGTGATCGTGACGGCTTTCTTATCCGGCTTCTTGACGCGCAGCTTGGGAATCTTGGCGCCCCATGGCCAATAGCCGTACACGATCAGGCGCTCCATGAAACGGCGCGTCAGCGCGTTGACGTTGGAGAAATTCGTCGGGGCCGCCAGGACCAGCCCGTCGGCGGCGTCGACCTTATCAAGGATCTCGGCCATGTCATCGTCGTGCACACATCTGCCTCTGCGGCCCACATCCTTCTCTTGCGTGCAGGTGCGACAGTTCTCGCAGAACTCGATGTGCTTGTCCACAAGGTAGATCTTCTCCGTCTCGGCGCCGCCGTCGGCCGCACCGCGCAGCACTTCCGAGGCGAGGGTGTCAATCACCTTGCCCTTGCGATACGTACCGACAATCGCCACAATCTTCCTGGTGCGCGCCATAGCTGCTCCTGGATCCAATTGGTCCTATAGGACCGATAGGACCTATCCTAGTCTTTGACCCACCGGTCGAGCCATTCGATGACGGTTTCGTGCCAGAGGATGGAATTGTGGGGCTTGAGGACCCAGTGGTTCTCGTCGGGGAAGTAGAGCAGCTTGCTGGGGATGCCGCGTCGCTGCAGCGCGTTGAAAGTCCCCAGACCCTGGGTATCGACGACGCGGAAATCCTGCCCTCCGTGGATGACGAGCATGGGCGTCTGCCAGTTCTTGACGAAGTTCACGGGGTTGTGCTTCTCGTAGCCGTCCGGATTGTCCCACGGCGTGCCCATGTGGTCCCATTCGGGGAACCACAGCTCCTCGGTATCGAACCAGGCCATACGCTCGTCGATATTGCCGTCGTGGTTGATCAGGCAGCGGAACCGATCGGGCCAGTTGCCGGCGATCCAGTTGATCATGTACCCGCCGAAAGAGGCCCCCAGGGCGCCGACGCGGTCGCCGTCGAGCCAGGGGTAGCGCTCCAGCGCGGCGGCGAGTCCTTTTTGCAGGTCCACGAGCGGTTTGCCGCCCCAGTCGCCGCGAATCGAATCGCAGAAGGCCTGACCGTATCCGGTGGAGCCGTGGAAGTCGATCATCACGGCGGCATAGCCGGCCCCGGCGTAGGCCTGGGGGTTCCAGCGGTAGTGGAAGGAGTTGCCGAACGAGCCCTGGGGCCCGCCATGGATGAGAAAGGCCACGGGATATTTCTTTCCCGGCTCGAAGTCGGCCGGTTTGACGACGTAGCCATACACGATCTCGTCGTTGGCGCCGAGAAAGTTGAACTGCTCAAAATCGCCCATGCGCGCGGCGGCGAGCTTGTCGGCGTTGATGTCGGTGAGTTTCGTCACGGCGGCGGCCCGCCCGTCACGGGCCGGGGACACCGAATACAGCTCGGCCGGTGAACGCAGCGTGCTCAGACTGTAGACGATTCGATCGACCGCGGCAGCGAACGTGTGGACGGCGCCGTGCTTGACGACGGTGCGAACACTCCCGTTCTTGACGTCTATGGAGAAGAGCGATCTGTGTCCCGTGTTCGTCGCCCGGGCATAGATCTGTTTGCCGTCGGGAGACCAGCAGATGGCCGAAGGGCTGCGGTCCCAGCCTTCGGTGAGCACGCGTTTGGGCCCGTTGGGCCAGCGGCGCAGGACGATCTGAAACTGGTCCGACTCGTACCCCGGCCGGGACATGGCCAGATAGGCCAGCGTCTTGCCGTCCGGCGAAAAGACCGGATGCGTATCCCACGCCTCGTTGTCTTCGGTCAGACACCGGGGCGCCTGCGTGCCGTCTACGGGAGCGAAGTACAGATCGAAATCGGTGGACCAAGCCTCTTTGCGCCCGACGTTTCTGGCACTGAAGACGACACCCTTGCTGTCTGGGGTAAAGGTGATCTCCTCCGGGCCTCCGAACGGCACCGAGGGCGTGTCGGCGTCCATGTCCCGCATGACGTCGGCGGCAGCGCCGGCGGCGACGGGCCGAACGAACAGATGCGCGCGGCGTCCGTCCTTCCACGTATCCCAGTGGCGAACGAGAAGCTCCTCGTAAATCCGGCCGCTCGCTTGGCGCTGCTCGATTTCGTCGAGTTTCTCTCTGGTTTCCTGCGGCGTCGAACCGGGGAAGACCTCCATCGTGTACGCCAGGTGCTTTCCGTCCGGGGAGACGAGCAAATTCGCGACGTCCAGAGGCTCGTCGGTGACCTGCTCGGCCTCGCCCCCGTCCACGCGAATCTTCCAGACCTGCGACGAGCCCGAGCGGCTCGAAACGAACCAGATCGTCCTACCGTTCGGCGCCCAGCGCGGATTCGAGTCGGATTCCACGTGCGAGGTGAGCCGGCGCAGAGACGTGCCGTTGGTCGAGACCAGCCAGAGATCGGTCCGCCCGCGGTCGGCCTCCAGGTCGGTCTGACGCACGACGAAGACGACGTGGGCGGCGTCCGGGGAGACCTGGGGATCGGAAATCCGATACATTGCCAGCATATCGTGAATCGAGAACGGATGGGTCGGCGCCGCCGCGGCGGTCGAGCCGCCCCACACCGCTGCAAGGCACAATACCACCGGGAACACCATTCCGCGCTTGAAAGGAATCGTCGTACGCATGAGCTTCTCCTTGTAACCGAGTTTTGATAACGCACACGGTCGCGGCGGCAGGGACACCGGCCTCAGCCGCGGGCCGCCCTGCCTTGCCCGGCCGGCCCGTCCTTTTGGGCCGCGAGCGTCACCGGGATGTCGAGCCAGAACGTCGAACCCTTGCCAACCTCACTCTCCAGGCCGATCGAGCCGGCCAGCATGGTCGCCAGCTCCTTGCTGATGGCTAGACCCAGCCCGCTGCCGGGCGACTCGCGCGTCAGGGATCCGTCGGCCTGCCGGAACTTGTCGAAGATCTTCTCCTGGTCCGCCGGAGCGATGCCGCAGCCGGTATCGCTGACCGCGATGCGAACCGTGTTGTCGGTGACCATCGTGGCGCGAACCTCGATCTGGCCCCGCGTGGGGGTGAACTTCGCCGCGTTGCTCAGGAAATTGTACAAGATCTGCTGCACTTTGCCGGCGTCCGTGGCCAGGATGGGGACATCGGCGTCGACTTCCGTGCGAATCTTGATTCGCTTCTTGCGCGTCAGCAGAGAGAAGGAAGACGCCAGCGACTCGCAGAGCTGCGAGACCGACATCTCCTCGATGTGCAATTCCATCTTGCCCGCCTGGGCCTTGGCCAGGTCCAGCAGATCGTTGACCATATTTAAAAGCCGGTTTCCGCTGGTCAGGATGTTCTCGGCGTAGCGCTGGCCCTTTTCGCGTTTCAAGAGCCCGGGCTTTTCCCTCAGCACCTGCGCAAAACCCAGAATGGCGTTGAGCGGCGTGCGGAACTCGTGCGACATGTTGGCGAGAAACTCGCTCTTGAGCTTGTTGGCCTTGAACAGTTCGATGTTTCTCTCGGACAGTTCGGCGATTTTGCCGTCGAGCTGACGGTTGGCCTGGCGCAGCTTTTCCTGGGCCGCCTGAAGGTTGTCGAGCATGTGATTGAAGGCCGTGGCGAGCTTCTCGTACTCGTCGCCGGTGGCGATGGAGCTGCGAATGTCCAGATTGCCCTCGGCGACGTTGTTGGCCAGGGCGCGCAACTGGCGGATGGGGCGCAGGATCACGCGCTGCATGATCCAGTAGAACGCCACGATGGCGCCGGTGCCCCCGATGACGCCGGCCATGACAATCCAGATCCGGTTCATGAAGACCGTTTTTTTCACGTCGCTGCCGATGCCCCGCGTCTGGACCAGGGCCGTGCCGACCACGGCGTTCAGCGAAAAGGGGCCCGCCGTGCCCTGGGGATTGTGACAGCTCACGCAGCCTTCCGTGGCCCGGAACAGCCTCACGTAGTCACTTTGCAGCGAGCCGTCCACCTTGCTCAAGACCAGGGCTTCCTCCCGCCCGTCCTCCGGGGCGACCGTCTCCAGCAGCTCCTTCTGCACCTCGGTCAGAGGCGGAGAATCGTCGGTCTGTTCCTTCGAGGCGAGCAGCCAGAGAATGCCTGGCTCGTTCGGGTCGTATACCTGGCCGCGCTCATTGAGGACCGGCCACGCCATCTGGCCCGAACCCTGGAGGCGAAAATGGGAGCGCAGGAGAATCGACTCGGTCTTGGCCCGGTTGGTGTCCAGCAAGCCCTTGCGGGTGAGCTGTCGCATCCACACGTACGGGATGAGCAGAGCGATCACCAGGCTAAAGAGCACCGCGGCGCCAAACATGACCCGACATTTCGCGGCCAGCGAAAGGTCCGTCAGATGAAGAAACCGCAGTATCTTCTGAAAGATCTGGCCGAGATCGATACGCATGGCACATTTTATCCATTGCGGATTTCGGACGGACGATTGCGGATTTTTGCCGCGTCGCGAGCGGGCGCCTCCGACCTCAGCCGTCCCAATCCTGTCGGTCGTCCTATGCCTGCTCGGGCTTCTCCTCGACGGCGCGCAGGTGCTTCTGCGTCCGCAGGTTGAGCTCGTCGAGCTGTTTCTGGTCCACCTCGCTGGGCGCATCGGTGAGCAGGCACTGGCCCCTTTGCGTTTTCGGAAAGGCAATCACGTCGCGAATATTTTCGGTGCCGGTCAGCAGCATGACGAGCCGGTCCAGGCCGAAGGCAATCCCACCGTGCGGCGGCGCCCCGTAGTCCAGCGCCTTGAGGAAGAACCCGAAACGGTCTTCCGCCTGCTGCCGCGAAATGTTCAGCAGGTCGAAGACTTTCTGCTGCACGTCGGGCCGATGGATACGAATACTGCCTCCGCCGATTTCGCTGCCGTTGACGACGATGTCATAGGCCTGGGAGCAGATCCCCGCCGGATCGCTCTCGAGCTTCTCCAGATCCTCGGGCACCGGCGCCGTGAACGGGTGGTGCAGCGAATCGTAGCGCTTCTCGTCCTCGTTCCATTCGAAGAGCGGGAAATCGACCACCCACACAAACGCGAAACTGTTCGGATCGTACAGCTCCAGGTCCTTCGCCAGCCGGCAACGCAACGGCGCCAGGGCCTTGTTGACGATGTTTTCCTTGTCGGCGACGAACATCATCACGTCCCCGTCCCTGGCCCCAAAGCGCTCGATCAACTGGTTTTTCAGCTCGCCGGTGAAGAACTTGCCGATGCCTCCGATGAACGTGGGCTCGCCGTTTTCCATCTTGACCTTGCACCAGGCCAGTCCCTTGGCGCCGTAGTCGGCCACGAAGGCCGTCAGGGTTTTCTCGATGTCGCTGCGGGAGTATTTCTCCCCGGCCGGCGCGCAGAGGCCCTTGACGATTCCGCCGTTCTCGATCGTCGAGGTGAAGACCTTGAACGTGCTCTGCGCCGCCAGGTCGGAGACGTCCTTGAGCTTCATGTCGAAGCGCAGGTCGGGCCGGTCGATCCCGTAATCGGCCATGGCCTGCCGGTACGACATTCTCTGCATGGGCAGCGCCACGTCCACGCCCATAATCTCCTTCCAGATGCGCGCGACCAGATTCTCGTGGACGCCGATGACGTCGTCGGTATCGACGAAACTCATCTCGACGTCGATCTGGGTAAACTCCGCCTGGCGGTCCGCCCGCGGGTCCTCGTCGCGAAAACAGCGTACGATCTGAAAGTACTTGTCGATGCCGCTGACCATGAGAATCTGCTTGAACAATTGGGGCGACTGGGGCAGAGCGTAGAAACAGTTGCGAAGCAGCCGGCTGGGCACGAGAAAGTCCCGCGCGCCCTCGGGCGTGCTCTTGGCCAGCATCGGGGTCTCGATTTCCCAGAACCCCTGCTCGTCGAAATACCGACGCACCAGCGTCGTAACGCGATGGCGGACGCTGAGCCGGCGCTGCATCTCGGAGCGCCGCAGGTCCATGTAGCGATAGGTGAGCCGGGTCTCCTCGTTCGTCCTGGAGGCGGCATCGAGTTCGAAGGGCGGCGTCTTGGCCACGTTGAGAATCTCGAGCCGGTCCACGACAACCTCGATCTGGCCGGTCGCCAGCTTCGGATTCTCCAGGCCTTCGCCGCGCGGACGCACCGTGCCGGACGCCGCGAGGACCCACTCGCAACGTATCGTGCGGGCCAGTTTGTGCGCCTCGGCCTGTATCTCGGGATCGAAGACCAACTGCGTCAGCCCCTCCCGATCCCGCAGATCGAAGAATACCAGGTTTCCATGGTCCCGATACGACTGCACCCAGCCGGCCAAAACGACCTGCCGGCCCTTGTCGTCCAGGCGAAGCTCGCCACAATTATGCGTTCTCTTCAACATTGCGAAGTCTCTCGACAGTATTGACAGGTTAGTGCCGCCCAACGAGTCGTGGGCCAACGGAAAGTAGTAAGCATAGTGAAGCGACCGCCCTTCGTCAACCGGTGCGTTGTTAATCGCTCGAACGGTCGAATCCAGCCGGGCCGGTTATGCGGCGCTGCGCCGCCCGCTTTGATGCACGGACTTGAGCTGACAAAAACGCCTCCGCAGGAGCCGGAGGGCGCGGTTTTTTGCCCGGCACGGCGGCTCGGCCCCAGATAGAGCGAACCGAAAGGGCCGCCGGAGCTTAAATTTTCTGGGAAATCGGGTTTTGGCTGCGAGGCCGCTCGGTTTCGATTACAATGGGGCGTTCTTGAAGCTTCGTTGAGGATGGTTTCGTTCATGAGTAAGCACCTGGATAAAATCAACGGTCCGGCGGATTTGAAGAAGCTCTCCGTCGCCGAGTTGGAGGAGTTGGCCGAGGAAATTCGCCAGTTCATGCTGCATTCGATCAGCAAGACCGGAGGACACCTGGCGAGCAACCTGGGCGCGGTGGAACTGACGTTGGCCCTGCACTGTGTCTTCGATTTCCATCGGGACAAGCTGTTGTGGGACGTGGGCCACCAGTGCTACACGCACAAGATCATCACGGGTCGCAAGTCCGGTTTTGCGGGTCTGCGGCACGTGGAGGGCATCAGCGGTTTTCCCAATCCGGCCGAGAGCGATTGTGATCAGTTCACCGTGGGCCACGCCGGCACGTCCATAGCGACCGCGGTCGGCATGGCGCTGGGCGAGCGACTCAAGGCCAAAAGCAGCGAGTCCGGACCGAAACCGCCCGGGCGAGATCATCAGAAGCCCGAACCACCGGCGTCCAAGGTCGTCGCCGTGGTGGGAGACGCCAGTATCGTCAACGGCACTTCGTTCGAGGGGATGAACAACCTCGGACTGGTCAAAAGGCAGATGCTGATCGTGCTGAACGACAACAGCATGGCCATCGACCCGACCGTGGGGGCGGTCGCCAAGGTGTTTTCGCGGGTCCGGCTCACCCATACGTACGAGGAGCTGCGCCGGACGACGAAGAACATCCTCGAGCACGTGCCGGGCATCGGCCGCAGCATGGATGAGGCCGTAGAGCGAATCAAAAAGAGCATCCGCATGGTCCTGCCCCCCAGCCAGTTGTTCGAGAGCCTGAACATCCCCTACTTCGGCCCCGTGGACGGGCACGACATCGAATCGCTGACAAAACTGTTCCGGACCCTCAGCGAGGTGGACCATCCCGTCCTGCTGCACGTCTACACGAAGAAGGGCAAAGGGTTCCGTCCGGCCGACAAGGGGCCGACGAAGTTCCACTCGACCGGCCCGTTCAAGATCAACGGCGATAGCGTGGAATCGACCGCCGTGCCTCATCGCCAGAGCTTCACCCAGGCCTTCGGCGACGCGCTGACCGAGATGGCCGAGAAAGACGACCGCATCATCGCCATTACCTCGGCCATGTGCGACGGTACGGGCCTGGTCGAATTTCGCAAGCAATTCCCCGAGCGGTTTTACGATGTCGGCATTGCCGAAAGCGCCGCGGTGGACATCGCGGCGGGCCTGGCCAAGAGCGGGCTGCGACCCGTGGTCTGCATTTACTCGACCTTTCTGCAACGCAGCTTCGATCAGATCTTCCAGGAAGTGGCGCTGCAGAATCTTCCGGTGGTCTTCTGCGTGGACCGCGCGGGCATGGTCGGTTCCGACGGCGCGACCCATCACGGGCTGATGGACGTCGGCTATCTGCGCATGCTGCCCCACATGATTCTGACGGCGCCGGCCGACGCGGTCGAGATGAAAGGGGCCCTCCAGTTCGCCTTGCAGCAGAGGCAGCCGGTTGTCGTTCGGTATCCCAAAGAGTCGGTTCCGCCGGAAGAGAATGTGCGGGCAGCGTCCGAGAAACCCTTCGAGGCGGGCAAGAGCGTGGTGGTCCGGCGGGGCAGGAAGTCGACCCTGGCCATCGCCGCCTACGGCACCATGCTGGCGGAGGCCCTAAAGGCGGCCGACACGCTCAGTTCCGAAAAGATCGCCGTCGATGTGATTAACGCGCGCTTTGCCGCTCCGGTGGACGAGAAGTTCGCCGGTCTGCTGGCCCGGGACAAGGCCTTGATCACCGTCGAAGATCACTTTGTGGCTTGTGGTTTCGGCTCGGCCGTGCTCGAATCCGTAGCGGCCGCAGGCCACGACGTCGGCAACATTCGCGTGCTCGGCGCGCCGAGGCGTTTCATCGGCCAGGATTCCCGCAGCGCGCAGCTTATGCAGGCCGGGATAAATGCCGATGAAATAGTCAAAACGGCAAAGGAAATGCTCGCAACTCAACCCGGTAAGCGCAAACGCAAATGAGGCAGAAAAAGCCCCTACCCAGGCTGGTCATATTCGGCGACCCCAAGAAGGGTCCGGTGGCCGAAGCCATTGAGGACTTCTCGGATTTTCTGAAGGGTGAGGCGCAGATTATCTGTGGCTGCTACCTCGAGAAGTGCACGGCCGAGGTCATCCGTGAGAGCGACTTCGCCGTCGTGCTCGGAGGCGACGGCAGCATCATCTCGGCGGCGCGCGCCCTGAGCGAAGCCAAGGTCCCGGTCATCGGCGTCAACTTCGGCAAGCTGGGCTTTCTCGCCGAATTCAGCGTCAGCGAGTTTAAGAGCCAGTGCGGGAACATCTTCTCGGGCCAGGCGCCGATCGAGAAACGGATGATGCTCGGCTGTCACGTCGCCGAGGCGCCTGGTGCGGGCGGTGAGAAGTTCTATTCGAAAGCGGTGAACGACGTGTTCATCGCGGCCGGACCGCCCTTTCGCGTGATCGAGCTGCAGATCGCCGTGGACGGACAGCACGTCGCCAGTTGCGTCGGAGACGGATTGATCGTCTCGACGCCCACCGGCTCGACCGCCTACAACCTCTCGACCGGCGGGCCCATCCTGGCCGGCTCGATGGAGGCGATGGTCATCACGCCGATTTGCCCGCATTCGCTGAGCTTTCGGCCCATCGTCATCGACGCCGGCAGCGAAGTCGAGATTCGCTGCACACGCGTCAACGAGGGCACAACCGCCTGCATTGACGGGCAAGTCTCCGTGGGGCTGTCTCCCGACGACCGGGTCCGAGTCGTGAGGGAAAACAGCAGCTTCCTGGTGGTGAACAACCCGTTGCGGACGCGCTGGGACACGCTGGCGACGAAGCTGGGTTGGGCCAAGCCGCCCACCTACACGGCGCAGTAGGTGGTATCGAAACCAACGGCCGCAGCACGGATGCGTTGGCCCCGACAGGAGTACGCCTGGAGATCACAGGCAAGGCGGTCCCCGAGTAGGAGCATGGGGATCCGACTATGCCGGTGTCTTCACGAATGGGACTGACGCCATGAAGAACATACGATTCGTACGATCAACCAATGTCACGGCGATTGCAGGCAGACGAAGTCCCGCCGGCCGCGCCGTTTCTCCCGGCCGGCGGCTCCGGTGCCTGCTGGTGTTCGTAGTGCCCCTTTTCCTACCGGCCGGTGTGCTCGCAACGTACATCAGTTCATCGGTCGCGAACCCCATCGGTCCGCCGAACGTGCCCCCGAGCAGTTATCAGAGCAGCGCCGTCCGCACGCCCGGCGCCACCAGCGACAGCGGCAACCTCATCGTCACCGGCAACGTCAGCGGGGCCAGGCAGTTTCGTGCCCCCGTCCCCTACCAATCGCCGACGAGGTTTCAGGGAACGCTCGGCTCGACGTCGCTCGATTCCTTTTTGAGAGCCTCGGCGGTGCCGGAGTCAGGCGGGTATTCGCGCCCCTCCGGCACGTTTTACTCGCCGACGGGAACGGTCGCCAAGATCGGCGCCGCACGGACCGCCGATTCGGCGCCGCTGATGCAGGCATCGGCCATGAATGCGACGCCTGTAGTGCAGCCCCGGGTAGCGCCGGCCACACCGGTGACAGACTGGAGAATGTGGGAGCAACTGGGGAACCGGTCCGCCTCAAGTCCCTCGTTGCAGACCTGGAAGGCCCTCTCGTCCGGGTCCGCCCCGGCCCCCGTCGAGCGGCGCGCGTCGCAGCGGCCAAGAGAAACTGTGATGCCGGAAGACACCTTTCGCCAACTCGAAAGTACCCCGGCGAATCGGCCGGCCCTGGAGCTAACGCCGACAACGACAGGGAACGGGCAAACAGCAGAAGGCAGAACGATTTTAGGGACCCCGGTACGCGGAGACCCTTTCCCGGAGCGCTTGGAATCCCAAAACGCCGAATGGCCCGGGCAAACGCCTCTCAAACCCACGGAGCCCTCACGATCGAACGACGCCGTGGCAGCATCAAGGCCGCAGGCCCCGGAGACGGGGTCGCGCGACTCTACAGTCCTGACGCGTGGGTTGAGGACCCGCCCTACCGCTGCAATCGGTGATGAACGGGGGCTCGCCGGCGTCGCACGCCCGAACGGGATCGACAGCGTGTTCCCGCCTGACGCCCCGAAGCCTGGCGCAACAAACGACATCAAAACATCGGACGCCTTGTCCAGCTTCCGGCGCGTCGAGAAGACCGCGCGCCAGCTCGATACGTCGTCGAATCTCTTGCAGCGTTCCTCCGGCGAGCGCGCGGGACGGCCCGTGGGCAGCGCAACCTCGCCCGGGAACGTCGCCGGCGACGCACCCAACAGCTACCGCAGCGCCAACGGCATCACCTGGGTCGGCCGCGCAAGCGACGGACCCGCCCCGAGCCGCACCGACCCTTCTTCGCCGGGCCGGGTATCAGTTCGTGCCCCGAACGCCTTCACGCGTGCGTTGACAACCCACCCTACGACTGCGGATTCGCCAGTCGCGCCTTCGGCCGGAATCGATCCACTGTCCGAGATCCAGAATCGCCAACACGGCACGAGCGACTTCGAGCGACACATGCACGCCGCCCGCTCG
Organism: Sedimentisphaerales bacterium; assembly: GCA_016932895.1. The sequence goes on along the minus strand of JAFGCA010000550.1, from coordinate 4,197 downwards.
TTCGTGCAGCAAGGCCGCTACTACCACGCCGCCGAGTCGTTCACGCGGGCCTCGGCCTACGAACCAGGCAACGCGATCCCGCACCTGGGCAGGAGCATCGCGCTGTTCGCCGCCGGCGAGTACGTCACCAGCTCGCTGTGCCTGGCCCGGGCGCTCGAACTGAATCCGCAGTCGGCACTGACGCAGGCCCACATCATCAAGGCCGCCGGCGGGCCGGCGCGATTCGAGCAGCGGCGGGCCGACCTGGAGCAATGCCTCAAGGACAGCAACGCACCGCAACTACAGTTCCTCCTGGCCTATGTCTATCACCACATGGGGCGCGCACAAGAGGCGGCCCGAGCCGTCGAAGCCGCCCAGAAGGCCATGCCCTCATCGGTGGCCGTCGACATTCTCAAAGCCGCCATCGGATCATGAACCGTTGAGAAGATCAAAATGTGAATAGCAATACGAAAGCGCAAGGAGGTCATCGCCGCGGCGCGGTGATTCCGCAATTCTGCTATTTACGTTTTTATTTTGCTATTGTAACCGGGCGTCATCCACCTTGTCCTGCACGTCCTTGGGAATGGCCTCGTCGGGCCAATCCCTGCTGAGAACGCTCTTTAGCTGCCCCTGCGTGTCGATCAGGACGATCTCCTTGCGGCGAGCCGGCTCCTCGGCGTCGCCAAGCAGATGGCTATTCTCGGAAACCAAAGCCGCGATGCGGTTGTTCCCCTTCCAGGTGGGCACGAAGTCGGGCATTTCGTCCACACCGAAGCCCTCGTCCTGTTCGCAGGGGAAGGTCGCTTCATTCGAGCCCAGCTCGTAGACGGCGAACCGGTTGTGCCTGAGCGGAACCAGCAGGCGCCGGCCGTCGGGAGAGAGACGGAAGAAGTTCATGTTCTGGCTCGCCTGGCTCCGCAGCACACCGGGCAGAATGTTGGTCACCGTGCCGGTGAGACGGTCGTAGCAAAACAGCGAATAGTCGGGCTCGTCCAGTTCCGTCGTGGGGACGGCCGCGGCCGCACTGGACAGAATCATCCGGCCGTCCAGCCCGTATTCCACGTGCATCGTCGGCTGAAACAGGGTCCCTACCAGTTGGCGCCCCGTTTGCGTTGCCCGGCTCGTGCCGAGCGAATCCCCGTCCGTCGCCTCGGCAGGCTTGTTGAGCGCGAAACCGTCGTCGCCGACGACCACCTTTTCTTCCAGCGTGCCCAGGATGGGATCGCCGTCCCGTTTGATGTACGCCAGCGCCTTGCCGTCCGGACGCCAGTCGTACCCGATGGCCACGCTGGCGGTTACCTCCATGGCGTCGATTCTCCCATCGACCGACGCCAGGAACAATATCGCCTGGTCCTCATCGTGCGGCATGGGCATCAAATAGGCAATATGACGTCCGTCCGGTGCAAAGCGCGGCCGGAACATGCCAAGCGGCATGGTCACGAGGACCTTTCGTTCTTGCAGCCGGGCCCGAGGCGCGACCAACAAACGATTGAAGCCGATCTCAAGCTGCTCGCACTCGCCGAGCTTCGAAGGTCCGAGCCTCTCGACCAGAGCCGCGCCGGGATCGACACACATGCAGCGAATCACCCAGTGAAGATAGGAATCCGAATACCCCAGCTTCTCGTCCCTGTCCTCCGGCAAATCGCCAGGTGCGACGAGGCCGGCCAGGATTCTCTGTTCGAGCTGCCGCGCGTCGTTCCGGATCATTCGAGCCACGGGGGGCGGAAACAGCTTCAGGCCCTCTTCGACGCTCTCACAGGGAAAGCCTTTGACGTACGCGATGTGCCCTCCGTCGGCAGAGATGGCGGGCATATGGCTCACCCTATCGGGCTCGATGGGCGTGAGCCGACCACTTTCACCGTCTACGAGAAAGAGACTCCCCCTCACGCGCAGCAGGCCCCACAAACCGTCGTCCGACCATTCGAGGGAGTTGTCCGGAAAACACCCGACAAGATGAACTCCCGCCAGGCACAGCACCAGCAGACTGATTGTCTTGACTCGATTACCCATCGCTCTGCTCCCTAACATATCGTCGGTATTTGTCCCACAGGTTCTCCCCTGCAGTTGACGGTTGGGCCCGGGACGACTCGGACCGGACCAGAGCCAGGGCCCTGGCACGCCAGAAACCTTGCCCGGTCTCGCCGACAAGCCGGTCCCAGCCCCTGGCCGCGGGCGCCCCCTGCACCACCGTCACCGGCGCACCCGCTGGGGATACGTCCCGGGGCTTCGACCACCGGCCTGCCGCCGCGCCCATCACAAGCGCGCAGAGTATGACGGCGGCCCAGCGCCCCAGGGTCGGGCAGATCATGCGCCAAGGCAGACGAGGCGTTGCCGGTGAAGAGGGAATTCTCTCGGCAGGCGTACGCGTCTTCGTCGAGACCACCCGGTGCGCCGCTTCGCATGCGCACCGCATCCGGCGGGCCCACTCGCGCGCCGGTGCATTCGTTGCCAGGTACGCCTCGAGAAGGGCCGCCGCGTCCTCGCTCAACTCACCCAGGGCCGAATCCATCGCCAGACGTTCTATTCGCTCGCGCTCCATGGTCTATTCCTCAATCTGTCTTCGCAACTGAACTTCTGCAAAATGGAGATTAGGCTTACTTTAGGGAGGAAAAATTTCTTTCGTGATTTTTCCTCCCGAGAACCTGAGTGCTCTGCATATTGGAATGCAAGTCTCGTCTTCAAGGAAATCAAACCAACGATTTCCTTAGAGAATATAAGCCTAATCTCCATTTTGCAGAACTCCTCTTCGCAACATCTTCAAACCACGATGCAGGCGGGATCGCACGGTCCCGACCGGCACGTTCAGGGCCTCGGCCATTTCCGCATAGCTCAGACCGGCGGCGAACCGCAGGTGAATCACCTCCCGGTGATCCCGGTGCAAAGCATTCAAGGCCTCCCACAGCATCTCGATCTCATCCCGCTCGTACGTCGTCGGCGTCGTGCGAACGCCGACCTCGCCCTCCGTTGCGCGGATTTTTCGCCGTGTCGTCTGTCGGCGCAGCCAGTCGATGTGCGTGTTCCGGGCGATAACGAACAGCCACGCCTGCCGGCTGCCCCGACCGTCGAAAAGGTCCCAGTTTCGCAAGGCTCGCAGGTAACACTCCTGCGCCAGATCGTCGGCATCGTTCCAGTCGCTGCACGCGCAGAACATATACGCCCTGACTTTGTCACGCGTCTGTTCCCACAGTTGCCGCAATTCTGCCTGGGCTCTGGTCCACATGTTTACCTTTCCCCTCGTAAGTCGCACCGCGGCCCTGAAAAGTTCCCGTGCGGGTTCGAAAACGACGAGAAAAACCGCGTTCGAAAGCGTAAAACGCAAGGCCTTAGGACGCTGATGACATACTCAGAGAAAAGACGCAGGACCAGAATGGCGGCATCGCGCGGTGTCAGGCCTTGCGGAAGACGGCGACGACGTTTTCGACCTCCACGACGAAGAGACGGTTGTCGCCCTCGAAATCGACCGGGATGGCTCCTTTGGGATTGAAGAGCACCTTGTCGTAGCGCACCAGGGGAATCTCGGGCATGGTCTCGATCTCGGCCGAGACGGCGACGACGCGTCCGGTAATCGTGGGGATTTCGATGTTGTCGGGCAGCTTGATGCCGCCCTTGGTCTCTTTCTTGTCCTCATCCTTGCGAATGAGGACGCGCTTGCCGATCGGCTCGACCGTTTCGAGCGGCTGGGCTTCGGTGTTTTCCTTCTTGGCCATGTGCGATGCCTTTACCTATTAGAGCCTGTTGGCGACGGCGCATATTGTACCGGCGAAACCACAGGAAAACAAGCCACGCGGGAATAGGAGCGGTGACGCTGCAATCCCCAGCTACCGCAGAGGAAACCGCGCAGGGCAAGACCGATGGGCCTGCCCGGGCGCTTCGGTATAACGAGGATGCCGGCAACCCGGTCAAGGACAACGACGGGATACCCCTGCGACCACTTCGCTACTTGGCTTTGGATTTGCTCTTGGAGGTTTTGAATTGGTCGAGGATTTCTTTGGCCTTTTCCGGTGATTCCGGCGGCCACTGGCCCTGGGTCTGGAGTTCCTTGAGCGTTTCGACGGCTTTGACGCTGACGATGGTCCGGCACCGGGGGAATTTGTTGCAGCCCAGGAACGGCCCGCGCTTGCTCTGGCGAATCACCAGCTCACCCTGCTTGCACTTGTAACATCGTATGCCGGTCGGCTCGGGCTTGGGCTTGGGCGGCAGCACGTTGCCTTCCTTGTC
>JAFGCA010000549.1 GCA_016932895.1 Sedimentisphaerales bacterium | reverse complement strand
CGATGCCGCCGGTCAGTCCGAATCCGCCGCTCTTGGGCTGCATGGCCTGATATTGCATCCAATCAGAACCTGCACGCGTATAGTATGGCGAAACGGGAACACCCGCGATGGTCTGGCCTTTTGCGACGTTCAGTCCCATTGCACGCTCAGCGTTCGCTTGCTCGCTACTGAGTTGCGCGAGGGCTTCGCGCAGTGCTTGGTCACTTTGGGCGAGCCCGATTTGACCTTTCATCATCGCACCAAGTTTTGTCAACTCGTTCTGTAGGCTCGTCCCAGTCATTAGCGCCTGAGATTGTGCGCCAGCGCGGGCGAGGTCGGTCTGGTTGCGAAGGTTCTCGGCTTCCGCCTGCACGCTAAGAGCCTGGCCGCCGCGCGTGACATTTTCTTGATATGCTTGAGCTTCCAGGGCGTCGCTGAGTTCGTCAAGGCCGCGACCGCGGGCCAACCCTGAACCGACCGATTGCTGAATCCGAGACTGTGTTCGCGCGTCCGATCCCGCCGCGATGTCGGCCAGCGATGATCGCTCAAATGCGTTCGTCGATGCGTCGCTGAAGAAGCCGCCGACTTCGCCGGCCAGGGCACGGCCGTCCACTTCACCGGATCTGATGTAATCTTCGACGTTCTGATTGAGGCTGCCATAATCAAACGGCTGGAAGGTGTCCCGAAACTCGGTAGTCTGATATTGCTCGGGGGTACCCATTGCCTCGGCGCCTTCGCGACCTAGGCGTTCTGCGCGGACGTTCGCAGCGATGTTTGTGCCATAGTTGAGGAGTTCCTGTAAAATCATCCACATTGGATTCATAATCCACCTCTGGGTGCATAGCACCGATTGTGCTCGCAACCACGGCGAGGCGATTCCATTCGTTCACGCTCAACAATGTGCGACGCCGCCTCTTCCAACTCGGCAAGCGGAACCGTCGCGATAAGTTGACCATCACGTTCAATCCGGCCGTCACGGGCCCCGCGAATAGCGACGATGCAGGGCCGGTTGTTTTCTCGGCACCACCGCCGCCATTCTGCGAGTGGTTGAAGCCTGAAGCCCGAGCGCAGGTAGTACCCGCGCCGCTTGGCGTCTTCGAGAATCTGTCGTTCATCGGCTGTCAGGCTGTCCATGGCTGCGCCTCCGAAAGCATCGAACGCCTAGAGACTCGCGGGCTGTACTCGAATTCGGCACCCAGCAAGAACTTCGACTCCGTAAAGGACACATGGTGCGCGTCCATCTCAAAGCACAAGGCAATGGCCAAGGCATCGTCTGGAATCGTATGCCCGTTGAGCACGCCCCAACCGGTTGTTTCGAATGCGCGCGTGACGCCTGTCGGCACCGAGCCCACTGGAATCGGAGTATCGAGCGCGGCGACCGGGGCTAGAATCGCGTCCCCTGGCGTCAGACTGCGATAGAGGACTTTCCAGTCGATCGTTCGATCGCCAACCGCCGCGGCTTCGCTCGACCACAGAACCCGGACGCGAATCGGGTGGTTTCGATCCCAGGCGGATGGAACCGCCATCAAGTGCCGGATGTCGTCGCCGCCGTTGCTCATCTTCAAGGCCATGAAGCCGGTTACTCCGACTTCGACCAATTCGGGGTTGCCGGTACCGGGACTCACGAGAAGGGTGTCCTTCGATACCTGCACGATCCCGCCTTCTCCGCTGGTGTTGACGACGCTCTGAACGTCAAACGCGGCCCCGGCCGTGCGAAGCTGGTTTGCCGCTGCAGTCACCACGTTCGCGGCGGCGCCGGTCTGGAAGTGAAGGGTATGACCATGCGCCGCGAGTTGCAGCCCAGAAAACTGGGTAACGCTGACGAACGTCCGTTGCTTCATCAGTGGCGGGTGTTTCACGATAGCACCTCAATTCTGTCGAGAACGGCCTGCTCGTTGGGGGTCATCGGTTACCCCTTGCACCCGCCCGCGCATCAGCGAGGGCGCGGCGCCAGGCGCCCCATGCCCCACAGCGATCCTTGAGTTGGGTGGCCTGCGCTTCGACCTCGCGGCGAACCGCTTGTAAACCGGCGCACGCAATCGCCTGGCGGGCCTCGTCGAGTGCGCTTTCCATATTGATGCGGACGCCGAGGATTGCCGCCAAGTCGTCAATTGTCTCGTCAGTCACTTCCTCGATTGGGCATGGAGGGGCGCCAGGCGCCGCCGTCTGGCGACGCGGCGACGAACCTCCCGGAGGGAGGTTACTCTGTGTCTCTGAAGAATACTCTGAAGAATACTCTGAATGGTCGGAAGCTAGCTTCCGATACTTTGACGCCGAACTTCCGGCACCCGTACGTGCATCTTCTGGTACCCCTTCCGACACGTTGCGGCCGGTATCTGAATCCTGGTTCCGGTTCACGCCAGTACCGGAAGCCGCCTTCCTGTTCGCGAATGAGTCAGTAACTGAAGCCTGCTTCGGATTCACGGGCCCGACGACGATTTGATATGTTGACGCATCCCCGAGTTTCCCAACGCCTTGATGCAGCCTACGAATGAGGCCCAGCTTCTCCAGCAGAGCTAACGCCGGACCCACGGAGCGCTCACTCAGGCCGACCTTCTCCGCCAGGGTGGTTTGGCTCACAGTGATTACCCCGCCATCTCGCCACGAAGCTCCGGCGACAAGCACCACAAAGCACCGGCCCGCTGCAAGCGTGAGTTCCTTAACTGCCCCCGAGTCACGAACTAGTGTTGGCATGGCTGACCACCTGCCAAGCTGGAGGACATTGCATTCGTTGCGCGGAGCGGCCGCGGGCTCGTGGCCGTCGCCGTTGCCGCCCCGCGATGTGGCTGTGGCGGTCATCGACTACCCCCTTGGGGAGCGAACACTTGTCGGGCATGCGCCGCCAGGGTCTGCTCGATCTGATCTTGGTCGAAGCGCACTTCCCCATCTGGCAAGATGATGCACGGCAGCTTGCCTTCGCGGGCCAGACGCGCAGAACGGCCGTTCGGATACCTCAATAGTTGATCGACGTCGTGCGGAGTCAGCAGATTGCTCATGCCTGAGTCTTACCACAGGTTTGGCATCGGGGAAGCCGGTACTGTTCGAGT